>JBFZBL010000034.1:0-7128 GCA_041308485.1 Phycisphaerae bacterium | reverse complement strand
CCTCGTTCATCGCCGTCGAGTGGTCATCGCCTATCCGCTGTCTGTATCGCCCTCCCTGCGTATCGCTGTATAGCGTCATTTTGTCGTCAAAAATCGATTGTCCCGTCAGGTGATATTCGCCCGTCGGCGCCTCTTCCAGTTCATCAGCGAAGTCATTGATTCGACCCTTGGCCAAAAACGCCAGTCCCCAGTTGTCTTCGATTCTTTTCAGGTGAATATATGTTTCGCGGTTATCACCTGTGTTGAACTCATGACGGTAGTAGCTTTCGAGGAAGTTTTCGTCCGATTCGTAGTCAATGCCTGTGGTAACCTGCCAGTTGTAAGGCATAAATTGCCGATGCACCCAGTTGAATCTTCCCCGCAAATCTTCCGGCGGCTCGAGGTTTTTCCTGAAGTCGGCCCGTCCGAGCCGGTCTTCGCCCCTGTCGTTTATCAGGTAGCCGCTGATTTTGCCCAGGCGGTTCTCCTGTTCGTAATCCACGTCCATTCCCGTGCCGACGCCCCGGTCGCTGAGGTAATCCAAATCGAATGTTCCATTTGTTCCCTCCGGCTCGCGCAGGCCCAATAGGCGCGACAAATACCATCGGCTCTCTACCGTAGTTCCCCAGATTCCATCATTGCCTACGCGTAAACTCTTAAAGGGTACATCCGGCCTTTCCATGTTGCTCCGCATAAAGGGCCAGTAAAACACTGTTGCGTCTTCCGCTTTGAGCCGGACATCGCGCATCTGGGCATCATAGGAACTGTCTTTTGGCTGGCTGCCGATTGCTCCGGCCTGGTCTATCGTTGTCGTATCAGTAAGAAGTATGCTCGATGCCTGAAGCGAAACCTGGGGCACGGCAAATTCGCTGGTTGTCAGAACGACGTTATCAGCCGCGAATTTACCCTCCGCCAGCTGCCTTACTCTGGCCGCACGAACATATATTGGAATCCCGCGCACGACGTCAAAAGTTCGTATGGTCGCGTTGACCGCCAGTCCTCTTTTATTCTCGAAATCATAATATATCTCATCTGCCCGTATCGTTCGCAGTCCCTCCGTCATAACCACGTCGCCGCGAACGTAAATTGCCTTTATAGTTCCCCTGGCCCCGATGTCCTTTGCCTTGCCCGACTCTCCGTCTGGGCCAAGTTTTTCTCCTGAGTAGAATACAACCGCGGCATCCGCCTGCATCTCCAGCAATCGGCCGGTCTCATCCTGTTTTTGCCACAGGTAGAACCGCCCGATTACCGTGGCGAACTCCTCGCCTTTTGTCGAACCGCCCCATTCGATGTTGGGTTCTTGCTCTCCCGCCGGCGCCAGATTCACCGGATATTTTATTTTCACCAGCTGTGGGACTTTCTCTATTGGCGTTTGCGGTTTTTTCGGCGGGCCGAACAGCCGGTCAAGAAATCCGAATGCACCTGATTCCGGCTTGGCCTCGGCTGCCGGCGTCGCGGCCGGTTTGGCAGAGGGGGGCTTTGCCTTGGTTTTTTCTGCTTTCGGGATTTGTTCAGGCTGTGCTGCTGGTGGAATTTGTTCAGGTTGCACTGCCGCGGGCATTAACTGTGCCGGCGGCGAGACCGCCCCGCACTCATCGGGGAAAGTTTTGTGTGCCTTTGCTGTTGCTGCGAACGCCTGAATGTAAAATCCATCCTCGCGGATGTCGCCTTTCTCAATTGTTTTGGCGGTGGCGAATATCTCACCGGTCGCCTCGAACCGGATTACTATCACCTTGCCTTTCTCGATTGTTACCCAGTTAAGCCCAGCCAAGCTGGTCCCGATACCCTTTTTCGCGGAGACCCTGTCCGACACATAGCACCAGACGCCGACACTTTTGGTTGCCGGACTTCTTTTGAGCCATACAACGCCCCTTTCGCCGGCGAAGGTATCCGCGCCTGCTGTAATCGAGAACTTCCCCTCGGCGACAAGGATGTCTATGCCGTTGGCGTCGTGATAGTTAGTTAATTTGTCCGCGGTGATTTGAACGTCGCGGCCCGCGAATGCTTTCGCATGTATGTTGTCAATCGCATATGCCGAACCGAGCGGGACGCACATTGCAATCGCAATCAAAATCAGTTTTGCTGCCTTTGCGCTCATATCCTCAATGACTATTAACTGCGGCCGTCCTGGCCGGCACTTTCGCAAGATTATACCCAACCACAGCACCAATGCCAGTGGAAACCGCTCGATTTCAGCGCAGCCGGAGAATGCTTGATTTCTTAGCCGGTTTGAGGCAAAATTATCCTCAGTACGATATACGACATACTAACGACGGGTAACGAGAAAATGGCTAAACAGGAATATTCATCGTATCAGAAAGACGTAATATCGAGTTACTACAATAATCTCAGCGATATCGCCCTGGGCCGGTTAAGCGAATTAGTCGGCGAGCTGTTTTTAGCCGACAACGATGCCAAAAAAGCCCGGCTTTGGGAGCGTGCGCAAAAGGCAATGGTTAACCTCAAAATACCGCCCGCAATCATCGACCACATAATGACCAAAAGGGACGTCAAAATTTTAGCCAAAAACCTCAACGAATGGCTCGCAAAGGCCAAATAATCGTCCCAAAAAAACAACGCCAAAACGCCATATTCAGCTTATGCTCCCCCTGTTTTTTGACGATACACACCCAGCGGCTGTTACTGCGCGCAAAGCTTTTGGAAGCCGCGGTTCCAGAACTTATAATTTGTATGGTTTTTGATTTTTGATAAGGAACATAAAATGGCGGTTGTTCACGAAAGCACAAAAGCGGTTGTTCACGACGTCACAAAAGGCGTATATCCTACAGAGGATATGGGGCTATTGAGTATCCATGATATGCTCACCTATTTTGAGCAGATGGGTACGATGCGGGTTTCGGACCTGCACCTCAAGGTTGGCGCTCCGCCCAGTTATCGCATCGATGGCGACCTTTCCAAGTTCAAAGGCCCGCCGTTGACGCAGGAAATGGCCGAACAGTTAATATTGCCCCTGTTGAGCGATGTGAACATAAATAAATTACGCGAGATGCACAGTGTTGACTGCTCATATCGGCTGGCCGCAACACATTTCCGAATAAACGTCTTCAAAGAAAATGACGGCATTTGCGCGGCCATTCGTGCATTGTCAACCGATATACCGCCGGTGGAGAGGTCCGGGTTTCCCAATGACATCTGGAAGGACATTATAAATCGCAAGCACGGTCTGGTTCTGGTTACAGGTGTGACGGGCGCGGGGAAATCGACGACAATCGCGTCGCTGATTAACCGGATAACAGAGGAACGCGCCTGCCGGATAATCACCATCGAAGACCCGATTGAATATATTTTTGAGCAGAGACATTCACTGGTCTCGCAGCGGGAAATCGGCAGGGACGTCTATTCGTTTGCCGACGGCCTGCGCTCGATGCTCCGCGAAGACCCCGATATAATCTTCGTCGGCGAAATGCGCGACGCGGAAACAATCGCGATGACGCTTATGGCGGCTGAAACGGGGCATCTGGTTTTCTCTACGCTGCACACAAGGGATACTTCAGGCACAATCATGCGCATACTCGATTACTTCCCGCCAGGCAGGCAAAACGAAGTGCGAAACCAGCTGTCGCTTGGCCTGGCGTATATAATCAGTCAGAAACTCATCCCGAGAAAAGACGGCAAAGGCCGGGTCGCCGCGATGGAAATTCTTAACAATAACTATGCTACCGCCAACCTTATTAGAACAGGCAAGGTCGAGCAGATGTATTCGCAGCTCCAGACCAAGACCACGAATCGGTACGATGAGAAGATGATTACGATGGAAAGACACCTTGCCCGATTAGTTAAGGCGGACAAAATCGACATAAACGAAGCCCAGAAATGGGCCAACAACCTGACCACCTTCGCCGAGGCATTGAATCTCGAATAGCCAACTGCACACCCCACGGCAGTTTTTAACCCCCGGATGACCGGGGGTTTTTCTTTGCGCCGGCTTTGATGTTACTTCACCAGTTTCGCGATTTGTCTAAACTGCGGATGTTCCGCGGATTTGAGGATTTCGAATAAGGCCATTTCGGTAGAGCTTATGCTTGCGCCTTCGGCGGCGACTCTTTTCAGGCCGATGTCTTTATTTGAAGGCGTGCGTGATGACACAGCATCGGCAACACAATCGACCTCATAATGTTTCGCGAGTAAATCTGCCGCGGTTTGATATACGCAGACGTGAGTTTCGATGCCGCAAATCAAAACCTGTTTGCGGCCGAGTTTTTCGAGTTTGATTTTAAATTCCTCGCAACCGAGGCAACTGAACCAGGACTTGTTTATCGGCTGGTTATCGGTAAGCAGTTCCGCGATTTCGGGAATTGTTGGGCCCAGCGACTCCGGGACCTGCTGGCACCACAATATGGGGATATTGAGAATTTTTGCGGATTGAATGAGGATGCGAATATTTTTGAAGAGCGTCTCTTTATCGTGCATCAACTGGGCGAGCTTGCCCTGAACATCCACAACAACAAGGCAGCAATCGTTTTGGTTCAGCATTGTTATTTGTGACCGGTGACGACGATATTCAAATCAACCTGAACCTGGTCCCATGCGCCTTTGGGGGCAGTTACGGTGTTTTTGCTGCCCGAGGTCAGGACCGGCTTGGGGATGGTTGTCAGTTCGGGCATCGACCGCTCCGTCGCGGCGAGCATTTTTTCGTCGGGCATTATTCGTTCGACGCTGTTTATCGTGGCGAAATTATTCGCCAGTTTTATGCGTTTATCGATTGTATCCTGTCTGGCAATATCGGCAATCTGCTGCGGCCTTACGGACATGACGGTGACATACTCGCCGACGTTATCGGTGCGCACAATCAGCTTTGTCGAATCGAACTTTGACCAGACCGGCGCCAAATCGCTCATCATCGCCTCAAGGCCGCCTACGCTGCAGAGGATTCTGTAGTCGCTTTTACCCGGTTCATTCTTTGTCGCTTCGTATCGCAGCCAGGGGCTTTCTTCGAGCAGCTTATTTACATAAGCGTCAACCGCGGCAAATTCGGCGGTCTGCAGCTGCAGCGAGTAAATGCCTATGCCTGTCGAGTTTTCAGCAGCGGTGACGGCGACTGTTTTTGTTTCCACAGGTGTTACTTCCGGTTTGAAGGCGGGCGCCGGTTGAACCGCGACAATCGGCGAAGCGGTTTCCGCTGGTCCGACAATTTTATAAACCACTGCGGCAAAAATACCCACAAGCCCGATTATTATCGATGCCGCCATGACCTGTCGGATGAACAGGTGACGCGCACCTTGTTGTTTTGCGTTTTCGGAGGCGATTGCGCCTGTCGAGCGGTTTCGCAGCAGTTGTTTGATTCCTGCGACTACCTCGGCGGGCGGTTCGGCAGGGGGCAGTGAGCTTACCAGCGCCTTGCATCTTTCAAGCTGTTTTAAGCGTTGTGCGATAGTGGGGTTTTCATGGATAAGGCGCTGCACCTGCGAACGCTCATCAGATGACAACTCATCGTCGATGTAACTATTCAGCAATTCCTCAATTTTTGGGTTTTGTTCAAAATTCATAAGGCCTCCAGAATCTGCCTCAGCGCGGCGCGGGCTCTGCTGAGCCGGCTTTTGACCGTGCCCAACTCGGTGCCCAGAACTTCCGCTATTTGCTCGTAATCCATTCCTTCAATATCCCGCAGCACAATGATTGCTCTGTGCTCGTCATCCAGCTTGCCGATACCTTTTTGTATCAGTTCGCAAAGTTCCTTGTTTTCAGCGACCTGAGCGGGGTCAGGAGACTTATCGTCCGATAAAATCGCCGCCAGACCCTGCCTGGCCTGTTTGTCGTCCGCAGCCGATTCGGCATCAAGCGAGGTAAATCCGACCGTTGCCTTTCTCTTGCGGTAGTTCAGCGTCAGGTTGACCGCGATTCTGAACGCCCAGGTGTAAAATGAGCTTCGACTCTGAAACTTGTCAATGTTCTCTATTAGTTTGACAATCGTATCCTGCAATAGTTCCGCGGCATCGTCGGGATTTGAGCAGATTCTCAATATGAGGTTATAGATTCGGCCCTGGTATTTGCAGACAAGTTTTTCGATGGCGTTAGTATCACCCTTACGCCATTTTTGCACTAAAACCGCGTCTTCGACGTTCATATTTTGACTATGTGCCACTCGTTTGGCCCTTATAAGACAAGTTCAGCCCTAAAAAACCCCTCCGCAACAAACAGGTCGTCAAGCCCAGCTAAATATAATCACAAATTTTACGCCTTCGGTCAATTGAATTTACGGATATTAGGAACGCTATTCCACGGTTTCCAGAAACCTGCTACAATGCCGCAAATCACAGGTCAACTGGAGCAAAAAGCTATGAAAACCTATAGAAAAGAGCTTTGGTTCAATACGCCGCATCGCAGGGACTTTATCAATATCACCGGCGAAGTTGAGCAGTGCGTGGCCGAATCAGGCGTCAAAGAAGGATTTTGCTTAGTCAACGCGATGCACATTACGGCAAGCGTTTTTATTAACGATGATGAATCAGGCCTGCATCAGGATTTTGAGACGTGGCTTGAAAAACTTGCGCCTGAAAAGCCATATTCACAGTATCACCATAACGGCTATGAGGACAACGCCGATGCGCATTTGAAGCGGACGATTATGGGCAGAGAGGTTGTTGTGGCGATTACAGAAGGCAAACTGGACTTCGGTCCCTGGGAGCAGATTTTCTACGGCGAGTTCGACGGCAAACGGAAAAAACGGGCATTAGTCAAAATCATCGGAGAGTAAGCGATACGTGTAATGGAATTGATTTGGTTTTTAGTTCAGGTATTCATCATTTCGATATCTGGCGCGATGCAGCCGGGGCCTGTTACGGCTACTGCGATTACGATGGGGACACGTAGCCGGTGGGCTGGGTCATTAGTGGCGGTGGGGCACGGCATTGTTGAGTTTCCCCTGATGATTTTAATTGTCCTGGGGCTGGGGGCGATTTTCCAGAAGACATCAGCGCAAATTGTCATCGGCATCGCGGGCGGTCTTATCCTGCTTTATATGGCATACGGAATGTTCAGGGCGGCATCGCATTCTGTTGAGAGACAGGCGGGTGCAAAAGAGGACAGGCCGGTTTGGGCGGGGGTGGTTTTGACGGTTTCGAATCCTTATTTTCTGCTGTGGTGGGCGACTGTGGGGCTGGGGCTGGCGACCACCGCGACGAAACTCGG
>JBFZBL010000033.1:0-19310 GCA_041308485.1 Phycisphaerae bacterium | reverse complement strand
GTGTGCTCTTCCGATCTTGTGGTTGTCGCGGAATTGAGATTTCTGCGAAAAGTTGCCGCAGCCGAGAATGACGCAAACACCGTAGAGGCGATAGACCTGGTATTGAAGAAGAGGCAGGACCGCCTGAATAAACTGGTTACCAAACTTGAGAATGAATTGAAAGAAGAGCGCCGGCAGCAGGCAGGGGAACGGCAGCAGCGAAGAACACCCCGGACAGGCGGTGCGCAGCAGAACCAGACCGAACGCCCTGCCGGGGGCACCAGCCCGATGAGGCGAGTTCCCGGTGCCGGTAGCGGCGAGTAACGGTGCAATATTTCTTATGATGTTTGCTGATATAATCAAAACTGCGGCGCGGTTATAGTTGACCCGCAGTGTAGTTGGCTGCATAATAATCCTCTTTATCCCTGACAGCGGAGATATCTGCTGAAAATTTATGGCCGATGAAATTGAAACAAAACCGAGAAACCGCGCGGCTGAGATAGCCAACACATTCGAATGGCTTATAACGGCCTTTGCGCTGGCGTTTGTGTTTCGCGCGTTTGTGATGGAGGCGTTTCGCATCCCGACGGGCAGTATGGCCGACACGCTTATGGGCGCGCATTACACCATGCGATGCACACAGTGCGGCTACAAGTACTACTACGGACAAAATATTTACGCGCCGGCACGGCTCGGGGGGCAACAGCCCAGGCAGGAGTATTCCCGCTGTCCGAGCTGCGGGTATTATCAGATTACCGCCGGCGAGGTGGCGCCTTCGAGCGGCGACCGGATACTGGTGCTGAAAAGCATTTATCAGTTTGAAGAGCCGAAGCAGTTCGACGTGGTGGTATTCAAGAACCCGCTTGAACCGTCGGAGAATTATATAAAACGGCTGGCCGGCCGGCCCGGCGAGACAGTCGAGATAATCGACGGGGACGTTTATATCAACGGGCAAATAAGCATAAAACCGCCGAAGGTCCAGAAAGAGTTGTGGATGCCTATTTACGACAATGATTACCAGCCGGCCCGGCCCGAGGAGCCGGCGTTTAACAGGCATACCTGGCAGCGGCCGTTCAGGAATGACGAAGGCTCGAAGTGGACTGCGGCGGACGACAGCCCGACGATTTTCCGGCTCAACAGCAGGCCCAGCGAAGAACATTCACTTGTTTACGATACGACGCGCGGCAATGATTTCAGGGCGACATACGCGTACGATGAGACTGTTGATTACAAATTTATGCCTTACTGCAGCGACCTGATGGTCCGTTTTTGGGTCAATTCGAGCCGGCCTGAGGGGCTTGCGGGGGCGTCATTGAGCAAATACGGGATACAATACAAGGGCCGGGTTGATTTTGCGGGACAAATGACAATATCACGGCTCGCGGATGGCTCAGAGCAGGTGCTGGTGACTAAAACGATTGCCCCGCTGGCGGTTGAAAGCCAAAGGATGTTCAGGTTTTCGAATGCTGACCACCAGCTGGTGCTGGAGTTTGACGGCGAGAAACTGACCAAAGACCTTGGGCGCGGGCCCAATGATGTCGGGGCCAGAAGAACGGATATCGAACCGGAGACACGGATTTTCGGGGCGGGCGACATCACGGTTTCGCATCTGGCGTTGTTCAGGGACATTCACTATACCGGCAGGAACCCGAACAACAACCAGCCGGGCAGGGCCACCGAGGGCAACCCGCTGACGCTCGAGGCGGACCAGTTCTTTATGCTGGGAGATAACAGCCCTCGCAGTGAAGACGGCAGATGGTGGGCACGGCCGGGCAAGGGGAACAACGGTAAAATGTACGCCGAGGGCATTGTTCCTCGCGAATACCTCATAGGCAAGGCCCTGTTCGTGTATTGGCCCGCCGGCTTCAAACCTTTCCCGAAATTTCCTCTGGCTATTGTTCCGAATGTCGGCGAACTCCGCTTCATTTACGGAGGCTCGGATAAGTTCCAGCAGCAATAACCCCGAAATCTGCAGAAAAAGGACAATGTGTTCGGATTAACAAAATGGCAATTTCGCGCGCTTATAGCAGACGTTCGTTGAATGCAGCCTTAAGATGGGTGTGCATTTGTCTTGTTCTTTTTTTGATATTTTTACACGTTTCGGTGAGGTTCTGGCTTGGCCCCGCGTATGTTGCGATGAAGGTTCAGCAGGCCCTGACGGGTTTCTGGTCCGGTCCAATTCGAGTCGGCGAGATTGATTTCGGATATGATGGCATCATGTTCGTCAGAGATATAAGTTTTTGCGACCATGCCGGGGCGGTAGTGATGAAAGCGAACGCCGTTGAGCTTGTTTTAGGGAACTGGCCGAGCTTAACATCGGCCGCCAGAATAGTTAAAGTTGAACATCTTGACGTGCGGCTGCGGGCGGAAGGCGGCAAGCTGGATATGCCGGTGCGAACGGAACAAGCCCAGCAGGCCGGTCCGCCAAGCCTGGAGTATATGAGAATAAAGAATATAACCGTCAGAGCCGCGAGCGGCAAGTCGGAGGCGGTTTTTGACCGGCTGTACGCAGATGTCGCGAGAGCCGAAGGACTTTACAAACTAAGCATCGGCAACAACAAGATAGACGATACGTATCTGATGAAAATAAGCGGCGTTTTTGATTTGGCAGACGGCGATGTGAACATGGGATTTAAATTTGCGCAAAAGACAACCCCTGAGGAGATGCAGGTATTGCTGTCGGCGGCGGGCGTGCCGGCAGAGTGGAACTGTGACGGGCAAATCTATGCCGAACTGGCTGTGCGGGGCAGATTTTCTGATACCGAAAGTTTGTGGCCCCGGGGAACGGTAGAATTCAGCGATTGGACAATACGTAATAGTCAGCGCATTGTCGTCAGCGATGCAAACGCCGTGCTTGAGGCTGCAAAGCGCCGTTTGGATTTGAAAAAATTAAACGGGGTATTTTGCGACGGCAGTTTTAACGGAGAATTTTATCTGGACATCAGGCAGTCGGGGCCGACAGCATACGGGGCAAATATGCAGTTTAAAGGAATCGATATGGTCCGCCTGACCGAGCTGTCGGAAACATCGAGGAAACTTTCAAAAGGAACCGGTCTTTTGAATCTTGAGCTCCATGGGGACATCGGTGCTCCTGACGATATCCGCGGATATGGGGAGGCGCTTATTGATGACGCCGATTTATGGCGAATGCCTCTGGCTGGCGAGCTGTTCAGCATTATCGGAGCATCGGAGTATAAACTTGGCGGCCTGTCCGATATGGAGTTTGTTTTCAGATTGTGGGGGCCAAGGATGACGATTGCGCGGGGGCATATATCCAACAGTTTCAGTGCCATAGAGGTAGAACAGGGCGGCAAGGTAGACCTGAACAGCGGGGAGTTTGACATGTATGTTGTAGGAATACCGCTGAAAGGTCTGGAAAAAATCATCGGCACAATACCTGTTGCGAACTGGTTTCTGAACTTTAAAGACAAGCTGGTTCGTCTTCAGATTAAAGGAAACTGGTCTGACCCGACAGGCAAATTGATTCGTAAGCAGCCGATTGGGGACGTTAAGGAGGCCTCTCTGGGATTTTTTGTGGATGTCGCAAAAAGCGGGGGCAATATTTCCAACGGCCTTAAAAAGACGCTTGGCTTTGGTAAGGACAGCAACGAGGCAGATAAATAAGGAACACATTGGTTGTTTTTGTGGACTTCAGACAGGGCACGGCGAGATGTTGAGGTTTAACTATGTCATTTTATGATTCTGCTACTTTTACATACGTTGTCCTGCCGCTGCTGATTGTTCTTGCGAGGATTTGCGACGTAACAATCGGCACGATGCGGATTATTGTGCTGTCGCGCGGGCACAAGTACCTTGCGCCGATGCTTGGTTTTTTCGAGGTTTTGATATGGATTACAGTGATGGCGAAGATTATGCAGAATATGCATAATCCGATTTGTTATATTGCATACGCAGGCGGTTTCGCGTTAGGCAATTTTGTAGGTATCATTGTTGAAGAGCGTATCGCGATTGGCAAGGTGGTTATCAGGATTATCACCAGTCAGGACGCGGCGAAGTTAATAACGGGACTTCGGGACGGCGGCTATGGCGTAACTAGCGTACCGGCCCATGGCAGCACTGGCATGGTGCACCTGATATTTACGGTAGTCAAGCGCGGACACATAGAGGAGATCGAGGAAATAATACGCAATTTTAATCCTCATGCATTTTATTCGATAGAAGACGTGCGTTATGTCAGTGAGGGAGTGTTTCCAGAGGGGCTCCCGTTTTACAGGCGGAAATTTTTCGGACTGCCGGAAGTATTCGTCAAGGACAGACGGCGTCAGGATAATCTCTGATGCTGCGCCGCTGCATTTTAGCCTGTTTCGGTTAAGAACTATTTTTTGTGAACTTGCCCAATGGGAAGAAGAATTTTGTCTGGCCGATTTGCGCGGATAAGGTTTTTACGCCGAAAATGTTTTCGATTCGCTCGGTTGTAAGAATTTCCCGCGTTGGCCCGAAGTTATAACAGCCGTCCGCAGCCAGCAGCAGAACCATATCGCTGTATTGTGCGGCTAAATTGATATCGTGCGTTACCGATACAATCATCTTTTGTTTTTCGATTTGCATTTTTTTCAGCAGGTCGTAGATACCGACCTGGTGCTTCATATCGAGAAAGCTCGTCGGCTCATCGAGAAGCAGTATCGGCGTCTGCTGCGCCAAAGCGCGCGCGATAAATACCCGCTGGCGTTCGCCGCCGCTGAGATGCCCCAGAGGTCTGTCGGCGAATCGCGCGGTATCGGTCATCTCTAATGCCTCAGCTATGGCTTCTCTGTCGGTATCGGTCTCAAATGCCAATGCGCCCAAGTAGGGGGTTCTCGCCATCGAAACAATCTGTGCCGCGGAAAACTCGAAGACAGGGACAAATTCCTGACGGACAACCGCTATTTTTTTTGCGAGCTGCCTGACGGAATACGAGCTTAACTGTTTGGAGTCAAATTCGATTAAGCCGGAACTGGGCTTTAGAAGGCCGGATAGCAAATTCAGAAGTGTTGTCTTGCCCGCGCCATTTGGACCTGCTATTGATAAAAACGTTCCTGCGGGAATCTCGAAGCTGAGGTTCTTCAGTATCTCGGCCTGTGCCTTATACGCGAAACAAAGTTTTTGCACTTCTATGGTCATCGCAGATTTCCGACTTTTTTGCTGTATCTCGAAAGCAGGATTAAAAATACCGGCCCGCCGATGATTGCGGTTATTACCCCCACAGGCAACTGGGCGGGCGAAATTATTGTGCGGGCGATTGTGTCGCAGATAACGACAAAGGCCGCACCGAGCAATGCGCTTGTCGGCAGCAACTGACGATGGTCTGGGCCGAAGACAAGGCGAACCGAATGGGGAACGACTAATCCGACAAAACCAACCAGCCCGCTTAATCCTACGGCCACGGCGGTTATGAAAGACGCAAGGGCAAATGCGATGAGAGTAATCTTGCGGGGATTGACGCCTAAAGATTGCGCCTCACCTGCGCCAAACGCAAGCACGTTTAACTTTTGACTGATTGTAAATAGTGTTGCGATGCCTGCGATAATGAATATCGCGCTGGCTAACAGCGTAGTAAAATCTTTTTCGCCGATACTGCCCATCAGCCACATAATCGTTGAGCGCAGTTCCTCGCTGTCTATCAGGGAGGTCATCAGCATTATCAACGCTGAAAAGAAGGCATTGATGACCACGCCCGCAAGAAGCAGGCTTGTCACCGTTGAGCCGCCCGCAAGATGTCCCGTGAACCAGACAAGCCAGACGGTGCCGATGGCGAACAAAAACGCCATACCGGCCATCGGCGAGCCGCCCATAAATGACAAGCGTATCCCCGCTAAAGTCGCTGTCATAACCCCAAGCGCTGCGCCGCTGGATATGCCGAGGATATACGGCTCCGCGAGAGGATTTCGCAGGATTGCCTGAAGAGCGACTCCGCTTGCCGCTAAAGCCGCGCCGACTAAAGCGGCGAGAATAATTCGCGGGATTCTGACGCCGACGTATATATTGTAATCGGTATTCTGCCCCGCGGTGTCACCTGGCCCGGCGAATACCGCAGACAGCGATATTTTTTGTGTACCCACGAGCGAACACGCGAACATCACGACCAGAAGCGCCATTGCGCACAGGGCGATTTTGATAATCAAACGTCTTGGCGTCAGCAGGTCGGTCATTTGGGCATTTTATCTCCATTCGGGTCATTGGTCTGCGCAAAAATTTGCGGGTGCAGTAATTTTGCGACCTTCATCGCGCCACCGGGGAGGCGTGGCCCCAGCCGAAGCACCGTGTCGGCCTCCATAACGTAAACTTTTTTATCTTTCACCGCCGGTAGATTGGCGAACCTGCTCCAGAATTTCTCAGCCGTTTCCTGCTGTTTTGCGATTTCCTCTGTTCCCATTGCTGACTGAATTATCACCTCTGCTCCACTGGTCAGGATTGCTTCTGTTCCCACAGAAGGATACTGGTCGCCGGTCGGCGCGATAACGTTTTGACCACCGGCAATTTCAATTATTTCATTTACGAATGTTTTTACGCCCACAACCCGCATCGGCTCGGTCTGCACCGACCAAAGGACTTCGACTTTTTTTGCGGAGGATACTTTGGCCCGGATTTGATCGAGGTCGCTTTTTATTTTTGTGGTGAGCAATTCGGCTTTATCCGGGCAGCCGGCCGCCTGACCTATGCTTAAAATAGTATTATAAAGCTCCTCGATTGATTCGACACGTAAAGAAAGGACGTTTATGCCGGCTCTTTTAAGCGTTTCTGCGGCCTCTTTGTGCTGAAGGAAGGATTCACATGCGACTAAATCGGGTTTTGCGGCGATGATTGCCTCGATATTCGGCTGCCAGAATGACCCCATCTTCGGTTTTGTTTTCGCCTCTGCTGGCCAGTCGCTGTCGCTGGAAATGCCGACAACTTTATCACCCAATCCAAGCGCAAAAACAATCTCAGTTAAATTAGGCGAAAGCACCACTATCTTTTCAGAATCTTTTTGGGTTATGGTTGGATTTGGGTTGGGTTTTGCCAAATTCCATATAGATGAAACGAATATACCTGTGAGAGTTGCCACAGATATGGGTAGTATATAGAACAATATGAAATGGGCATACCATTCTTTTTTCATCAGGTTCTCTTAAACTGTTTTTCGAGTTCAGCCACGGTGAATTTAATCACGGTGGGTCGGCCATGGGGGCAATGGCTGGATTGTTCGATGGTTTGTTTGTCAGCGATGAGATGCTCAATCTCGCCATCGGTCAGTTTTTGTCCTGCTTTGATTGCCGCTTTGCACGCCGCCATATGCAAAACCTCATCGAATAAGCTGTCCGCATCGAGTGTAGAGGCCTTTTCGGTGAGCATATCAATTACATCACGCATAAAATCCGCCGGCTCGGCCTTTGCTAATAACACCGGAAACGACTGAATGGCGATGGTCTTCGGCCCGAATGGCACAAGCTCGATTCCCAGTTTTTCAAAAAGCTGCGAATTGTTTTCGAGCGTGTCCGATTGCTCTTTGGTCAGTTGGAAACTTTCCGGCACCAAAAGTTTCTGCGATTCGAGATGACTATTATGGACTCGTCTTTTCAACTGTTCATACATAATCCGCTCGTGCAAGGCGTGCTGGTCGATGATAACAAACCCATCGTCATTTTCTGCGATAATGAAGCAGTCGTGAATCTGCAGGAATTTCGATGCTCGATTCTCGATACTCGGTTCTCGATATTCGTTAATGCGTTGAATACCGGAAGGGCGGGTATCGGGAATAAAATCAAGTTGTCGCTGGCCGGAAGGGCGGTGCCGTCTGAAAAATTCCTCCATTGCCTCTGCTACTTTATTATCCCGGCGAATAGGGGGAACATAAGTTTGAGGAACACTTGCGAGTGTATCAAGGTCGGTCGCCAATAGTTTTTCACGCAGGCAGGCGAGAATCTGCGAGTGGACGAGATTGGCGTTAAAAAACCGCACCTCGATTTTTGTCGGGTGGACGTTGACATCGTAATCTTCGTGAGGCATCTTGATAAATATAAACGCGGCAGGGAACCTGCTCGGGTCGATTGCCCCGCGATACGCCTCTTTGATTGCGTGTGAGATGAATTTGTCGCGTATGAACCGGCCGTTGATGAATATATATTGCAGCCGATTACTTGTTGTCGCGATTGCGGGTTTGCCCAGAAGGGCGGCTATATGCAGCCCTTTTTCTTCGCTTTGGGTTTCGAGAAGGTTGTCCGCGACCTCCTGACTGAACAGTTCAGCAATTCTTGCTCGAAGACCCTGCTGTGCGGTCAGCCGATACTGTTCTTTGCTGTTGTGTATCAGGGCAAGCTCGATAGTCGTGTTTGCCAAAGCGATTCTTATGAACTGCTCGACGATGTGGGTCATTTCGGTGTTTGCGCTTTTGAGGAATTTTCTCCTTGCGGGCAATTTATAAAAGATGTCCCTGACTTGGATAGTTGTCCCGACATCCGCGCTGCAGGGCATCAGTCCCGTTTTGTCGCCGCAGTCGATTTCGAGACAGTTACCGGAAAGCTCATCCGCCGTCCGGCTGACGGCTTTGACCTGGGCAATTGATGCGATACTGGCAAGGGCTTCACCGCGAAAACCCAGCGTCGAAATCGCCCGCAGGTCATCGCTTGTCTTGATTTTGCTTGTCGCGTGCGGCTCGAATGCGCTCGCCAGGTCTTCGGCGTCCATTCCGGATCCATTGTCGGTTACAGAGATGAGTTTTCTGCCGCCATCCTCCACGGCGACGGTGATTTTTGTTGCGCCGGCGTCGATGCTGTTCTCGACTAATTCCTTGACCACGCTGGCGGGCCTCTCGATAACCTCGCCGGCCGCTATCATATTCACCATATTCTGGTCAAGAACGACTATCCGGCCCATTTTTCTCCCGCCCACAAAAAAACATTTAGCGTTTGGCGTATAGCGGATAGTTGTTATTCTTGTCTATACGCTGCACGCTATCCGCTATTTTTCGATTAAGCTTGTTCCGGTCATTTCCGCCGGCTTCGGCAGGCCCATGATATCAAGCAGCGTCGGCCCGATATCGGCAAGGATGCCGCCTGAGCGGAGCTTTCTGCCCTTGTATTTTTCATCGAAAATAATCAGCGGCACGTCGCCCACGGTGTGCGCGGTGTGCGGCTTGTCGGGGGTGACGTCTATCATTTTCTCGAAGTTGCCGTGGTCTGCGGTTATTATCGCCGCGCCGCCCATTTGTTTGACCTTGGCTAAAATTTTGCCCACGCAGGCATCAACCGTCTCTGCTGCCTTAATCGCCGCCTCAAGAACCCCCGTATGGCCTACCATATCCGGGTTCGCGAAGTTGATTACCACAACATCATACTGGTTTGTGTCGAGGCGCTGCAACACGACATCGCAGACCTCATATGCGCTCATCTCCGGCTTTAAATCATACGTCCGCACCTTCGGCGATGGGACAATCTGTCTGTCCTCGCCCGGGAACGGCTTTTCGGTGTAATCGTTGAAGAAAAATGTTACGTGCGCGTATTTTTCTGTCTCTGCGCAGCGGAACTGCTTTAAGCCGAGCGAGCCCCAGTAAGCCGCGAGGATATTTTTCATTTTGGGCGGCTTCGGGAACGCCACAGGCGCAGGAATTGTTGTGTCATATTCGGTCATGCAGACATAATAAAGGTCGGGCTTTACATTTCGCGGGAATTCCTTGAAGTCGGGCATGACAAACGCCCTGGTGATTTCGCGTGTCCTGTCGCCGCGGAAGTTGAAGAACACTACGCCGTCGCCGTCGGCTATTGTCCCTATCGGTTCATTGTCTTGATTAACAATTGCCGTCGGCTCGATGAATTCATCCGTAACCTGCTTTGCGTAGCTGTTCGCGACGGCCTCAGCGGCGCTTTTGGCCCGCAATCCCTTGCCCACTCGCAGGCACTCGTATGCCTTCTGCACGCGGTCCCATCGGCTGTCGCGGTCCATCGCGTAAAATCTGCCCATCACCGAAGCGATTTTGCCCACGCCGATTTGGGCGGCCTTTTTCTCGATATCCGCGATATATCCCGCCCCGCTGTCGGGCGGTGAATCGCGGCCATCGGTAAGGGCGTGAATGAATACGTCTTTGAGGTCGTTTCTCTTGGCAAGCTCCAGCAGGCCGTATAAATGGTCAAGCAGCGAATGAACGCCTATATCGCTGCACAGGCCCATAAAATGTATTCTGCCTTTGTGTTCTTTTACGAATTTGACGCAGTTTGCGAATTGTTCGTTTTTGAAAAATGACCCGTCGCGGATGGCATGACTGAGGCGTACGGATTCCTGCGGGACGATTCTGCCGGCCCCGATATTCTGGTGGCCGACTTCGCTGTTGCCCATTGTGCCGTCGGGCAGCCCCACGTATTCGCCATAGGTATGAATCAGGGTGTTGGGGTATTCCGCCATCAGCATTTTATCGGTTGGGACGTTTGAGCATTTCGTGGCATTATATGCGTCCTCCTTGGGGTCGGGGTTATAGCCCCAGCCGTCACGGATAATCAGCACAAATGGTTTGCGTTCCAAAACCGCTTTTTTTGCCATAAAACACGACCTTTCAACCGATAATTATATTGAAGCAACCCAATATGATAGGGCCTGACGACCGAAAAGTCAAACATTTGCCTTGTTGGAGTAGCCGACCGTTACTTTACAGTTGTTTGCATAACTGTTAACATAGCAGGGATTTACGAAACCAAATTTTGTTCGGACCCGCCTCGTCCTTTATGGGCGGGCGAGGTCTCGCTGAAGGCGGAGTAGATTATGAGCGGACAGTCGGCTGAAGTATCCGTGGTGGTGCCCGTGTTGAATGAGCAGGACAACATAAAGCCGTTATACAACCAGCTAACGCAGGCACTTGGTAACAAGTACAAATACGAGTTGGTTTTCATAGACGACGGCAGCACCGACGACAGCTTTAAGATATTAGCCGAGCTGCACAAGGCCGATGACAAAGTCAAGATTATCCGTTTCCGGAAGAACTTCGGCCAGACGGCCGCACTAAGCGCCGGCTTTGTCAATTCGCAGGGGCATATAATTATTGCCATCGATGCCGACCTGCAGAACGACCCCGCTGATATACCCCAAATGATAGAGCAGCTGCACAAGGGCTACGACGTGGTCAGCGGGTGGCGCAAGAAAAGGCACGACAACGCTATTACCCGGCTGATACCTTCGAAAGTGGCCAATGGGCTTATCGCAAAAATTACAGGCGTCAAACTGCACGATTTCGGCTGCACGCTGAAGGCATACCGCCGCGAGGTCCTGGCGGAGACAAGATTGTACGGCGAAATGCACAGGTTTATACCGGTGCTGGCGAGCTGGAGCGGGGCGAACATCTGCGAAATGGTGGTCAACCACAGGCCCAGAACGGCGGGGGTCGCCAAATACGGACTTGGGCGGACATGGAAGGTGATGCTCGACCTGATTACCGTGAAATTCCTCGGCTCATATTCCACCAAACCAATTTATATATTCGGAGGGTTGGGGTTTGCATGCGCAGTGGGAGCGATTTTTACGGGGTCGATTGTGCTGTATCAGAAGTTCCTCTCGGCCCAGGAGCTTCCGATGAACAGGAATCCGCTGCTGACTTTGACGGCGGTCCTTATTATGTCAACGGTGCAGTTTATCCTGATGGGCCTGCTGGCGGAACTGCTGGTTCGGACGTATCACGAGAGCCAGAACCGGCCGACTTACGTGATTCGCGAAATCCTCAAATGAGTCAAGAATTGAGAATGCAGAATGAAGAAAGACAGGAAAATTGCAAACTCGGAATTCTCAGTTCATTCTAAATTTTCAACGATTATAATTTTGATTCTGGCGTGCATCCCCTTTTTGCTTGGGCGGTATTTTGAGTTCAACTATCCGGACCCGTTCGACAGCGCCTCCAATGTTTATTCCGCGCAGCACATCCTCAATGGCGCGAAAATCGGCGTTGAGGAGGCGCCCAGCGCCGGCCTTGGAACGCTGCTGGTTAATATTCTCGGGGTGCGCCTCTTCGGGTTCAGCGAATTCGGGCCGAAGCTGATTCAGGCGGTTATGCAGGCGGCCGCCTTTGTTTCGATGTTTGTCGCGATGCGGAAGATTTTCGGCAAGCTGCCGGCGGCCGTGGGGGTAATCGTCGCCGCGATTTATACTTCAGCTCCTCTTATAGCCAAATTCGGCAACGTCAAAGAGCAGTACATGATAGCGTGTATGGTGATGGCGATAAGCCTGCTGATTATGCGGCAACTGGGAGGGAAGTGGTGGCTTGGAATGCTGGCAGGCGCAATCGCCGCGTGGGCGCCGCTTTTTAAGGAAACCGGCGTATCGGCAATCGGGGCGATGGGGCTTTTTGTGATTGCCCAGCCGGTATTCAAGCACAGGACGTGGAAGCAGACCGGCGTTGATATTGTGCTGCTGCTGGCAGGCGCGGCGGCTTCATTGGGGCCATTATATATTTGGATAATCGGCTGGCATGTGCAGACGGCACTGCCTTTTTATTTTGTATGGGACGCTGTTGCGGGATTGCTGCCAAAGGCTTCGGCTGCGGCCCCGCAGACGGGCAGTTACGTAGCAAATATAAAAAGCGTGATGCCGTTTTCTGAACAGTGGCCGAGGGTTTTGCGATATTACCTTGCCCTGTGCCTGCCGGTCTCATTGGCGCTTGGCGCTGTCATTGTTCGTACTGCGCCCTGCGTCCTGCGTATTGTGAAACAACACGACGCACAAGGCACGACGAAAGATTACGACAGGTTCGCCCTGTTATTAGGCATCTGGTGGATACTCGATATGGCATTTGTCTGGGTAAGCCCGGCTTCGTATGAGCAATATTATCTTCCGCTGACGGTATCGGGCGCAATGACGGGCGGCTATCTGATAGCCGTATATCGCGACAAGTTCACAAAAGCCGTATTCAAAACCAGATGGGTCATCACCGGCATAGTCGGACTTATCCTTATGATAGTTATGTCGTGGCACATATTTGCCGGCCTGCCGAGAAGCCCATATTCGGGGATGACATACCCACAAAAGCGAAACGGGTATGTTCAGCGCTGGAATGAAATCTCGCAGCGGCGCGAGTTCGGAGCTAAAGGTTACTGGGAGCAGGCGGGCGAATACATACGCAGCCGAACCACGCCCTCGGACAAAATATACGTTTGGGGCTGGGTCCCTGGGGTGTATCTTTCGGCGCAAAGATTCAGCAGCACCCCGAATGCGTTCGAAAGCGAAATGCACACGAGACCTCCTCAGCAGCTCGATCAGGTAGTAGATGGTCTTCTTGCCGCCTTTGGCAAAGAGATGCCGAAATATATTGTTGATAGCCGCAAGCAGCATTTGCCGCTGAACAGGTTCAAATTCGAACTGTGGCCAATCGTTCGTTATTCCGCCCAGGGAGAGCCTCAGTTTTTGCCGTCGGATCCGCCGACGGTGGCGATGTTCGAACAACAATGGGGCGAGATGACGCGACAAAAGTTCGGTGACGACGAGGCCCGCAGGTTCGAGATTATGGGTAAATTCAGAAAGTTCATAAGGGAACATTACGAGATAGAGCAGATGTTCGGCGATGAGGTCGTTTTCAGGCTGAAGAAATAAACGACGTTTGTCGCAGGAAAATTTCCCAGTATAAAAGCCGTGATAAAGAAAAAAAATAAAAAGCCCCAAACTCTGCCGGATGCAGGCCGCGATAACCTGATTACGGCCGAGGCCCGGAATCGGCTGGATATTCTGACTGGCGTGGTTCTGTTCGTGTTCGGAGTTTATCATTCGATTCTGTATTTCGGGCACACGGCTGTCCCCATTTCGGATTTTCCTGATTTCTACCGGGTTGGCAAAGAAATATTATCGTTGCAGATGCCCTCGACTTTCAAACTCGCGCCGGTCGTGGGCATTTTGCAAAACCTGCTTACGTTTGTGTCGTGGGGTTCGCCGCCGGAGCTGACGGCGGGGTGGCTGTTAAACGCGATTCTGCATCCCTTCACCGTGGTCCTGCTGTGGCTGGTCGGCAAAAGAATTATCGGCAGGTCCGCAGTCTGGTTTGCCGTCATCGTATCGATAAATCCATGGACGATTTATTACATGACTGAGCCGATAGTGGAAACGACTTATCTGTTTTTCATCCTGTTGACGCTGCATCTGATTTTCCGCCGGTCCCGCTGGGCATATCTTGCCGCCTCGATAGCAACAATGGTGCGATACGAGGCCGCCGCCCTGATTTTGGCAGCGCTTGTCGCTGATATCATTCACAGAAAAGACCGTCGGGATATCATTAAGGCGTTCGCATATTCGTTTGCCGCGTCCCTGCCGCTCGCGATATGGCTGATTTTGACTGTGGTGACATGGCATGGGGGCGGGAGTCATTATTTTAACGTCTTTTTCTCGAAGGAATACGCCAAGGGATTTGTGGAGCCGGTCAGCGGCAGGACCGGGATATTTCTGCATATGCGATTGCTGTGGCAGGTGGCATTCCTGCCGCTGTTTACTCCTTATCCTGGCGCAATCGCTGAGTTCGTGGATGTGCTCTCGAAATTAACTATCCTGGGTTGTATTGTGGGTTTTGTTTCAGCTTGTATATTCGCGGTCGTCCGGCGTCACTGGGAAGTTTTGATGCTGCTTTTGTTTTTTGTGCCGTATTTTGTCCTGCACGCTTATTACCCGTATCCCCTGACGCGGTTTCACACGGTGATTTTCTGGATAGCCATATTGATATCCTGGTACGGGCTGCAAAGTATCGGCGGCTTTGTGGCGCAGAAAGCGAAACTGCCCTGGCAGGCGACGCTGGTTCTGAAAATCGGCGTGACAATAGCCGCGGGGTTATGGTGTGCGGACCTTATGCGGAGTTTCGGGAAGGCGGCATCTATGAGCCCGACTTCGGCTTCAATGCCCTATGTCGCAATGCTTGTGGCGGGGATTATCATCGCATCTAGGGTACTTGTTGAGCATCCCATACAAATATCACGCCATTTGTGTGTGGCCTCGATGCTGTGCCTGGTTATCGCGTCGAATCAGTTTGTCCTGGTTCGGCTTGTTGGGGACGGAAAGAGAGAGATTGAGTTCAAAATGCTGGGCGAGTGGTTCGCGGCCAACGGCAAGTCGAATGAAAAACTGGCTGTCTATCAAAACGTTACGCAAATGTTCGCGGGGAAAAATGCGCCCAATGTCGTGGGATTCCCGAAGGCAGACACCCCCGAAGAGCTTGTTGAAAAACTTCGCCAGCAGGGAATAACGTATGTTGTCTGGGCAACGAGGGAAGGATACAGTCATGGGCAGCACACGGGTTATCAGCAGCTCGGACTTGACAAGACCATCGCGTTTTTGAATAAGCCGCAAAGTATCGGGCCTTATGAATTCGTTAAACAAATCGGCTCAGAAAGAGGATATGTAAATGTCTTCCGCCTTAAAGACAAATAGGGAGACAAAATTTTAAGACGGTGTATCTATGAGCGAATTGACAAACAAGGATTCTTTATCAGAGGAATCGCTGCTCAAGTGGCGCAGGCGCAACAGCTATTACTACGGCTGGCTCGACAGGATATATAAATTCGTCTTGAGGCCCAACAGCAGGGTTCTGCACATCGGCTGCGAATGCGGCGACCTGCTTGCGGCGGTGAAGCCGGCGTACGGCGTGGGCGTTGACGGAAATGAATCGGCAATCTCGCTTGCGAAAAAGCGGTTCCCCTATTTGAATTTCATTGCCGCAGACCCACACGAATTCCAGCTTGACGAGAAATTCGATTATGTCCTGATATGTAATTCGCTGGGCGATTGGCGGGATATTCAGAAGGTGTTGGAGAGAATCCACCCCCTTACCGATGACAACACGCGGATTGTGGTGACATATTATAATTATCTGTGGGAATGGATTTTGCGGCTGGGTTCTTCGCTGGGTATTCGCAAACCTCGTCCGCACCAGAACTGGCTGCCTCCGCAGGACATTGCCAACCTGCTTAATCTCGCCAATTTCGACGTGATTCGCACCGATTCGTATGTGCTGTTTCCAAAGAATATCTGGCTGCTCAGCGCGTTGTTCAATTATGTTTTTTCGCTGCTGCCGGGTTTCCGCATTTTCAACATGGTCAATTTGATTATAGCGAGGCGTTCGACATCACCTAAGCAGGACAAGGAATTATCGGTATCGGTGATAGTGCCCTGCAGAAACGAGCGGGGCAATATCGAGGACGCCATAAAACGAATACCAGATATGGGGCGCCAGACTGAGATAATTTTCGTTGACGGCAACAGCAGCGACGGCACAGCCGACGAGATAGAGGCCCAGATTAAAAAGCATCCTGAGCGCAAAATCCGGCTGATACATCAGGGAGACGGCGTCGGCAAGGGCGACGCCGTCAGAAAGGGTTTTGACGCCGCGACCGGTGATGTGCTTGTGATTCAGGACGCGGACCTTACTGCTCCGCCTGAAGATTTGCCGAAATTTTTCGCTGCGCTGCGCGACGGCAAAGGCGAATACATCAACGGCTCACGCCTCGTATACCCGATGGAAAAAGAGGCGATGCGATTTTTAAATCTGCTGGCAAATAAATTTTTCGGCGCGCTGTTCAGCTGGCTTTTAGGGCAGCGGTTCAGGGACACGCTTTGCGGAACAAAAATGATTCGCAAAAGCGATTATGCAATCATAGCTGCCAATCGCTCTTATTTCGGCAACTTCGACCCGTTTGGCGATTTCGACCTCATATTTGGGGCCGTCAAGCAGAACCTCAAGGCGATTGAAGTGCCGGTGGGATATCGTGCAAGAACATACGGCGAAACCAACATAAGCAGGTTCAGGCACGGATGGCTTTTGCTTAAAATGAGCTGGATAGCTTTTAAGAAGATTAAGTGGCTTGGCAAGGAGTCGAATTCATTTGGAAGCGATGGTCACAAAAAGTAATAACGACATCGGACCGCTCAAAGACAAAAGGGTTCTTATTTTTGTCGTCTGCTACAAGGCCGCGGATTCGATAGAATCGGTTTTGGGCCGTATCCCCGCAGATATATGGAACAACGAGCGTTTTGACGCTGAAGTTCTGGTAATAGATAATCAGTCGCAGGACCGCACCTTCTACGCGGCGGAGAATTATTCCAAGCTGCACCTGCATCGCAAAGTCACGGTTCTTTACAACCCCAAAAGTCAGGGTTACGGCGGCAATCAAAAAATAGGATTTCGATACGCAATCGAGCGGGGCTTCGACGCTATTGTTCTTCTTCACGGCGACAACAGGTATGCGCCGGAATGTCTTCCTGAAATGTTAAAGCCAATACTCGAAGCCGGAGCTGATGCAGTTCTTGGTTCTCGAATGATTCATAAGTCAGCGGCGCTGAAAGATGGAATGCCGCTGCATAAATGGGTCGGCAATCAGTTTCTTACGCTGATGCAGAACTGGATACTCCGGTCGCGGCTGTCGGAATTTCACAGCGGGTATCGCGCTTACAGCACAAAAGCGATTACGTCGATTCCGTTCGAGCACAACTCCAACGGGTTTGATTTTGACACGGATATCCTCATCCAGTTTTTAGGCACGGGCAAAAGTATAGTCGAGGTCGCGGTGCCGACTTTTTACGGCAATGAAATCGCCGGCGCGCACGGCCTGGGGTATGCCGTGCGGGTTTTACACTCAGCTATATTGTCACGCGTGACCTGCTTGGGAATTTATTATCATCCCAAATTTGATTATGAGCCGGAAACCAACTACAAATACAAATCTAAATTCGGCTACCCAAGTTCGCACCAGTTCGCATACGACCAGGTTAAGCAAGGTGCCACGGTCATCGATGTCGGCTGCGGCCCCGGGTTTATGGCGGAAGCCCTTACAAAAAAAGAGAGCAAAACGGTGTCCATTGACCGTCAGATTCAGCCGACGGTAAGACAGCATTCGTGGAAGTGCGTGGAAGCCGATATCGATGAATACGATTTCGGGGAAGACGTCGGCAAAGCGGATTACATACTGGCGCTGGATATTATCGAGCATCTTAAATCCCCGGAAAGATTGCTTGCGAAATTGCGAAATAGATACTCACATGACTGTCCCCAGGTGGTGATAACTACGGGCAATGTCGCGTTTTGGCCCCTGCGGGCCAGTTTGCTGTTTGCGGGCTTTCATTACGGGCGACGCGGCATTCTTGATATGGACCACACGCGCCTATTTACCTTTTCGTCGCTTGTCAGGACTTTGCAGTTAAACGGCTATGAAGTTATAAGCAAACGCGGCCTGCCGGCGCCGTTTCCGCTTGCTGTCGGTAATGGGCTGCTGGCGAAATTCCTCTTGCTTGTTAATTGCTTTTTTATAAAGATTTCGAAAAGCATTTTCTCATATCAAATTGCGGTGGTCGCAAGACCTTTGCCGACGCTGGAACATCTTCTTGAGGATGCTTTCGACGCGAGAAGGCAGAAGCTTGCCACAGGTAACGATGAAACTTAAATCTAAAATCAGCAAACAGGTTCAGCGGGCAGGAGTTTCTGCCGGCCAGAATGGCGGGCCGGGGAAGATCGTCCGCGCAGCGAAGCGGTTTTGGCTGCCTTTGCTGGTTTTCTGCTGGCCTATTGCTTACCTGTTCAGGTACATTTTTGTGATAAACGGAAAATTCCTGGCCATAAGCAACGATTTTGTTGTCTTGTACTATAAGTATAAGATTTATTTACTGGATTGTTTGGCCAGTTTTCACCTCCCCCTCTGGTCACCCTCCGAGGCCGCGGGTTTTCCGTTTTACACTAATCCGTTTACCCAGGCGTTTTACCCATTAAATATTCTGCTTGTGTTGTGGTATAAAGCTTTAGGCGGCTACAGTCCTCTCGACCACCATCTTTTTACTATTCTCGGCATTTCGATATTTGCGCTTGGCCTGTTTATGTGGTTGAGGCAAATCAACAAGGACACCACTGCGGTGGTGTTTGCGGTGCTGGTGATGTCCATAAGCTTTAAAATTACAGAGATTATAAGGTTTCCCAACGCCGTGCATTCGGCGGCGTGGTATCCGTGGATACTTTATGCGATTACGCGGATAATGTTCAGCGGCTCTGTAAGGGAGGCGGTAAAAGCGGCCGGCCTGCTGGCTCTGTTTGGCGTCTGTTTGTGTACCGCCGGCTATCCGTATTTCGCGTACTATGCCGTTTTTCTCGTTTTGCCGTATTTGCTCGCCTTTTTAATTAAGCCCCTGCGGACAAAGTTATTTGGGGAACAACCGGTTTATCTTAAGCGGGCCTTTGCGGCGATGTCGGGGGCGGGGTTGGCGACATTGCTGTTGTGCGGACATCACGTAGTAGGCATTAAACGGTTGATGTCGGAGACGATAGACCGTGCCGGCAAAAGCTTTGAATATTCGACAAGCCATGTTTTTAATTTTGAGGATACGCTCGGCTCGCTTGTTTATCCGCCCGCGGCATCGACGGAAGG
>JBFZBL010000032.1:0-19437 GCA_041308485.1 Phycisphaerae bacterium | reverse complement strand
CTTTGTTATCAAAATAGATGGCCAAACGCACTGGCCTTTGTTTAAGGCGCTTACCGCAAGCGACTACAGTATCTTTTTGGCGGCGATTGTAGCTTGCGTTCAATTGCTGCTTGTCATGCGAAACCGCAGAAGTGTTGACCCGTCGATTCGCTCAGGCTTTTTATGGCGGCAGATTTCAATAAGCATCTTCATCGTGCTTGTCGGGACTATACTTCTGTTTGTTTTTATACCTCGCCGCCTTGACGCCACTGATTATAAATCGATGATTGCTTCAGGCAAGGCGACCGGTTCGGTTTTTGCGCCGGTACCTTATGGATATGGCAGGACCGATTTGAAGGTCCGCGAGCAGCCGCCTAACATGCGGCACTGGCTGGGCACCGACGATGTCGGATCCGATGTTCTCTGCCGGCTTATTCACGGAAGCAGAATATCACTGTCCGTCGGTTTTGTAGCGGTCGGCATATCGAGCATCATCGGAATCATAATCGGGGCTATTCTCGGCTATTCGGGCGGCAAAACAGATTTTATTGGTATGCGGTTCGTTGAAATTATGATGGCTGTCCCAGTCTTTTTTCTCATCATCACAATCGTTGCGTTCTTTCCGCGGAGCTTATTTAACATAATGCTGATAATAGGCCTGACGACATGGACGGAGGATGCACGTTTTATCCGCGCGGAATTTTTCAAGCTTCGCAGGCAGGATTTTGTCCAGGCGGCTGTCTCACTGGGTTTGCCCCTGCGAAGTATACTTTTCAGGCATATGCTGCCCAATGCCATCGCGCCAGTCCTGGTCAACGCGACCTTTGGCATCGCTGGTGCGATATTCATCGAAGCGGCGCTGAGCTTTCTCGGATTCGGCGTAGCGCCTCCGACGCCGAGCTGGGGACAGATTCTCAGTTTGGGCGTCAGCACAACGGGCAGATTTTTGTGGTGGCTTACGCTGTTTCCGGGCTTGGCCATATTCTTTACGGTTCTGGCGTATAATCTTGTGGGAGAAGCCCTGCGTGATGCCATTGACCCGCGATTGAGGGAGGCAGCGTGAGCGATAACGGCATATTACTGGATATCAAAGGCCTGTGCGTCAATTTCTTTACCGAAAACGGTATCGCGAAGGCTGTGCAGGACGTCGGTTTTTCGGTGAAGAAAGGCGAGACATTTGCGCTTGTCGGCGAGAGCGGCTGCGGCAAAAGCGTTACCGCGTTATCCGTTATGCGTCTTGTAGCCGACCCGCCAGGCAAAATCGTTGCGGGCGAAATACATTTCGAACACCGAAATCTTCTTGAACTGACCGAGCAGCGGATGCGCTCGGTTCGCGGCAATCGAATAGCGATGATTTTCCAGGAGCCGATGACCAGCTTGAATCCCGTATATACAGTCGGCGAGCAGATTGTCGAAACTATCAGGCTGCATCAGAAAAAAGATGAAGCCGAGGCGTGGGAGCTTGCGACTGAGATGCTGCGAAAAGTCGGCATACCCGACCCCGTCGAACGAGTCACCGAATATCCTCACCAGATGTCCGGCGGGATGAGGCAGCGAGTAATGATAGCTATGGCGATATCGTGCAGGCCGCAATTGCTTATCGCCGACGAGCCGACTACCGCACTGGATGTCACTATACAGGCGCAAATCCTCGATTTACTCGATGAGCTTCAAAAGCAAAGCCAAATGAGTATCCTGCTGATAACCCATAACCTCGGCATTGTTGCGGAACGCGCTCGAAATGTCGCGGTGATGTATGCCTCAAAAGTGGCTGAGCTGTCCGACTGTAAGTCTTTATTTAGCAACCCTTTGCATCCATACACTCAAGGGCTGCTCAAATCGCTTCCGCATCTTGGATTTACAGGCAAGCGTCTTTATACGATTCCGGGTGTTGTTCCTGAGCCGCTGCGTTTTCCCGCGGGCTGCAAGTTTCATCCGCGTTGTCCCGTCGGCTGCAACGATAAAAAATGTCAGACAATCGAGCCGCAATTACGTTCGTTTGATAACGGCAGGGCGGTTGCCTGCTGGTATGCTCCAGGCTATGAAAGGCCGGATGATCCCAAGATATGAATACTGATGCCAATACAAACGGTTTTCTGCTGAAGGTTGACGACCTTAAGACCTATTTTCCGGTCAGGAAGGGATTATTGCGGCGCATCGTCGGATATGTAAAGGCTGTGGACGGTGTTTCGCTGGCGATTAAATCCGCGATGTCCTTCGGGCTGGTTGGTGAGAGCGGCTGCGGCAAAACAACTGTTGCCCGAAGCGTCCTTCGTCTGATACCGGCAACGTCTGGCAAGGTCATCTTTGATAACATCGATATTCTTTCCGCGGATTCCGCCCATATGCGTGATATCCGCGCGGCCATCACCCTTGTTTTCCAGGACCCGTTCGGCTCGCTCAATCCGCGGATGACCGTCGGGAATATCGTCGGTGAGCCGCTTAAGGTCCACAAAAAAATTACCGGGCCTGACCTTACTGAACATGTCCGTTTAATCCTTTCCAAGGTCGGTCTTCCAGCCGACGCTATGAACCGTTATCCGCATGAGTTTTCCGGCGGCCAACGGCAGCGTATCGGCATCGCCCGCGCCTTGGTCCTCCAGCCCAAACTCGTTATTTGCGACGAGCCGGTCAGCGCCCTCGACGTCTCAATCCAGTCCCAGATACTCAACCTTCTCAAAGACCTTCAGCAGGAATTTTCTTTGACTTATCTTTTTATTGCACACGATCTTGCAGTTGTGAAATTTACCTGTGATATTGTGGCTGTAATGTATATGGGGAGAATCGTCGAGCAGGCCTCCGCAGGCGAGCTTTATAATACCCCTCTTCATCCCTATACCGTGGCACTTATGGCGGCTATTCCTAAAATCAGCGTATCCGAACAGGCCCGGCCAGACCGTCTCAAGGGCGAAGTTCCGAGCATTTTTAATCCGCCCCCCGGCTGCCCCTTTAATCCGAGGTGCCAATTTGCCGGCGATAACTGTTTTGTACAGAACCCGCCCCTTGTGCCTGTTTCCGACAGACCTGAACATCTGGTTGCCTGTTGGCATATAAGAAAGTAATTTTAGTGTTGGTGATTGTAAAATCTGTCGAAATAAAGATAAATTTGTTATAATGTTGTTTAGTTTAGGCGTACAGCGGAGTTATTATGGTAGAGGAAACAATTGGACAAATCACAAGTGAAGGCAACGTTGCCATTGTTACTTTCAGGAAAGGTTCAATAAGCAATGTTGAGGATATTTCCATTACTGCCGAGCGCATCGCCGGTTTCATCGATGCCAATCGTCCCAAGCTGGTCATTTTTGATTTCAAGGACGTTAAATTTTTCTCTTCAAGGGTCCTGGGTCTGCTGCTTGAGGCGCGCGCCTCGCTTTCCTCTTACAATGGCGAAGTCTTCATCAGCGGAATTAATCCGCAGCTTCACAGGGTGTTCAAAATTACCAATCTCGACCAGGTTTTTGATTTCTTTCCCGATACCGAAAGCGCAATAAAAGCGCAGCGTTCCATTTAGTTTTTTTGCAGGAGGCAAAATTATGTACGTCACAACTCAGTTTTCCGTCTTTATGGTCAACAAACCCGGCGTCCTTGCTCATATCCTCGGCGAGCTCGCCAAAGCCAAAATCAATATCATTGCCATGACGGTAACGGATTCCGTTGAACACGGCGTGCTGAGGGTCGTCCTTGATAATGCCGATCTGGCCGAACAGGTTATCAACAAGGCCAATCTACCTGTCAGCAAAACCGACGTCCTTTGCGCCAACCTCGACAACAAGGCAGGCGCTCTTGCCGCAGTTGCCGAAAAGCTTGCCGTCAACCATATAAACATATCCTACGCCTATTGCACGGCAGGTGCCAAAGGCGGCAGAACCACAGGTGTTCTCAAAGTCGCTGACGTCAAAAAGGCGATGAAAGTTCTACAGGAAAATATCAGGGCTTCCAAATCCCAGCCCCAGCTAAGGCGCCCGCAAGCCACATCAAGAATGTAAAAACCGCCGGGTAAAACGATTGACACCGCTCGTTTGACTCGGTATAGTTATGCTCATTCGGGGCCATAGCTCAATTGGCTAGAGCATCGGACTGTCGATCCGAAGGTTGAGGGTTCGAGCCCCTTTGGCCTCGTTTGCCGCCTTGTCAGTGACAATCGCTGACAAGGCGTTTTCTTTTGTGCTTAACGTCGTACTATAAAAGATCGTCCGACGTTAAGTTTTCAGTATATCTGACCTTACAAGCAGCTTATTTTCCTGGATTGTTCGATGTTCTTGTATTACGCGAGCACCAGATTAGCTGACATTCTGAATTCGAAGATTGAAAGATGGGTGAGAAGAAAAGTAATGGCCAAAATTGGATTCATCGCCGGATGAGCTTAGTTTGGCTAATCGCGACAGCATGACCGCAGCAGCTTTGGGATTGTAGCCAGCGGCGACAACCAGGCGTAATCCCAGCTTGTCGGCTTCCATCTCAATGTCCTGGGAGTAGGCGCTTTTAATGAGCTTGACGCCCACCGTATTCAGTAAACCTGTAAGGGAACCGCGAGCAGATATAAACCTGCTCCCGAGAGCAATTGCTGAGTTAGTAACGATACGGTCCATCGCATGTCCCCTGATTACGTGGCTCATCTCGTGCCCAAGGATGAACGCAATCTCGTCCTGATTTTGATTGCATAGTTCCATAAGTGACCGACTCACAAAAATGTATCCACCCGGCAAAGCGAAGGCATTGGGTTCGCCGCCTTCGAGAGTTTCAAAGCAGAAGGTGCGGAGTTTGTTGGCGACACATCCAGCCAGCCGGGAACCGACCTCGTTCAACAGGTTTGCAATCTGCGGGTCGGGGTCAAGCTTTAACTGCTGTCTGATACCGCATGCTAAATCCCGGCCGACGTCACATTCGACTCGCATTGCGTCGGCTTCACTGCCTGCCAATGTCCGCCATACCCATTTGGCATGGCGGACATGCGGGCCAAGCATCCTGCCCAGGTTATAGAATAATCCGCTCACTTCTCGTACTTACCTTTATACGCTGTGCATCTTGCCATTATCAACGCTGTCTCAAGCGTCTCCTGACGTATTTATGCTGCTATTGTATCGAAAGTTTGTAATTTTGCATTCGTTCCTGACAATATTTTATCCGCGCCTCAAAACGGTTTTTACAGGATATGAAATTTCAGTCTCGCGAACTGATTGATTACGCCGGGTAAATGAGGTAATCTGTGACCCGGTTTTTCAGCGACGATTATCCTGAAAGGCGGCTGAAAAGGTGTTGAAAATTGGAGTTTTTTGCCCCTTTGGCCGAACATTTTTAATGGTAAAACGTAATTTTTTTGTTAGTTTTTACCCATGCAGGGGCGGTTTCCATGCCCCGAAAAGGTTGATTTGATTGGCAATATGTAGCATTTACAGGAGAGATTGTCTATGGCGACTGATGTCAAACAAATTGGGGCGCTGGTTCAGCAGAAAAGTGAATTTGTCAGGGCGTTATTTTCGGAAATAGACAAGGTCATAATCGGCCAGCGTTATATGCTGGAGCGTATGCTTATAGGGCTGTTGTCTAACGGGCATATACTGCTGGAAGGGGTTCCCGGCCTTGCCAAGACTCTGGCGGTAACGACACTGGCCAGGGCGATAAACGCTGATTTTCGGCGAATCCAGTTTACGCCCGATTTGCTGCCCGCGGATTTGATTGGCACCCAGATATACCGCGCATCTGACAGCCAGTTTTATACCCGCAAGGGGCCCTTATTTGCCAATATAATACTCGCCGACGAAATCAACAGGGCTCCGGCTAAAGTACAAAGCGCACTGCTCGAAGCTATGCAGGAAAGGCAGGTATCAATCGGCGAAGGGACCCATCCGCTGCCTGCGCCGTTTATGGTGCTGGCCACGCAGAACCCAATCGAGCAGGAGGGGACATATCCATTGCCCGAGGCGCAGTTGGACCGCTTTATGCTAAAGCTCAAGATTAATTACCCGAACAAGAACGAAGAGCGTCAGATTCTCGACAGGATGGCGGCTACAGATAAGAAGTTCGATATCGAGCCGGTCATAAGCCCCAAAGATATTGCGGAGGTCAGGGCGGTTGTCGATGAGATATACATTGACGATAAAATCAAGGATTACATAGTTAATATAGTTACAGCCACCAGAGAGCCTGAGAAGTTCGGCTTGAAACTTACTAATATGATTACCTACGGTGCTTCGCCTCGCGCGACGATATATCTGGCGGTCGCAGCAAAGGCGCACGCATTTATCCAGCAGCGCGGCTATGTCACCCCGCAGGATGTCAAGAGTATCGGGATGGATGTCCTGAGACACAGGGTGATTATCAGCTATGAGGCCGAGGCAGAAGACAAGAAAAGCGAAGACGTAATTCAGACGATTTTCGATAACGTCGAAGTTCCGTAAAATAATTTCGGATTGCAGCAATGCTTCCACAAGATTTAATAAAAAAAGTCAGGCAGATTCAGATTTACACCTCGCGGGCGGTCAACGCCAGCTTCGCGGGCCAGTATGAAAGTGTTTTCAAGGGCAGGGGGATGCAGTTCGATGAGGTCCGCGAGTATATGCCCGGCGATGACATTCGCACGATTGACTGGAACGTAACCGCCAGGACAGGCAAACCATATATCAAACGGTTTGTCGAAGAGCGTGAAATGACGGTGATTTTTGCCGTGGATTTGAGTGCGTCAGGCCGGTTCGGCACATTAGACAAGACCAAAAATGAGCTTGCGGCGGAGTTTTGTGCGGTGCTGGCTTTTGCCGCTGCCAAAAACAACGACAAGGTCGGGCTTTTGATTTTTACCGACCAGATTGAGTTGTTCATACCGCCTAAGAAGGGCAGCCGGCACGTCCTTCGATTGATTCGTGAGCTGCTTTACTTCCAGACGCACAAAAAACAAACAAATATACCTCTTGCTCTTGATTATATCGCAAGGGTCGTGCGGAAAAAGGCAACTGTGTTTGTAGTTTCAGACTTTCTCCAGATAGATTTTAAGACATCCCTGAGTCTTTTAAACAAGCGTCATGACTGCATAGCGGTGCCTGTCAGTGACCCTGCTGAATTAGCGTTACCCAAAGTCGGCATTATCGAATTTACGGACGCTGAAACCGGAGAGACCATTACCATTGATAGTTCTAGCAGCGGTTTTCGCAGGCGGTATGAGGGCACAAGCGCAGAACGATTCGGCCAGTTGAAGGGTTTGTTTCGTTCGATTAACGTTGACTGCATAAGCATAAGTACCGGAAAACCATATATAAATGACTTGATTCAGTTTTTCCATCAAAGGCACAGACGTTACTAATCGCAAGACACTCAAATTATGACAAGCTTTGCAAAAAACAAAAAACCATCAGAGCTTCAACAGATAAAGCATTACATATCTATTGTTTTTATCTGTTTGCTTGTTTGCCTCGGGTGTAAAAAGACCGGAACGGCTACCGTTAAAAATCCCGTTTTTGAAATTGATAAATCTTATCGGCAGGGGCCTATTACGGTACATGTCCGTGTCGATAAAAGCAAAATCACTATCGCGGACACTCTCTGGCTTGAACTTGAGACTGCAATTAGCTCAGGTTACGATGTGAATATGCCAAAGGTTGACAAAGTGCTTGAGAGTTTCGGCATTGTTGACTGGCAGAACCTGGGCAGTCGGCTCGACCCGAACAATAACGTCGTCAGCACATATCGCTATCGTCTTGAGCCGTTTTTATCGGGCAAGTTCGTGATTTCTGCTTTTACATTTGAGTTCCGCGATGTTAACGACCAGAGCGAGAAAACATACGAGCTTACGACTGAGCCGATTGATATTGAGGTGACATCGCTTATAGGTGAGCAGCGGGGGAAACTTTCAATAGCGGATATCGAAGATGTTGTCAATATGCCGACGAAATTGATTTGGTGGTGGATTCTGCCTGCGGTAGCGGTTGTTGGGGCAGCAGGTGGGCTGTGGTTATATCTCCGCAAAAAGAAAATAAAAGAGACCGTCAGGATTTTCAAAGCAGCACACGAGATTGCTTATGCCAGATTGCAATCACTTGTCCAGCAGAATTTAATAAAGGAAGGCAGGGTAAAAGAATTTTATGAGGGTGTAAGCGACATCCTGCGGCACTATATTGAAGACCGCTTTGAACTGAGGGCGCCGGAACGAACCACGGAAGAATTTTTGTTCGAGATTAGAGATGCTGGCGTTCTTTCGGAAGCTGACAGGAAAGCCCTGGCTGAATTTCTCACGCACTGCGACCTCGTCAAATTTGCAAAACACAGCCCGACGAATGAGCAGATTCAGCACACCTTTGATTTGGCGAAGAACTTTATTGAGCAGACAAAATCCGATGCCAGGCAAATAGACGTCACCGACAGGGTGATGGCAGGCGAGGGAGGGGCATAAATGCAGTTATATTCTCCTTTGGCATTATTGCTTCTGTTGCTTATCCCTTTGCTGGGCTGGATGATGCTGCGCAAGAAACAGACGGCCGCGGTGACATTTTCGTCTTTGAATGCCGTGCGTAATTGCCCTGTTTCGTGGCGGGTTCGTTTACGGCCTTTGCTGGTTATTGCCCGGCTTGTTTGCCTCGCGTTGCTGATAATAGCTTTGGCTCGACCTCGCAAAGGCACAGTGCTGTCGGAAATAAGCACCGAGGGAGTCGCCATTGAAATCGTCGTTGACCACTCCGGCAGTATGGGCGCAGAGATGGACTATTACGGTCAAAAACTCAATCGGCTGGAGACGCTTAAAAAGGTCCTGTCCGATTTTATAATGGGTAAGGAAGGTTTGGCGGGCAGGCACGGTGATTTACTCGGCCTTATTACGTTCGCTCGCTATCCAGATACTGTTTGTCCCCTTGTTCTCAGTCATAATGTTCTGCTCGAATTTTTGAAGAACACCAATATTGTCACGAGGCAGAGTAGTGAAGACGGCACGGCAATAGGCGATGCGATAGCTTTAGCTGCTGCCCGGCTGCAGAAAGCCGAGCAGGAGATTCAGCAAAGGAATAAAAAGCTTAATAAGGCCGGGATATTAACAACGGCTGAAAAGACCGACTTCAAGATAAAAAGCAAGGCGATTATCCTGCTCACCGACGGCCGGAATAATACGGGTCAATACGCTCCGATGCAGGCCGCGGAAATGGCTAAAAAATGGGGCATAAAAATATACACTGTCGGCATCGGTTCGGGGCAGGCCTTCGCTACGGTTCAGACAATGATGGGGACATTCAAAATGCCCGTCGAGCAGGATTTAGATGAACCGCTGCTGAAAGCGATTGCCGAAACCACAGGCGGTTTTTACGGCAGGGCCGATGACGCGGATGCGCTGCGTAAGATTATCGAAAAGATAGATAAGCTTGAGAAGACCGAGGTAAAAGCAGTGCAGTACACGCAGTACGCAGAAAGGTTTGGCCCATGGACGCTTGTGGCTATGGTTGTCCTTCTATGTGAAATGCTGGCCGGCTGCACAATATTCAGAAAGATTCCGTAAGAGGTTTGCTGAATTATGAATCTTGGAAACGACAAGGCGTTGTGGATGCTGTTTATAATACCGGCTGTCTTAGTTCCGGTTTACGCCTGGTGTTTCTGGAGAAAGGCGGCGGCGCTGAAGGCCCTGGCGAGCATGGAAATGCTCAGACAAATCAATACAGGTGTGAGCTTGAAAAGACAAATTCTTAAAGCCGTACTCCTGTTCTGCGCGTTTGGATTAATAGTCATAGCGATTACTGAGCCAAGATGGAATCCAAGGTCGCTGGAGATAAAAGGCCGGGGCAGAGATGTAGTGATTTTGCTGGACACCTCCCGCTCTATGCTGGCCGAGGATATAAAACCTAACCGGCTCGAACGGGCTAAAATCGCAATCGGCGACCTTCTCGAACAGCTTGGCGGCGACAGAATCGCGATTATTACCTTCGCGGGCAACTCCGCCGTGAAATGTCCCCTCACACAGGATTACGCGTTTGTGAGAATGGCCCTGGCGGATATCTCCACCGAAAGCACTTCAAGAGGCGGCACGGTTATAGGAGACGCAATTCGCAAAGCTACAGAAGAGGTGTTCGATAAGCAGTCGCGTGAATATAAAGACTTGATACTTATTACCGACGGTGAAGACCATGACAGTTTCCCGGTCGAGGCGGCGCAAAAAGCGGCGGCACAGGGCATAAGGATAATCGCGATAGGCCTGGGTAATGAAACCGAGGGCTCACGGATACCAATTACAGGTCCCGACGGCCGGACGACATTTTTGAAATATAAGGGACAGGAAGTGTGGTCGAAACTTGACGCGGATACGCTTCGCAAGGTTGCTGCAGCGACAAATGGCGGCAGGTACATCGGTATTGAACCAGGAACAGATTTGGATTTGGGAGATATTTATAAAAAGCTCGTTGATTCGGCTGAAAAACGCGAGACCGAGTCTGCAACGATGACTATTTACGATGAAAGATTTCAGATATTTCTGTTAGCCGGCATAATGTTATTGGTTTGTGAGGTATTGATAAGTGAGCGGAAAAAAGCTTGAGATAATCCTCCTTTCGTTATTGTTTTCGATTACGGTTAAGCCCGTGTATGCCGAATCGGCCGCAAGCACTGTGCGAGAGGCGAACAAACTGTACAAGCAGGGACAGTTCAAACAGGCGGCGGACGGATACGATCGTGCGATGACAGAATCGCCGGAGGCAATTGAGCCGCGGTTCAACAAGGCCGATAGTTTCTACCGCCTCGATGACCTGCAGCAGGCAATCGACCTTTATAAGGCCGTTGCCGCGGAAAGCAGGGATATGCAATTAGTAGAAAAGGCTAAATACAACCTCGGCAACTGTTTCTTCAAGCAGGGGGCAAAACTGAAAGATTCCGATTTGCAGAAGGCGATGGAGAATATGCAGACCGCTATAGGTTCCTGGCGACAGGTGCTGGACATAAATCCTGCCAACGAGAAGGCTGCGAAAAATATCGAGGTTGCGCGTCTGACCATAAAAGATATCATCGACCAGATTAATAAGCAGAAACAAGAACAGCAAAAACAGCAGCAACAGCAGAAACAAACACAGGAGGACCTAAAGCAGCTTCTCGAACAGCAGAAAGCCCTTGCCGACAAAACCCAGCAGACAAAACAAAAGGCCGACAGCAATAGTATATCGCAAGAGCAGGCCAAGCAGGATTATAAAGATATCGCAAAACAGCAGTCCGATTTGAAGGACAAGACCGAGCAGACGATGAACAAGATGCAGCAGCAGCAGGACCCTAATAATCCTGACCCCAAACAGCAGCAGGCCGAACAGAATCTTAAAAATGCGGCTGATAAACAAAAGGACGCTGCTGAAAAGCTTAATAATTCCGATGCGGCCGGCGGCAAGCAATCTCAGGATAAAGCCGCTGAAGAGATTGAAAAAGCATTGAAGTCACTGTCTGAACAGCAGAACCAGCAGCAACAGCAGCGAAAAGAACAACAAAATAGTCAACAGCAAAACCAGCAGGAGCCGAATCAGCCGCAGCAGCAGCAAGAGCAGCAGCAGGAACAGCAGGCCGCCCCTGATACTACAGCCGAAGAAATACTTGATAAAGAGCAGAAGCAGAAAGAACAGCGGCAAATGATGCAAAGTCCCGGATTCCATAAGGTCGATAAAGATTGGTAGTATGATTAAACGCTGGATTTACATATCTGCGGTAATAATAGCGGCATTTGCTGTTTGGGATACAAACGCAGCGGATATAAACGTGTACGCCAGCGTGGATACAACCAAAGATATTTACGCAGGCGACGATTTTAGCTACCAGATAATAATAGACGGTTCCGACCAGCCGGGTCAGGCGGATTTGTCACCTTTAGCGGCGTTCAAGCCGCGAGGCTCAGGAGGCAGTAACAATTCGCAAACCTCTATAAGTATCGTCAACGGCCGGACCACGACGAATGTTGTCAAAAGGTATATAATGAATTATGTGCTTACCGCAGGACCGGCGGGAATAATGCATATCCCCGCGGTTACCGTAACGGTGAATGGCAAACAATACCAGGCCAATGAGATTGTGCTCACCGTTGGTAAGCCCGGCACGACGGACCAGCTCGAACTTGAAGTAACGCTGTCACAGGAAAAATGTTACGCCGGGCAACCCGTAATACTGACGGTAAAATTTTATGTTTATTCCAATATCGGCGATTACCAGTTTGATATACCGGCTCTGACCAATGACGCCTTTTACGTTGAGGACAATGAAGCCACAAAGCAATATCGGGTGAACCGCAGAAGTAGAGAGGCAATCCTTTTAACATTCAGTAAAGTTCTCATACCCCAAAAAGCTGGGGATATCGATTTGGGGAAACCATCGGTATCGGCTGATGTCGCAGTGGGGCGGGCACGTTCAAGAGACCAGTTTTTTAATGACTTTTTCGGTAGCAATGTTCAGTACAAACGGTTTTCGGTCAGCGCCCAGCCGCTGAAACTGTCTGTTCTGTCTTTACCGCAGCAGGATAAGCCGAATGGTTTTTACGGGCTTGTCGGCAGATATATGATTTCTGCTTCCGCAGTTCCGACCAAGGTTAGTGTCGGCGACCCAATTACACTGACAATCAAAATTGGAGGCGAATATCTCAAGCCGGTTCAGTGGCCCGACCTGGAACAAATCGGCGGGCTTTCTGAAAATTTCAGAATGCCTTCGCAGAAATCATCGCCGACCATCGAAAATGGTTTGAAGGTCTTCACTCAGACGATAAGACCCGCCAACGATAAAGTTACCGAGATACCTTCTATTCCGCTTGCTTATTTCGATGCGGATAATGGCCGGTATGTCGTTGCAAAGACCGACCCAATAAATCTGGAGGTTTCGCCCACAAAGATACTGACGACTGCGGACGTCGAAGGCCGGGATTTTACGCCGGCGGGCAAAGAAGTGGAGGCCGTTAAGAAAGGCATAAGCGCCAATTATGAGAGTCCCGATTGTCTGCAAAATGCCAGATTCTCGCTTGCCTCCTCTATAACAAGCCCCGTTTACCTGGTTAGCTGGGCCGCACCTTTGCTGGTATTGATAACAAGTGTTTTGACAAAAGTTTTTGTGCATACTACTCCAGAGCAGGCCGCTCGCAAACGTAGGCGAAATGCCGCTGGCAGGGCAGTCAGCCGGCTCAAAGGAATCCCGCCTGCGCAATTACAGAATCACGGTGAGCTGGTTGCTGAGGCGATGAAGCAGTATATCGGTGAGCGTTTCGACAAAGTGGCCGGCTCGCTGACCGCTGACGATTGCATGCAGACGATAGTTGACCGCACCGGCGATTCCGCTTCGGCTAATCATTACAGGGATATTGTCAGCCGATGCGAAGCCGGTCGCTATGCGCCTATGCAGCAGCAGCTCGATTCGGCGACAATCGGCGAGGTCATCAGGTTAATCCGTATAATTGAGAAAGAGTCAAAAATATGATTGCCCGGTTATCACTGATATGCCTGGTTTGTCTGCTCTTTACGGCGGGACTCGCCGCGGGGGATACATTATCGAAAGAGCAGATTCATGCTCTTTTCAGCCAGGCAAACGATGCCTTCCGGCAGGCCAACTCAGTCGTTGACGATACCGATAAAGCTAACTCGCTTTACGAAAATGCTGTCCTCGGCTACGAAAAAATTATTCGTGAAGGCCATATAGAAAACCCGAAGCTTTATTATAATCTTGCAAACGCATATCTTCTGAAAGGGGACATCGGCAGGGCAATACTTGACTATCGACACGCGGAAAAGCTTGATAAGTCCGATTCGGATATACAGAAGAACCTCGCTTTTGCCCGCGGCAGGAGGGTCGATAAAGTTGAAATAAAGACCGAAAGGCAGGTTCTCCGGACACTTGTCTTCTGGCATTATGACTTTTCGATGCGGGCCAAGTTCACTGCTGCCTGTTTTTGCTTCGCAGTCTTTTGTCTGTCTTTAACGGTGATGATATGGTTTGGCCGAAGAGCGTTGCTGACCACGGTGACAGTTGTTTCGGCTGGTTTGCTTGTTTGTCTTATTGGCTCCCTTGCTGTCGATGGATATTCCCAAGCCGCCAATTTATCCGGAGTTGTTGTTGCTGCAGAAGTCGTGGCGTATCAAGGCGACGGCCAAAATTACCCTCCAAGTTTCAAGGCCCCGCTGCACGCTGGCACAGAGTTTGAGCTTATTGAACGCCGGCCCGGCTGGTTTCACATAAAACTTGCAGATGACAGCGACGGCTGGATTCCGCAAAACACAGCAGAAATCATTTAGCGGTTTTTCACATCATGCAGAATATTATCTGGGTTTGCTGTACCACTCTTTTACGATCTTCTCCGCCGGCTTGCCGTATATGAAAAAGGAAGTGTCTGTTTTGGCTTGTTCGAGCGTGTAAAGCTCGGTGTGCCAGTCCCACCACGCGTAACCGATGAACCAGGGTTCACCCCAGAAGGTTTCCAGCATAACCTGGTAAAACCTCGTCTGTTCATCCGCGTCGTAAACCATCGTATTAGGGTCGTCGTGGGTCCAGGGTATCGCGCTGCATCCTTTTGCGCTGCACATTCCAAGCTCAATGAAAAAAACAGGCCGGTTGAATTTTTGGCTTACCTTGCTAAGAGTTTCTTTTACAGGTGCAATTCTTCGTTTAAGCGCATCAAGCGTTGTATCGGACGGCTGGACATTATTCAGACTTTTCATTGCTGTCTGTACATCGTCTGTCCCTATCGGGTAATATCCGCTTACGCCTATGATGTCTGTCGCGTCCCACCATCTTATTTTGGCTTCGTCGCCGTGATTAGTGTTGTAAGTAATCGCTCCGGAATATACCTTTCTTATCTCGGCAATCAAATCCCGCCAGCGGTTGGCAAACGGCTCAGTTGTCGTCATTTCACAGCCAAGGCAGAGCATTTCGCAATTTGTATCGGCGGCGAGTTTGGCATAATGAAGCAAGAACCGGTTGAATTCGGCCCACCACCGGCCCCATAATTCCGAATCGATAGTTTTGCCGTCCGATTTTTTGAATTGAATATATCCCCTCCATGTGCCGTCCCGTACGTTTACCGTGGGCTTGAGGATGACTTTTAGATTATTTTTGCGTGCAAGCTCTATGGCCCTGCGTATTTCATTGTCCGTGACCATACAGGGGTCATCTTCGCCCCAGAGGATATTCGGCTCGTTTGCTTTGTTCATTTCGGCGGCGAAGGCGATACAGACCCAGTTGGCGTTCGTTTCCGCGAGTTTTTTCATCGATTCAACTGGGGCGTCGCCGAGATATTGCCCCCGTATTCCCGGCCAGCCCCAGCTATGCCCCTTTATAAATCCGGTAGGCGAAAACGTATGAGTATATTTTGAGGGCTGGTTTACTTCCGCGGCGAAGGCAGAAGACATAAGGCAGAAGGCGGAAAACAGAAAACAAAGGACCAATTTCTTAATCATCGTTACATCTCCAGTCGGTTTTATTTTCCGTATTTTATTTCAACGCGGGATATTTGCGCCTCGTCGGCGTATTCTATTTTCAGATATCGCGCATTATCGCCGTTTCCTGTGCCCGAATAAAGAACAGGAGGATAGTAACTGTAATCGCCTTTGCCTGTGAAATAATCATTACGTAAAAATTTGACAGGTTTGAAGTTTTGGCCGTCATTCGACACAGAAAAATTGAAATTAGCAATATTAGAGGGGAAGAACGAATAAACCTTCCACGAAACAATCGGCGGCTCGACTTTGTAAATTATAGAGCTTCCTTTTGTGCCTTTCAGCCGATGCATATCCTCTTTGAATTTGCGTGCTTCTTTCGTCTCTAATGACAGCTCGCCTTTGCGATTGCCGATTAATTTGAAGTCCTGCATTTCATCTGTAAGCGTCTTGCTGTTTACAGATACAGGCCCGATGATGTTCGAAGGCCGCGATTTGCCGGCTGAGTTTACGGCTGTAACACGGTAAAAATACTTCTTGCCAATCTCGACGCCGGTGTCATTGAAAAGGGGCCGGTACTGGAAATCGGCGTCGGATATATTCTGACCTGCGATTTGCCACGGCCCATTTTTAGATTCCGCCCGTTCGATTGTGTAGCCGGATGCGCCAGCGCTGCCTTGCCAGGAAATCGCCGCTGCGTCTTTTATTTCGAGCAGGCGGGGGGCTGCGGTTTTTTCGATTGCCGCGGGAGGCAAATTTCTGATTTCAAAGGCCTTTCGCCGCATAAGGGATAAAAGATTAGTTTCGTCAAAAGCATTGCCGGAAGCGAAGCCGGGCCAGTGATATGCCTTGTAAAGGTCGTCGCCATAAGGTTCGCTGTGGGAATAAAAGCCGCCGTCGGTGTTGTGGAAACGCAGCGACCAGATTAAAGCCCCGCTTATCTTTTCATTTATCACGACGTCAAGCAGCGATTCGATGTCTTTAGTGGGTATGAATCCGAACTCACCCGCAATATAGGCTTTCTTGCCGCGGGCAAGAGCGGCGCTCTTTTTAATCTGTTCAATCATCTCGGCAGGGCTTATCGTTACCCAGAACATAATGGGATAATGGTGAGTCGTAACAATATCGATATTTTTATCCTGCAGCAACAGGTCGCGAATGGGGAGCAGGTGAAAGCCGTCCATCACCAGGTGATTCCGGTCGATGCTTTTAATATACGCTGCGGCCTTGACAGTCCATTCAGGGGGGCATATAAGCTCATTACCGGTCTCCCAGGCGAGGATGGCCTTGTCATCCCTATACTTTACGCCCGTGATTGAATTGGTGCGGTTTACGACCGAATTAACGAGTGCCTTGTAATCCTCGAAGAGTTCCGGGTCTGTCCAGAAATCCTCCCTTGTTTTACCCCTGAACGCGGCACAGGACTCGATTCCGCCCCACCACATGGCGTTGTCTATGAAGGGGATAATTACACGAATGCCCTTTTGATTCGCGACAGCCAGGGCGATATCGAGAGATTTGTAGGCCTCCTCATTGAATTTACCCGCCCCGATTACATGGCGGGGGATATTGGGGTCTTCCCCGGGTCTGCGGATGGACAGCGTGTAAATACGGGCGACCTGTCCTCCCATCTGCCTGACGGATTCGAGCGCATCATTGATTTCGAACTCATCCGGCAGCCGCCATGGATTCATCTCGGCGAAGGGCATATTATCTTCGTTATAATGGAGGCAGGGGACGTTAAAGCTGATAAAACGATACTCGCCGTTTTCATCCATCAGCTTGTCGCCTTTGGTATATACGAAGGATTTGAATTTTGAGGCCGATTGCAGCGACAAAGGTTTAACGCATCCCGCGAAAACAATCAGGACGATAGTGGTGAGCAGAATAATCAGTTTCTTCATTTGCGCCTTTCCTGCGTTATCGAAATTGAGATAGAACTAAGTCCTGCTATTTTAGCGTTGGCGCCATTTCTATCAAGTGTATTCAGCGAAAGAGTGAGGTTTTAAATGTCCCCAAAATAAGCGGGGCCTGCGATATCGCAGGCCCCGCAGAAGACATTAACTAATTAACAAGCTGCGTTTGTTACGGCCACAGTTGTAGAGTATGCCACTGATTGCACATTATGGCCATGTCGCGGAAGTCAACAATCTGGTTGACGTCCGTTAGTGGTGATGTTGACCCGTCCTTGTTGATATTGGCCGGGGAAACCAGCGGCAGGAATACCTCACCAGCGCCATCGGTTGCCAGATAGGCCACTTCACCCGCTGTCAGGGCATAGTCATAAACCTGGAAGTCCTGCATATAGCCGTTCCACATACCCCAGTTGCCGCCGCGTGTGCCGATACGTACCGCTCCGACGTTCGGGTCGAACAATGGTCCGTATACATTCACATTCGGGTCACCAGGTTGCTGATTAGCGTCTATAGTGTTAAGCAAGTTGCCGTTGAGGTAGAGTGACATATGGGAGGGTTCCTTGACGAATGCCCAGTGGTTCCAGCGTCCGCCATAGTCGGCGTAATTTCTGTCGAATGCCGAGACAGTTGCCGAAGGACTTCTCTTGATGAAGTTGGTTCGAGGACCGCTTGGGTCAGTCAACGGGTTCAACGGAGCCGGGCAATGGACTTCCAGGGTTTCAGTAGATACAGCCCCGTTCCATGTGCCAAACAATCCGTTCCAGGAGGTTTGCATGTTGCTTGATGTCGTATCCGTGTTGATCCAGACGGCGAAACTTATGCCGCCGCCGCCCGGTGCGGTATTGCCATCGGCTGGTGCCGTATGAGCTGCGTCGGCCATGAAGCCCATTACTTCTGGTGTACCGCCATCACTCGGACCTGATGGAACTATCACATAGCATCCGCCGCCCGGAGGCAGGTAGAGACATGTGTCACCATTACGGCCTTTGTCGGTCTTCCAGTTTGTTGAGATAAACGCGTTGATGGTGCCCGTATAGTGGTTCGCGTCGCGTGTCCCCCAGTCGGGAACATAACTGTTCGTGTCACTACTATTAGCGTTGTCAAACTTGTACCAGAGTACCGGCGGGTTCGCTGGTGCCGTGCTTCCTATGAAAGTGAAGTTCTGGGCACGCTGGAGCCAGTCGTCCGCAAGGCGGTCCATATCATTGATGTCCACGTCGCAGTCGGCGTCCATATCAGCCGACGGGCCATATTGTGGAACGCAAGTCGAACCGTACAGCCGGATATTGTCGAACATCACTGTGCTGTTGACATCCTGGCCGTCGAAATAAGGAGAACAGTTGGTGCCTCTGACACCGAAACCTAAGCTGAAGCCGCTTACCGCCTTCAAATCTACAGGATTCGGAGTGCCTAAAGAGTTGATGTCTGTAAGAGAGATGTACCACGATGTCCAGTTGCCAAGCTGCTGAGCAGTATGGTCCTCATTCAGGTAAATGGCTACATTACCTGCTGTATCTTCAATAGCCACATACATCGTGTCGGCATTGGGATCAGATGTCTCGCTGTCAGGAGGAGTAACCGCGTTAGTTGCGGTGCCGCGATGATCAATTTGCAGCAGCTTAGGCACGGTAGCAAGAACACCGCTGCCCGTAAAGGTTGTGCCTCCGGTGTACGTACGTCTGCCTTCTGTGAATGCGTTACCGCCGAAAGCAGCGTTGATACCGCCGTTGTTATATACAAACTGGAGGAATTTTACGCTTGAATCTCGCGTCAGAATGCGTCCCGAATGGACGTATACATCACCCGTTCCGCACTTCGCGGGGTCACGAGGTATCGCATAACCGTCCGGCCAGTTGGAGTTTACATCGTCGGTGCTAATTGAATCCTCAAAGTCGTCGATGTTGGTGTACGCACCAGGGCTAAAGCCCCAGACAAGGCCTTTCCATGTTGTTGTGTTGTTGACTTCATCGATGCGCCAATAGTAAAATTTGCCGTTTTGCAGGATGAAAGATGCTCCAGGCGGGTTGGCGCCGGTTTCCAGCAATCTGGTGAGCGGATAAACAGGGCTGCTGACTGTGCCTCTGTATCGCCCATCAGTATTACTGGTTGACGCGGCGTTGACGGGACTCCAAGCCGTGCCGAAAAATACCCTGTGGGAAGCTGCTTGGTCGCCTGGCGTCCAGCTTAACTGCAACGGCTGG
>JBFZBL010000031.1:0-18400 GCA_041308485.1 Phycisphaerae bacterium | reverse complement strand
CCTTGTTCTGCGTGTCGCTTATCTGGCTGAGCAGCTTGCTCTCAGCATCCGAAACGGTCCTTACCGCGTTAAAAAACGCCAGCGGCTCGGCGATGCGCCAGACAATGAACGTGTTGACGATAATGGGGACGGCGCCTTTCGTGGGAGTTTCTCCGAGTTCCGCGACAAGACTCCTTGAGCGTGAATCGAATTTCTGAAGCGATTCAATCGGCGGAGGCCATTTGAAATGCAAACCCGGCTCGGTTATCGGGCGCCTGGCCTTGCCAAATGTCAGCACCAGGGCGGATTCGGTCTCACGCACCTGAAACATCGTAAAGACCAGCGTCAAAATTACTAAAATCAGAACGATTAGAATGGTTAAAGTTATGTTTTTCATTGTGAGCTGCTCTCCTGAACTCCGCCGATGTCATACAGGCTCGGCGTCAATTTTTCCTTAAGGTCAACTATAAATGTCTCCGCGTCATTCGGATCGGAGACAATAACATATTTGCGTATCGGCCTGAGTGTTTCCTCCAAAACAAGGAGGCGTTGTTCCTTCTTGTAGATTTCCGGCGCGGCCCTGTATGCCTTGACCTGGCTGTCGAATCGTTCACCTGTGGAGCGGGCATTAGCAACTCTTTCAAAGCTGTAGCTCTGCGCCTCTCTGAGCGTGCAGAAAATGTCTCCGTCCGCCTTTGTAAACGCGGTATCGAGCCGTCCGGCAATTTCATCGGTCTTTTGACGGTTATTTTCCTGCCTTGCCTTCTGATAATCGGAGGCCAGGACGAAAAGGTCTGATGCCTCGTCTACCGAACCTGCGAGATTCGTGAGAGTTCGATTACGGTCCGCCTGAGCATGAAGAATTAATGCCTGCTTTAACTGGACTGCGCCCACAACCTTCTCATAGTCAGCGGCGACCTGCGTTGGCGGATGTATGCCCTGAAGACCCACAAAGACAATTTCGACTCCAAGGCCGGCCTTGTCCGCGGCTGCCTGGATATTCTGAGTCAGTTCCTTCTTGGCTTGTGCCCTGCCCGCGCCAAGTAAGCTGCTCTGCAAAGCTGCCTCATCATCGACTTCGATCGAGGCGCCAGCGGCAAACCTGGCCAGCTCGCGATAGCAAATGTTCTCAAGCCGTTTCTGGGGATTGTCCTGATTATAAAGGAAGGCATAAATATCTTTGACCCTGAACTGCACAGGGACATTGGCCTTAAGCAAACTGACCGGTGCGGCACCAGGTGAATTCTTTTCCGCGCCGAGACGGCTCGCGACAAGAATGCTGTATTCCTCCTTATAATGGTCCTTGCCCCAAAGCAGCGGTTCGCGGATTATTTGTCCGGTTTTGGGGTCGGTCTTGGGCACGTAGCCGATTTGCAGCTCCTCTATCTTGCCGGTGGGATATTTCCGTGCGATATCGATGGGCCAGGGCATTTTGAAGTGGATGCCTGGGCCAACGAGCCAAATATCGCCCTTCTCGCCTATCGGGTTGCCGAACCGTTCGATTACGGCCTGTTCATAAGAATTAATGACAACAACGCCGCTCAACAGATAAAGCGTAATAGCGCCGAAGAAAATCAGCGGCACAATGGCCTTTTCGAGAAGTTTATAAAACCAGGTCTGGGAAACCTTGAAGCCGAACTGGTAATCGATTGCGCCGGTAGCGGTATGAAGGATTTCGCCAGGTTCGTTGATAAGCCCCAGCAGCCGACTGTCGAAGGCAGCCCTGCTGTAAAGGCCCGTCAGACGAGGCCGGTATATGTCGAATATAACGTTAAGCAGGTTCTCGGCGCCGAGGACGATAAGCAGGATGGGTATTATATAATCAATCACCCTTATTACGTTGAATATTTTGAACTGAACCAGGGCCAGTGCTATTGCCAGCGCAAAGGACAATATCGCCGAGCCGAATAGAAAACTGCCGCCCGCCCGCAGCGGCTTCCATTCCGCCTGATTAGACATCCCTGTCGCATAACGTGAGAGCAGAAAGCTGATAAAGGCGATAGCCGCCATACAAACCGCGCACAACAGAGGCTGTCTGCCGATTGCCGCATTTGAATTAGGCACGGCTTTGAGCAGGTATAGGCCTATGCCCGCCTGATACGCTGCGATGAGAAAGGAAAAAATGGGTAGAAACCACTTTTCAAGTATCAAAAGGCGTTTTTGAGCGACGGCAAACAACTGCGACTGCTCACCTTTGGCCTGGAAGATTTTATCCGTCCTGTGGTCGCCGGCGAGGGCGGTCATATCGAGCTTTTCCTGCTCGGCAAGATTGCGCTGGTGGAACTGTATAAGCAAAACCAGCCAGATTAACGCCGCGCCAAGCAGGACAAAACCTGCGGAATAAATTGAGACAAAACCGCTCCATCGGCCGAGAAGAACCATGATGACAAAGAAAATAACACTGAGAATCAGCGATACTACAGCAACAAGCTTTGCCGGTCTTGATGATGTTGTCATTTATTCAATTCCTCAAGTTTTCTACCGAACCCCAAAACGCAACGGGCATATAGATATAATAATTCCCGGCTATTTACAAGCCGGTTTTTATGTCATATAAGAATATATCGCCAATTTTAGCCATAAAACCGTTGTCTAAAACTCAAAACCGCTGAAAATCAGCGATTGTCGGAAAGGTCTCAAAAGATGACTAAATTATTTACGATAACCAGAAATACCTTTATCGAGACCATTCGTCAGCCGGTCTATGCGATAATTATCATCGCCGCCCTGCTGCTGTTTTTCGTCAGTCCGTCACTCGCGATGTACACAATGGATGACGACAATAAGCTGTTACGCGAATTGGGTTTATCTACGTTATTTATAGCCAGCTTGTTCATAGCAATTTTCTCTGCTTCCGGGGCGGTGGCGGAAGAAATCGAGAATAAGACCATAATGACCGTTCTTACTAAGCCGGTGCAGCGACCTACATTCATTCTGGCCAAATTTCTCGGGGTTACCGGGGCGGTGGCTATGGCCCACTATATCTGCACAATAGCACTGATAATGGCGATTAGAAACGGGGTCCTCGAAAATGTGGACTCGACCAATGACGTTACCGTATTAACGACCGCTGGAATTGTACTGGGGCTGGCTATAACTCTAAGTGCTTTTTTAAACTATACTTACGACTGGAAGACCACGTCAACGGCTGTTGCTTTACTGGCCGGTCTGGGTACAATCGGGCTGATTTTTCTGATATTCTTCGACCGCGACTGGAAGTTCAACCCTGCTAATAACCATATTCACGCCATTGATATTTATGGCTCGACCCTGCTGTTTCTGGCGGCTGTAATAATCGCGGCTCTGGCGGTTGCGATATCGTGCAGGTTCAATATAGTTGTAACACTTTCGGCGTGTGTGGGTATCTTCCTTTTAGGACTTGTTTCTGACTGGGCGTTCGGCGCATTGGCCAAAACTCACCTCTGGGCGAAAATATGCTATTTTGCCATTCCTAACCTTCAGGTCTTCTGGATAAGTGACGCCATTTATGAGGAAAGCACAGTGCCCCTCAAATATGTCCTCATAGGCGCAACATACGCGATTTGCTATACGGGCGGGATACTGGCTCTGGCAGTAGCCCTATTCCAGAGAAGACAAGTCGGCTGACGACTACTGTCGGACAGGGCAACAACTGCCCTCAATCAGCTTGACCACGGCTGTTTCGTCGCAGTGCTGCTGTTTGGTGCAGCGGGCACAATCACTCCAGACCTTCATGGGCAATGAATCTTTGTTAGCAACCTGGAAGCCAAGTTTACAGAAGAACTCCGGCTTAAGCGTCAGGCCGAATACCTTAGGCACTCCCAGCCGACGCGCCTGCTCGACCGCGGCGCTCACAAGCATCGCCCCCGCCCCTTTGTTCTGACGCGACTCATCGACGGCCAGTGATTTTATCTCCGCCAAATCCGACCAGATTACCTCAAGTGCGCAGCAGCCGATTGTCTGGCCTTCGAGTTCAACGACAAGAAAGGTCTGGAGATTCGTAAAAATGTCGGCCATCGAACGAAACAGCATCATGTCACGCTCCGCGAAACAGTTTATCAGGGCGTGTATGGCCTTTACATCATTAACATTTGCACTGCGAACGTTCATCATTAGACAAGTATAACATACTTCGCGACGGTTTCCATAGTTCTTGACTGCCTGATGCCGAATAAAAAGTGCTGGAAAAATCCGGCCAGTTGACTACAATTGCCGCAACAACAATTAGCGTAGAGCGTTTAGCGGATAGCGTATAGGAATGAGATTCATACTTATAGACAAAGTTGTTGAGTTGGAGCCGGGCAAACGGATAAAAGCGGTCAAAGGCGTAACATTGGCCGAGGAATATCTGGCCGACCATTTCCCGACTTTTCCGGTACTGCCGGGGGTATTGCTTTTAGAGGGACTTATCGAGTCGGCATCGTGGCTTGTGCGGGTGACGGAGAATTTTGCGCACAGTATGGTCTTGCTGGAAGAGGCGAGAAATGTTAAATATAAATCCTTCCTGGCGCCTGGGGCACAGATTGAATATTCGGTTGAAGCCATGACCATTGAAGAAAATGTCAGTAGTTTTTCCGGTACAGGCGTATCAAACGGCGAACAGATAGTCGAGGCCCGATTCGGCCTGAGACATTTTAACCTCGCTGAAAAAGATTCAACAATGGCGGCGGTAGATGCGCAGATTATCAGCGAAATGAAAAAACGCTGGGAACTGTTAAAAAACAAGTAGGGGCAGACCTGTGTGTCTGCCCGAAAATCAGGTATGGAGTGAAAGCGATATGGCTATGGACAGAGAACAGATATTAGAGCAGGTCAAGACAGTAATGGTGGATGCGCTCGGAGTAGATGATGACGAGGTCACGACGGAATCGACGCTGATGGGTGATTTGGGCGCGGAAAGCATTGACTTTCTCGATATAGTGTTCCGTCTGGAAAAGGCGTTCGGAATAAAAATCGCCAGGGAAGAGCTGTTTCCGGCCGAAGCCCTGATGAATAATCCGGATTACGTAAGTAACGGCAAACTTACCGCAAAAGGCATAGATGAGCTTAAGGCCAGAATGCCCCATACCGACGTAAGCGAATTCGTCAAAAACCCCGAACTGAGCAAATTGCCGGATTTGTTCACCGTGGGGATGATTGTCAATTACGTGGAAAGCAAGCTAAAGGCGGCTTAATACGGGAATACTTGTTTTTGAACCTTATCGGCAGGTTTTGCTTGAGCAAACCTGCCGATTGTCTTATTATGCTGTGCTATGAGATGGATTTGGATAGATAAGTTCGTTGAGTTTAAAAGCGGCGAAGCGGCTGTCTCGATAAAGAACATAACGCTGGCCGAGGAATATCTGCACGACCATTTTCCGGGTTTTCCCATTATGCCCGAATGCCTGATGATTGAGGCGATGGCTCAGACCGCCGGGATACTGGTGGGCGAGGCGAAAAACTTCGAGGAAAAAGTCATACTCGCCAAAATCAAAAAAGCGGTATTCCACGATTTCGCAAGGCCGGGCGATACACTGAGATTATCCGCCAAAATCGAATCGATAGCGCCGGAGGCCGCCAGCACAACTGGAACAATCACCTGCGACGGCAAACCAATAGCCGACATCGACCTGATGTTCAGTCACATCGACCAGAACCTTGCGGGCAAGGAATTCCCGAAGGAGAACTTTGTGTTCACAGATATGTTCAAATCGCTTCTGCAGGGAGCGGTTTTCCAGAAGACAGGCAGATAGGAGACAAACCCTGTGGGACGGACCCGTGTGGCGATAACAGGAATTGGGGCGGTAAGCCCGCTGGGTTTGACTTCGGCTCGGATGTGGGAGGGACTTTGTGCGGGCAAATCAGGCATAAAACGGATAACGAAATTCGAACCCTCGAAATTCACCTGTCAGCTGGCTGGCGAAGTCGAGGAATACAAAATACAGCAGTATGTCCCAAAATCATTCCGCAAGGCGACCAAGATGATGTCGAAGGACATCGAGCTTGCGGTAATCGCGGCGGATGAAGCGGTCAGAGATAGCGGCCTTATCACAAAAGCAATCGACGAGCAGAAAATCAACGTCAACCCGCAGCGTATGGCAATCAACCTCGGCGCAGGCCTCATTAGCTGCGACCCCTGTGAACTTGCTCCCGCCGTCGCCAAAAGCTTGACCGACAGCAACTTCGACATTCAAAAATGGGGCAAAGACGGCATCGAATTAGTAACACCCCTGTGGCTGCTGAAATATCTGCCCAATATGCTCGCCTGCCACGTCGGTATCATTCACGACGTACAGGGGCCGAGCAACACAATCACCTGCGCGGAAGTCTCTGGACATATCGCCATAGCCGAGGCAGCCGAAGTCATCGCACGAGGCAATAGTGACATCGCACTGGCAGGCGGCGCGGAATCAAAAGTAAATCCCGTCCTGATAATGCGCCAGTGCCTTATTAACAGAACCACCAATAAACATAATGACAATGCCGAAGGCGCATGCAGACCTTTTGACTCAGACGCCAGCGGCTCGGTATTCGGCGACGGAGGCGGAATCGTCGTGCTTGAGAATCTCGATAACGCGACAAAACGCGGCGCAAAAATTTACGCTGAAATAATCGGCGCGGGCCAAAGTGCCTGTATTAACCCGATATATGAGCATATTGAGCCGGATGGATATGGGCTTACCATCGCTATTGAAAAAGCGCTCGCGCAGGCGAACATATCGCCAGAAGATATTGATTTGATAATCCCTCACGGCACAGGGATTCCACAGGATGACATGGCCGAGGCGAAAGGAATAGAAGCGGCAATAGGCGAAGACGTGAAACGAATACTCGTTTGGCCTACGAAAAGTATGCTGAGTAATACCGGCGCAGCGTGCGGCGGGCTGGATGTTGTCGCGGCGACACTGGCGATTAGAGACGGTGTTATACCCGCAGCGAAAAACTGCGTTAAAAAAGCCGCCGGCTGTAATCTAAATATCGTCAAAGAAACAATCAAAACAAATATTCGCCACGCCCTGTGCTGCGGCTATACCTACGGCGGACAAACCGCCGCTGTCATACTCAAGAAATTTGAGAATTAAAATAATGATACAAAATGAAAAAAAAGAACGTGTCGTAATTACAGGGATGGGTATAGTTTGCCCGCTGGGACACGATATTGAAACAACGTGGCAGGCGATTCTTGCTGGTAAAAGCGGCGTAGCGAAAACAACCATTTTCGACGCCTCGACATTTCCGACGACCTTTTCGGCAGAAGTGAAAAATTACGATATCGCGAAGTTCGTAAAAAATCCCGACCTGCACAAAAACGGCAACCGGGGAAGTAAATTCGCCGTCGGCGCGGCTGTCCAGGCGTGCAGACAAGCGGGAATAAATGTCGAAACCGATGAACCAGCCGACGGCATCGACCGCAAAAGAATCGGTATTTATTTAGGCGCGGGCGAAGGAGCGGCGAATCACGAGGCGTTCTTCGGAGCAATCGCCGCCGGCTGGGATGACCAAACCAATGCTATGGACTGGACAAAGTGGGCCGACGTCGCGGCGGTGCAAATGAGGGCGATGCACGAACTGGAACAGGAAGCGAATATGCCCGCGGCGCATTTGTCGATGCTCACCGGCGCAAGAGGACCAATCCGAAGCTGCCTGACGGCTTGTGCCGCAAGCACACAGGCAGTTGGCGAGGCCTCAATGACAATCCGCAGGGGTGACGCTGATATTATGATTGCAGGCGGCGCACACTCGATGATTCACCCGCTCGGACAAACCGGATTCAACCGGCTCACCGCCCTGTCGAAAAGAAACGACAGCCCGCAGACCGCCTCACGTCCCTTCACCGCAAGCAGAGACGGCTTCGTATTGGGCGAAGGCGCGGCAATCGTCATACTCGAAAGTTTGACCTCCGCTAAAAAACGCGGAGTGAAAATCCTCGCCGAAATCATCGGCTATGGCTCCAGCTCGGATGCGTTTCGCGTCACGGATATGCACGAAGAAGGACGCGGCGCGATTCAGGCGATGGAAGCGGCTATCACAGACGCCGGAATAACTTATAAGGATGTAAATTACGTAAACGCGCATGGCACAAGCACATCGGAAAACGACTCTATAGAAACAAAGGCAATTAAGGCCGTATTCAAAGAACGCGCAAAACAAATAGTCGTCAGCAGCATAAAAAGCTCGATGGGACATTTAATCGGCGCAGCGGGTGGCGCGGAACTTATTACCTGCGTCCTTGCGATTCGTGACGGCATCGTCCCTGCAACGATAAATCTCAACGACCCCGACCCGCAGCTCGATTTGGATTATGTCCCCAACACGCCGCGAAAAATGCAGGTCAATGTCGCCATGAAAGAATCTTTCGGCTTCGGAGGCCAGAATAACGTCGTCATTGTTAGAAAATATGAAGACAGATGACGGATGACTGAGGACAGAAAAAGATGATTGATATAAAAGAAATACGCGAAAATCCGCAGCGGTTCAAACAGGCCGCGAAAAACAAAAATATCAATGTTGATATCGACCGGCTGATGGCGATTGACGCCGAGCTGCTCTCAGCAAAACAGCAGCTTCAGAATATCGCCACCGAAAAAAATCGCATCGGCAAATCAATACCCAAGCTCGCCGGCGACGAAAAACAAAACGCTCTCGCCCAATTAGCGAAATTCAAGGCCGATGAGTCGCAGTTCGAGGAAAAAGTAAAACAGTTACAGCCCGAAGCCGATTCGCTGATGCTTCTTGTCGCTCAACCCGCGGATGATGAGGTGCCGCTTGGCAAAGACGACACGGAAAACGTCGAGATGAGAAGAGAAGGACAGGTTCGCCAGTTTGATTTCAAACCCAAAGACCATATGCAGCTCGGCGTTGACCTTGACATCATTGATGCCGAACGCGGCGTGAAATTAGCGGGCACACGAAGCTACTTCCTAAAAGGCGACGGCGCACGCCTCCACTGGGCGGTTCTGCAATTCGCTATGGATGTGATGATAGCGAGGGGTTATAAGCCGATGTCGGTACCATTATTGATGCGCGATGAGGCGATGCGCGGAACCGGCTACTACCCCGGCTCAGAAGAGCAGACCTACCGAATGGAAAAAGACGAGGTCAATCTCGCCGGAACAGCCGAAGTGCCTCTCACCGCTTACCGGATGGGCGAGATACTGGACGAAAAGGAATTGCCTATTAAATTCGCCGGCATGTCAACCTGCTTTAGACGCGAGGCCGGTGCCGCGGGCAAAGACACCTACGGCCTTTACAGGATTCACCAGTTCGACAAGGTCGAGCAGGTCGTAATCTGCAAAAACAGCGTCGAGGAAAGCAATAAATACCACGAGGAAATTCTCAACAATTAGGAAGTCGTAATGAAGTCCCTCGAGCTGCCCTACCGCATCGTAGCCGTCTGCACGGGCGATTTAGGCAGAGGCCAAGCGAAAAAATACGATATCGAAGCGTGGATGCCTTCGCGGAATAATTACTGCGAAACGCACAGCGCGAGCAAATTTTACGAGTTTCAGGCCAGGCGAATGAACCTGCGATACAAAGACACCGCGACAAAGAAAAACCTGTTCTGCCACACGCTCAACAACACCGTCATCGCAAGCCCGCGTGTACTGATACCGATAATGGAGCTTTACCAGAACGCCGACGGCTCGATTACCGTCCCGAAGGTCTTGCAGCCCTATATGGGCGGACAGCAACGTATCGCAAAAACATAATCAGGAGAACAAAGCGATGACGAAAGAACAGGTTTTCGAATTAATGAAAAACAATCCTGTCTTCGCGCTGGCCACCGCTGAGGACAACAAGCCTCACGTCAGAATGATGATGCTTTACCGTGCCGACGAAAACGGCATCATATTCAACACAGGCGAAAACAAAGAAGTGCACAGGCAGCTTTCGAAAAATGAGAACGTTGAACTGTGTTTTTACGCCGCCGCGGAGGGACGCCAGATACGTATTTCCGGCTCGGTTGAAGAACTTGAAGACCTTGAACTGAAAAAGCAGGTCGTAAAGGATTTTCCGTTTTTGAAAGAATGGGTCGATAAACAGGGCTACGATGTCCTCGTCGTTTACTGCCTCAAGCACGGCAAGGCGATCACATGGACGATGGAGACAAACTTCAAGCCCAAGGAATATATACAGTTATAAACACCCTTCCCAACTTCCATAAATTATTAGGAAGATGAGAAATTGAATGACATACAGCGAAGATTAGCTGAAATCGACAGACAACTCGACAGCGGCCCCGCGCATTACTATAAGCAGAGCGTTTCTACCGCCCCCCTCGTATTTTGCGCAATCGGCCTCATTACAGGAATAATCATACAAGATCATTTACCCGCTCCGATTGAGTTTTGGTTCTCTCTGCTGATACTCTGCACGGTAATACTAATCGCATTACCTGTAATTTTTATTATATGGCCCGTGATGAGAACAAAAAATCTCATTACATTACCCTTGCTTACAACTATCTTTTTCCTTTGTCTCGGTGCTGTTCGCCTAGCAAGTTTCAACAATGCGCCGCCGAATGACATTCGTAATTTAGTCGGCAATGCGTCAACACCAGCCGCAATTCGCGGTGTGATTGTCACCGAACCGTATATCGATGGCAACGACTGGCAATTCTCTCGCTTCACGCCTACAGACCGAGGCAGCAGCTTTTATCTTAAATCAACAGAGGCTGAAGCGACCACTGGCTGGGTAAATGTAGGTGGGCTTGTCCGCGTAAGAGTCAATGAGCCGATTTTCGACCTGTGGGCAGGCAACCGCGTTCAAATGTACTGCCTTCTGAATAGATTCAAAGGTCCGACAAATCCCGGCGAGTTCGATATGGCCAAATATATGGCTCGCAATGGCGTCTTCGTCGCCGCCTCTGTCGATTCACGACAGGCAATCGAGTTATTAAATGCAAACAATAACGGGCAGTACCAAAAAACAAAGACATGGCTGCGGAAACTGGCCACTAACGCACTGCTCGGCTCACCCTTTCCGCAAAGCGAATCCGAGAGCTTGCTGCTCGCCCTCGTCCTCGGCTACAGGAGCAACATCAGCAAACAAACTATCGATGCCTTTCGCAAAACAGGCCTGCTGCATTTCGTTTGTCTTTCCGGGATGAACTTTGCGCTTGTGATTGGATTTGTCTGGTGGGTTTGCAAAACGGCCGGCCTTATGAAACCGGGCCGCGCGATTGTATGCACGATTACCGCCATTGTTTTTCTTATGGTTGTGCCGGAAAACGCCCCTGCGTTACGAGCAGCGGTGATATGTTTTGCGTTTTGCGCTTCGTTCATATTCCGTCGAAAGCCAAACTCTTTCAATTCACTCGCCCTTGCGGCTATTGTCCTGCTGCTGATTAAACCCACAGGCCTCTTCCAGCCCGACTGGCAGCTGTCATTTGCGTCGGTTTTGGGTATACTAATGTTTTGCCCGCCGTTTTTCTTCCTGCTCCGTGAGAAAACGATAGACCATCCCTTGTTTACAGATTTTGTAAAAGACAGGCCTTTTCTTCATATTACTGCCCACCCCACGCCATACTCGATGTTCTCCACGAGTTTTACCGCGTGGCTGGCAACCGCGGGAATAATGCTATATCATTTTTATGCGATTCAATGGCTCACAAGCATTTGGACACTGCTTGTATCCCCCCTGATTGGTCTGATTTCGATTCTGGGATATCTCAAACTAATTGTGGCGATATTTTTGCCGACGGCCTCAGCCCTAATGGGCATAATAATTAACCGGTTGTCAGACTTGCTGATTTGGATTGTAAAACTTATCGCAGGTTTGAATATATCAGAAATGCTCCCGGGAAAAACTAACTCGGTGATAATTTTATTATTTTACGTTTTGATAATATTCGCGTTTTTCTTCAGCCTTCGCCGGCCGGTATTAAAAAATATTATTTGCGCTACAGCAGCCCTTGCACTCGTCGTCTCACTGGCGTTACCCTGGTGGCAAAAAACGCATAGGGACAACCTTACTATCACTGTTCTCGACGTCGGCCACGGCCAGGCGATACTGGCACAGTTGGCGGGTGGGGCAAATATTCTGTTCGACGCAGGTTCCTTGAACAGAAGCGATGTGGGCACAAGAGTTGTGACGCCATTCCTGCGATGCAGCGGCATAAGAAAAATTGATGCGGTCGTTATAGGCCACGGCGATATTGACCACATCAACGGCCTGCCGGAAGTCACAGGAAACATCCCTACTAAAACCATCTATGCAAGCAAAGCTTTTTCCGAGGACAATCGCCAAACAGCAAAATTCCTGCGGAACAAGCTGCAAAAAATAGCGGAAATAAATGACTTCCCGCAAAAATTCGGCTCATCTAAAATACATGTGCTTTGGCCGATTCCGGATATACAGGAACATAACTCAATCAGCGACAACGACAAATCGATGGTAACGTTGATTGAATACGCCGGCAAACGAATCCTGATATGTTCGGATATTGAAAAATTCGCGCAAAGGGAAATCCTTCGGCTTTATCCCGATCTCAAAGTCGATGTTTTAATAATGCCTCACCACGGCTCCGCCAAAACCACTGAGCCGTCCTTCGTGGATAAAACCGCCGCCGCCGTTATCATCGCCAGCAACAGCGTTTCATCTTACGAAAAGGGACAACTCATCAGACCGCGGCAAGGCCTGAAATCATATTACACCGGTCTCGACGGAGCGGTAACTGTCCGCGTAAGCAAACAGGGAGCTATCAATACAGCCGCCTTCGTAAAAGAAAAGCAGCCCGCTTATTAACGGGCTGCCTTGGTAATCCTGCCAATTTTCGGCAAAAGGCCGATTGTGTTATTTCATCATATGAACGACAATTTCAACTCTGCGGTTCTTCGCCTTGCCTGCCGCCGTTGAATTCGTTGCCACCGGTCTTCCCTCGCCATAGCCCGACGCTGAAATTCTGTTCTCGGCAACACCTTTTTGCATAAGATACCTGGCAACCGCCATTGCGCGTTGCGAGGAAAGCTCAAGGTTGTCCTTCCAGCTTGATTTCTTTATTGGGTCGGAATCGGTATGACCCGCCACTTCAATGTGCCTGCCGGGGTATTTGGCCTTCAGCACCGAATAAATATGGTCAAGAGACTTGCTGGCTGACCCCTTCAGCGCCACCTTGCCTGAATCAAACAATATCGCGTCCGGAAGCGTTACCGTAATAGTACCGGCTGCTGCGTCAAAATTGACGTCATAACCCTCGCCGAACCCGGTCGCGTCAGCGGGACTTCTCTTCTTCTCAACAATCTGTTTCTGCAGGTCCGCGATAATCTGCTGGTCTTTGGCAAGCTGGTCGGCCATCTGGCCCTTCTCGATTCGTTCCCGCTCCAGCAATCCCTTCACGTTCTCGTTTTCCACGTTCAGCGCATCGTGTTTCTTTTTCCAGTCGGTGCAGCCGGAGAACGTCATAACTGATAATAGAGCGAGCAACAACGCTACTTTACTTTTTGTAAACTGCATTTCTGTGCCTCCTTCAAAATATAAAAGCGAATCCTTTCTCATCTGCCAAACACAACTTTAAGATAGTTAATAATACCATCGTGGAAAATCATAACAACAACTATTCCTATTGACAAGAAGGGACCATAAGGAATTTGTCTGGTTTTTTTTGAAAACATCTGCGCCGCCGCCCATACAAGTCCGAAGAACGGTGCAACAAAAAAAGCGATAACTGCAAATAACGGCCCAATCACCGTTCCCGCCGCACCCATCAGGTGCACATCGCCTAAACCCATCGCCTCTTTGCCGAAGGCCAGCGTTCCCAAAATACGCGTTGCCCAGACAACCGTACAGCCGACAAAATAGCCCGCCAAACTGCCCATAAACCCTTCAACAACAGGCCTTTGTGAAAAAACCAGCCACCATTGATGTAAAGCCGGGCATTGATTGACAATCTGGCTGGCTGCAAGCGCGCAAACAATTATGGGCAGCAGAAACAGAACTTCCCGAAACATCTCAAAACGGTCGCTGAATCCCTCCTCCGCTTGTGATGAGATGGCTGAACCATCCGGGTTTTCACACCCCTTAGGATTTTCAGACAAACCCTGAACTCCGGAGAAATCGTAACTTCTTTTTAGAATCCCCGTGGCCAGCAGCAGCATCGATATGCCCAGCCCGATTGTTGCGCCTGCCACTAAAGAAGCAACCGTGGTGTGATTGACAAATATCAAATCAGCGGTCGTCGGCATCAGAAAATAATGACGAATAGTCGCAGGATGAATAAGCAGCGGTGTAATCGCCCCGCCGAGCAGCCCCGCCATCGTGCCGAACCAGCAGATACTCAACGGAATAATCCACATCTCCAGGTCAATCGCCGAGCACGCGATAAGTGTTGAAAGGAGAACGACGGAAACAAGGTAAAGAATCCACCCCCCGGATAAAAACGCCGGTATCCCGTGGCGCAGGCCGGAATTAAAATAAAGAAGGAACGTGCCGATGAAAACAAGGCCCGTCAGCAGTTCAATAACAAAGTAGCGGGGCGAAATTTTCGCCTTGCAATACCGGCATTTGCCGCTAAGAAGCAGCCAGGATACAAGCGGTATGTTATCGTAAAATTGAATGTGCTTGCCGCAGGACGGACACGCTGACGCCGGCTTGACCAGGGATTTATCATATGGCAGCCGGCAAATCACAACGTTGAGAAAACTGCCAACGCAGCAGCCGATAGCAAAAATAAATACTATCCAGAACCACATCGGTAATACTATTTCGCTTCCCTGCATCTATTTCACTATTTCTTCTTAACGCCTCTGCTGACTGTCCCGGCTACCGTCATAGGCAAGCCGAATAAACGGATAAAACCAATTGCGTCAGTCGGGTTATATTCCGCGCCCATTTTAAAGCTGGCTAACGCGCCGCTGTATAAACTGAACGGGCTTTTCACACCCGCAGGCGTGCACCGGCCCTTGAAAAGTTTTACACGCACGCTGCCTGTAACATTTTGCTGTGTAACATCGATGAAAGCATCCAGCGCCTCGCGCAACTGACAGAACCACTGGCCGTAATAAACCATCTCTGCGTATTTCAGCGACACCTGCTGTTTGTAATGTGCCGTCTCGCGGTCGAGCGTCAACGTTTCAAGCGACTTGTGAGCAGTCATAAGTATCGTCCCGCCGGGTGTCTCATAAGCCCCTCGTGATTTCATACCGACAAGGCGGTTCTCAACCAAATCAATTTGTCCTACAGCGTGCTTGCCGCCGATTTCGTTTAACGTCTGGAGCAGCTTCACGCTGTCTATCGCCTTGCCGTCTAACTTAACGGGAACGCCCTGCTCAAAACCAATCTCCACGTAATCCGGCTTATCGGGCGACTTCGATACCGGGTTCGACATCACCCACAACTCGTCTTTCGGCTCATTCGCAGGGTCTTCGAGGTCCGCACCTTCGTGGCTTATATGCCAGATGTTCCGGTCGCGCGAATATATCTTCTTTTTGCTCTGGTCAATTGGTATCCCGTGCTTATCCGCGTAATCAACCGCCGCCTCACGACTGGTCAATTCGAACTTCGGGTCCTTCCACGGCGCGATGATTTTAAGCTTTGGGTCAAGAGCCATATACGTCAGCTCAAAACGCACCTGGTCATTGCCCTTGCCCGTCGCCCCGTGAGCAACACCCATTGCGCCTTCCGCGTGCGCAACGTCAACCTGATGCTTGGCAATCAGGGGACGAGCGATACTCGTCCCGAGTAAATACCCGTTTTCGTAAATCGCACCGGATTTGAGCAGCCGCCAGAGATATTCCTCGACGAACTCTTTCCGCAAATCCTTGACGATGCACTTCGATGCGCCGCTTTTTAGCGCTTTTTCCTTTATACCCGAAAGCTCATCGCCCTGCCCTAAATCCGCCGCGAACGCGATTGTATCGTAACCATATGTCTCTTTGAGCCAGGGCAGAATAACACTCGTATCAAGCCCGCCGCTGTACGCCAATACTACCTTTTCATTCTTCGCCATTTTCGTCCTCAACTAATATTAGCAAAAAGAGAATTATACACACTTGGCTATTGAAAGACAATGACACTAACTTTTAGAAAAGTTTGAAAACGCCTTCTCGGCATTGATTTCAAGGATTGGCCGGTTTCGCTCGCTTTACGCTGTGTAAATCGGCTCAACAGCTTTAAGGATATGCCGTCGGCGGATATAGTTCTCGCTTTTCTCGACGGCTTGCCTCTCCACGAGGTCAACGTTCTGACCGAATATCTTCGTCAGTTCATCACGCATTTCGCCTAATTTGGCTGATTCGGCCACATGCTCCTGCTTAAACTCGACCAGAACGCCGATTCCGCTGTTTGGGCGAAAATCGTCGTGCAGAACCGTGCCGAACAGACCGAGGTCGCAGACATGGTGCTGTTTACAAAACGCCTCTATTCTTTCTTTGTGTATCGCTACGTGGCTGTTCATATTTTTACCGCCTTCTCCCTCATTATACCACAAGTCCCCTCTAATACAATGAATAGAAAGTAATTTCGCCACAAAGAATATTTTTTTATTTGCGATTTAGTATTTGCCGCATCGTCTCAACATCCGGGCTTCGGCCCGTGAATAATCTAAACTGTTCTGCGGCCTGCCTGAGGAACATATCGACGCCGGAGATTACGGAACAGCCGGTTTGCCTTGCGCGCTTCAGCAGCAATGTCTCGGGCGGATTATAAACAGTATCGAAAACCGCCATATGCTTCTGCAGCAGATTCACATCAACAGGCGATGCGTCAATGTGCGGGTACATACCGATACTGGTGCAGTTGACGATTAGCTTTTCCTTGAGCTTATGCAAACTATCCAAAGACGCGTAATCGCATTTGAAATCCGCCGCCAGATGTTTTGCCCGCTCGACCGTGCGATTATATATTTTCACTTTCGCTTCCGCCTCGACCAAGCCCGCAACAACCGCGCGCGCCGCCCCGCCTGCTCCTATTATTGCGACAGGCATTTTTCGCAGGCCAGCCCTGTCAGTGCCTAGCCCTGCCGTGATGGCATCAATCGCCGCAGTGCAGTCGGTGTTGTACGCCGACAGCTTTGAGCCGTTGATGATTATCGTATTGGCAGCGCCGATTCTTTCAGCGAGAGGGTCGATAACGCCGCCTTTTGCTTTGACGTAATGTATCGCGTACTCCTTATGCGGAATAGTAACGCTGAATCCTTTGAAATCAAGCCACGGGCGGGCGAGAATATTATCCATAAACGCGTTAAAATCCGTTTCCTCACCCGCAACAAGTAAAGGCACATATACCTTGTTCAAACCTCGCTCGGCAAAACATGCGTTGTGGACCGCCGGACTCCTCGAGTGCGCAATCGGGTCGCCTATCACCCCGTAAAACTCGGTCTGTGCGTCAACCGAATCCCACCGGTAAATATCCCGCAACTGTTCCACCGTCGGCTGGCCCGGCGCAGTCGCCGTCTTTTCGCCGATACTTGCGAACGTAACAAGACCGTCGAATTTCTTTGTCAAAACCCTCGTCATAAAACCCGGCTCATCCATACAAAACGCAATCTTCTCGCCTTTGACGCCATGCTGCAAATCGAGAACTTCGAAACAATCATTGATATGATGCGCCGAATATACCAGCTTCGGTATCGCGCCGGAAAATACGTTGGCTATCTCCCAATAATGCTTTGTGATGTTTTTGAATTTCGTCTGGAAGTTATGGTCTGACAGAATCAGCCGTATTCCCGTCCCCATCGAAAGCGCAAGTGAAATCTTGCTGCCAATCGCCACGGATATAAAATTTTCATATTCGACGTCTATGAATTCCGCCCCCGCCCGAACCGCCGCGGTAAGAACGTTAGTTCGCAAATCATTCGGATGACGAAACGCGCCTCCCTGCTGAGAATCCCGGCAGGTAACAATAATCGGCACCCCCGGTGCAAGCTGTCTGGCGGCATCGATAACCCCAAGGGAAAGCTCAACGGATAAATGCACAAGATAATCGGTGCGTAATTCGAGAAGTTCCGCCCCCGCGGCAGCCGCGGCCTGTATCTGCTCCTCGGCTTCCTGCAATGTCTTGGCAGCTATCGGAACCGCTAAATATGCCATAATCGTCTCCAGTTATTCGCAGCTCGACCAACGAACATACTTGAGAAACGCAGGACATATTACGAAATAAGAAAGGGTATTTCAATCATGTTACGGAATTGATAACTCTGATGTTTGCTTGGCTGATGCCTGCTATTTGAATCGCTTCGCCATTGCGGCAAGCTGAGATATCTCAGCGATTGGCAACGGAGGCATCGATGCCAACGGAACCGGCGGTAACTGTTCAGAACTCACGCAGGCAGTGATATTCCCCTCGCCTTGCTCCGCCATCGCTTTTTCGAGCTGGCTTAGTCGGCTCTTTACCTGCTCAAGCTCTTCTAATGCGTGCTCAAGCATCTTTTCAATTTGCCTGGTATGCAAACGGTCAGCAAGATTTAACCGATTCCCGGCTGGCTGTCCAATATGGGAAGTTTGTGAGGCCGGCTGCTCTTGTCTCA
>JBFZBL010000030.1:0-7134 GCA_041308485.1 Phycisphaerae bacterium | reverse complement strand
ATTTTACATTATCTCTGTTGTCTAACAAGACAAAAATCCAGCGATTTTTTGCGGGGAATAAATTCGCAAAAGGGTTATTTTACGAATTTGTAACTTATCAGTTTGTAAACTAATTTTGCGGCTAAGAAGTCAGGGCCTTTGTTTTCCGGATTCGGACACATTTCAACCACGTCGAAGCCGGTAACGTTGGTCTTGTGGAATACCTGCCTGAGCAAATCCAAAACTTCATACCATAACAATCCGCCCGGCTCAGGCGTGCCTGTCGAGGGCATTATCGACGGGTCAAAAACGTCCAAATCAATCGTTACATAGACGTTGCCCTTGAGAGTCGCAAGGACTTTTTTAATCCAGCCGGTTTTGCCCGCGATATTTTCGGCGAAAAACACGCTGCTCTTTTTGGCTCTCGGCTTTTCGGATGTGTCCATACTCCGTATGCCGACCTGCACGGTTTTACAGATATCCTGTGCCCTTGCCATAATGCAGGCGTGACTGTATTTCGAGCCATGATATTCGTCGCGGAGGTCGCCGTGTGCGTCCAACTGCAGCACGGTTACTTTGCCATATTTTTTTACCTGTGCCTGTATCGCGCCGATGCTTACGGAGTGTTCGCCGCCGAGAAGGATGGGGAATTTGCCGTTGGCCAAATGCGTGCTGATTCTCTTTTCGACCGCCTTAACCATTTTTTCAGGTGTTCTGTCTTCTGTAACGGGCTTGTCGGTGAATATGCCGACCTTATACGGCTCGGAGTCGCTTTCGATATCGTAATTTTCTACAATCTCCGAAGCAGATAATATGGCTGCCGGCCCTTTGTCTGCGCCTTTTCCCCAGCTGCTTGTCTTGTCATAAGGGACAGGCACTATAACCACCTTTGCCTTTGACGGGTCACGATATCGTTTTGGAATGTCACTTAGAAACACTACTTTCGCCATAAGTATTACCGCAGAGATCACCGTAAGCCCCCAGGTTTATCCTGGGGATTAACCCCCAATATGAAATTGGGGGGCTTACAATTTGCGTTAATCGAACAAAAACATCGCGATAGCAACGGTTGTTGTCCAGAGGTCTCTCATACCGCGGGCCGTCTGCGTGATGTTTGTTGTTCTGATTAACAGGCCGCTTGATTTGTAAACCTGCTCTTTTTCTGACCATGCCTTGTTGGGGTCAACTTCGAGGCCCAGTGTTGTTCCGAGCATTCCGGCCGCGAGGTCCTCCGAAAAATCGGCAGCCTCGTGCTCATTCATTCCATAGCCGTGGACTTCGCTGAGGTATCCCCAGTTGTTGCGGTCCTTGGGAACGGCCAAACCGACGGACGCGCCGATAAGTCGTCCATGCTCGTCGGTATCTGACCTTGCCATAACGCAGTAGCTGATTTCGCCCGGCGTCAATCGTTTGAGCCCGACCTCTTTGCTGACGACCTTGCAGCGGGGGGGCAGGATTGACGAAACTTGCACGAGGTTCTGCTGTGCCACACCGGCCGCTCTCAGCGCATCCTCAAATGACTTGAGCCGATACTTATGTCTCCCAACACCCTTGGTTAGAAACACTCTCGTAGGAACGAGATTTCTCATTTTATTCTCCTGTATCCCGGTTTTGTTTTTCTGTTAACCACAAAAATGTTAATAACCTTTGTTCATTAAAAGTTTTAGCGCCGGCGTTTCGATTAGCTGTCCGGCTGCAAGTCGCTGATTATATCTTTACGCAAATCGCTTACAATATAAATTATTCAAACTTTTTGCGCGGACGGTTGGCCCTTGTAATGCCCCGGGCATGGTTGACGAATGACAGAAAATAACCGCCGACAAAAGGTTGATACCCGCCCCAGTATAAGGATTGATTATCAACCCATCACCGGCAAAAAGCGTCCAACGCCTGATAATATGGGCAGTGGCGGGGCATTGGGGGGTTTTTTGTTGACAAACAGGCCAATTATCTTTAGTATGGTTGTTCTAAAGACGATTACTACGGATACTTAGGCCCTTGTCGTTCCCTGTAGTGGGCTTGGGCTGTAAGTCGCCGTTTGGGCGGTATTTGCGCAACGAAACGGCGAATGTAAGTTTGATGGCGGCTACACGATTTTGGAGACCTTTCAATGCTTAACAGAAATACTCTTGTCCTGGTTGTGGGTATCGCGATTGTCCTGGCTGCACCGGCATTTGCCGAAACGCTCGAAGGAAACTATAACGATATGCTCCACTACCTGAAGATTGGCCGATTCGACCTTGCGAAGGGTTATGCTCAGGCGGTGTTAGACAGCAATCCCTCGCCGGTTGACTTGTTTGCCTTGGCCGATGGCAACCCTCAGGGTTACGCATTGATTATCAAGGCCAAAGAAAGCTCAATGGATAAAGAGCTTGCCGGACTTTGCGGCAAGGTTATTGATGTAGTTGAGCAGGGCAGGTTCATTCGTCGCGCTGCCCCGAAGGTTATCGTGGAAGAAATCGCCCGGCTGAGCACTACCAGCAGGGGGCAGCTCAACGCGGTCAAGCGTCTGCAGAACGCCGGCGAATACGCGATAATGTATATGCTCGACGCCCTCGGCGAGGATTCCCGCAAGGCGGAATGGCCGAACATCTCTTCGGCCCTTGGCCAAATGAGCAAAGAAGCCATCAGGCCTCTTGCCGCGGCGCTTCAAACCAATAATGTCGGCGTAAAATCGGAAATCATCAAGGCATTGGGCAAAATCGGGTATCCGCAGTCGCTGCCATATTTGAAATATGTAGCGGAAAAGGATAGCTCCGCGGAACTTCGGTCGCTTGCTGAAGCAAGCATAAATAAAATTGACCCCGCGGCATTGAAGGTTCCGGCGGCGCAGCTTTATTATAAACTTGGCGAAGATTATTACTATCATACCGAATCGCTCGCACCCGCCGCAGATGCCAATTTTGCTAATATATGGTTCTGGGATGCCAATAACGCTCGGCTGGACAGCGAGCGGATTGACAAGCGGTATTTCAATGAGATGATGTCGATGCGGTGTTGCGAATGGTCGCTCAAGGCCGATGATAAGTTCGGACAGGCAATCGGACTGTGGCTTGCGGCTTTCTTCAAGGCTGAGTCATACGATGTTGTTATGCCTGTGTATTTCGGCCAAGGCCATGCAAACGCCATGACGTACGCTACAACTGCCGGCCCGGAATATCTGCACCAGGCCCTTGCCCGTGCGATGAAGGACAAAGATGCCCAGGTCGCATTGGGAGTTGTAGAGGCGCTATCGACCACGGCGGGCGAGAGTTCGCTGTTTTATCGGGTAGGCACATCGCAGCCGTTGGCAGAGGCCCTTTCATTTGACTCAAAGGCGGTGAAATTCAGCGCCGCGATAGCGATTGCCGCGGCGGGGCCGAAACAGGCCTTTCCGGAAAGCAAACTTGTCGTTGCCAACCTCGCGGAAGCGCTGGCACAAAATTCCGAGCAGCCGGCGGAAAATATACCTATGTGGAACGGCGAATTGGCGGATTTATATGCGCTTCGCGCCGCGAAGGTAATGTTTAAACTTGCACAGACCCGTAACCCTGTTCTGGATTTGTCCGCGGCACAGGACGCTCTTGTTGCGGCGACAAGGGATAAGAGGACGGAAATCCAGATGCTGGCGGGGCAGATACTTGCGCATCTGAATACGCCCGCCGCACAGGAGGCAATAGCTGCGATGGCCATGGCTGAGAGCAACTCGCAGGATATTCGCATAGCTGCCTTTGGTTCGCTGGCTGTTTCGGCGAAACTCAATGCCAATAAGCTCGATGACGCGACGATAGACGCTATATACGCTTTAGTCAGTTCAAAGGATATTGACCCCGGCTTGCGTGCCGCCGCCGCTGCGGCTTACGGCGCACTTAATCTTCCGAGCCAAAAGGTCAAGACACTGATCCTCGACCAGGCACGCAGTTAAAAATCGCTTTGCGCTTGGCGGGCGGAATTTCGATATTTCCCGAATTTATCGGAGGCGGTAGTGTTACGGTGGTATGGCGGTATGTGGTTCCGCGGCTGGGAGCCGGTTGGGATCATACGGTTTATTTGGGTCATTGGGGTCAACCGACTGAATCGAAGCGGTCTCAGTTTTGGTTTTTGCCGGGGTGTGCTTTACCGGCTTTACCAGCAATTCTTTTATTGCTTGCTCCGCACTGACGGGGCTTTCACCTGATGCGACCATTTTATCCAAAAAGCTGCACCACCAGACAAGATATGGTTCCATTTTGGCTTCTTGAAATGTTTTTGTTTCGAAACCGATTTCTTTTACGTATTGATGTTGGCAAAAAGGCGTGGTGCAGACAACAAGCGTTCCAAAACTCCATATTAAAAAACCGGCGAGGAATCCGAGAATGCCCGAGCCGAGGATGTTCACAACGCGGGGGAAGCTTACCTCGAACTGGCCTATAAGAAGGGTGTATGAGATGCCGTGCAAAATCAGAAATGTTACCAGCCCGGTCGCCAGCAGCGCCATTGTTTTGCTGTATTCGCCTCCCATCGCGGCAGGCAAAAACTCCTCAACCATGGGGCTTACGCGCACCGCCACGTATACGGCGATGACTAAGTTGAACAGCATCGTCCATGCGTGGTAGAAACCCAGCTTTATCGCTGAGTACGCGAAAAAAACCGCCACCAATATCCCTATCCAGAACGCCATATGATTATCCAACTACCCTGTTCATTTCATCGATGCTGGTTACGCCGGTTACGACTTTCAGCAGGGCTTGCTTTTGCAGATTCGATTTGCCGCGCTGGTCGCCTTCTTTTCTTAGCTCATCAACCGGCAATTTATTGTTCGACAGCCCTGTTTTGATATTGTCGTCGAGAGTAAGTATATCGTAGATTCCGATTCTGCCGTAATACCCTGTTCCATAGCACTGGTCGCAGCCTACCGGGTCGTATATGTTGGCGTAGTTGACTTTCTTTTTTTCGAAGATTCTAATCTGTTCCCTGCTTATTTTAGCGGGCGCTTTGCAGTATTTGCACAGCCGGCGGACTAACCTCTGAGAGATAATCACGCTAATTCCCGTAGCCAGCATCAGGGGCGTAACTTTCAGGTCCAGCAGTCGTATCATCGCCGAAGCGGTGCTGTTGCTGTGGATGGTCGCCAGAACTATGTGTCCGGTCTGGGAGGCCTGAAGGGCTATTACCGCTGTTTCCTCGTCGCGAATTTCGCCCACGACAATCACGTCCGGGTCCTGTCTGAGTATGCTGCGCAGCGACTTGGCGAATGTTATTCCGGCTTTGGCGTTGACCTCAATCTGGCTTGTGTTGGGCAGGACATATTCGATGGGGTCCTCGACGGTTATGACGTTTCGTGTGTAAAAGTCAATTTTGTTGAGCATCGCGTAAAGCGTGGTTGTTTTGCCGCTGCCGGTGGGGCCGCACAGGAGTATCATGCCTGATGGTTTTCGGATGGCGTTTTCGACGATGGTTCTCTGCTTCTCAGTCAGGCCTATGCTTTCCAGGGTGTATTTGCTGGCGTCCTGTTTAAGAATTCTTATCGAGAGTTTCTCGCCGTTGAGGACACCTGCGCTTGCCACTCGGAATGAAACCGTTCCGTCTGGTATTTTAGCGACAAATGCGCCGTCCTGCGGTCTGCGTCTTTCGGAAATATCCATATTAGATATGGCCTTGATGCTGTTAACCACTGCCTGACAGGTAGTCGAATCTAACTGGTTGACTTCTCGCAGCACGCCGTCAACGCGAAATCTCACGATGGATATAGAGTCGCTCTTGGGGTCGATTAGAATATCGCTTGCCCTGTCCTGAAGGGCGTCCCAGATGGTTTTTTCGGTCAAATCAAGTATGTGACTGTCCTGACGCCGAATTTTCCCGTGGCCGTATAATTCCTTAAGCTCGGTGCCCGATGAATCCATCAGTTTTATTAAACTTTCGTTCGAGCCGCCCATAAGTTTTGAAGACTTTATGGTGTCGCTTATTGATAGCAGCCGTTCCTTTAGGGCCTCGAAAAAATTTCCTCGCTGGGGAAGGGGTGTCTTAAGAATATCTTTTATCAGGAACACCAGCAGCGGTATCGGGCCGAAAACAAGCGTGAGGATATTAACCAGCGGCTTTCTGTCCTTGGGTACTACGAGGCTGAATTCCACCCGCTGGACGCAGTACAACCCCAGATATACCCATATCACCAGAAGGAGAAGCTTTATGGGATTAAACGGGATTTCCCCTGCCATTCCAATGGCATTCGCACCTGCGAGGCTTATTAATCCCAGCCCCGAATGGTGTGTGGCCTGAAACGATACTGTAAAAAACCAGCATTGCATACCTTCCCTCTAATCCTCTTACTATTATCGGAAGCAATAGCTAATTACTCCAAACTAACATATTTTTCCCTTGTTGGCAAGGTATTTAGGGGGGTATTAACGTCAGGATTTATAAAGATTTCCCTGTGGTAAGTCCTAAAGATTTTCGGCCTCTTCCGCTGCCAGCCGTTTTGAAAACTCGCGCCATGTCTGCATCGAGCGTCTTAGATTTTCCCGGGCGTCGCCGCCGATGCCATAACCCTGTAATCCTATGGGACCCGTGAAGCCGGCCTGCTTTATCGTTTTTAAAAACCTGTAAACGTCAAATGTTCCGCGGTCCAGTGTTTCTATTGACCCCGCTTCCGTCGTTCCATTTATTGTCACCACGAGCAGATAAGGCATCGCCTTGGCCGCCACCGTTTCCATATTTGCGGGTTTGTCGGTTTTTAGCCAGTGGTACAAATTGAATACAATTCCAACGTTGCGTCTGTTGCTTTTTTCCGCGATGCGCACCGCGTCTTCAATTTTTTCGAGCCAGAAGTTCTCGTGTGGATATAGAGCGACGGAGACACCATTTTTGTTGGCAACATCGGCTATTCGGCTGATTATCATGACCGCCTGCTCGTCGCCGTTGACCGTCGATTTTTGATGCGAGTCGCTGGTCATCGCTATCCAGATTGTAGATTTGCGGCCCACCAGCAGACTGATGCTGTTCTCAATCAGGGGCATGTACTTTTCAGCCGGCTCTTCGAGTTTTATCGTAAAATACGCCCCGAACATTTTGAGGTTTGATTTGTTGAGTTCGGCAAGCATTTCGGCAATGCCGGCTGTCCCCTGCGCCGGATTTGCTTCCCAGTATCCCACGCCGGCATACCCAAGCTCTTTGAGCATATCGACCTGCGATTTGGCC
>JBFZBL010000029.1:0-4143 GCA_041308485.1 Phycisphaerae bacterium | reverse complement strand
TTTTTACCATACGTTTACCATGTACATATCACCAACAAGTTTTACTATCGCAGTACTACGGGCACGCTCTCCTGAGCGAGTCGCAATCAAGCCATCTATCGGCGAATGAATCAAAGTCATAGAAGTCAACCTTGCAGTCACCGTTAATGTCGCCGGTTCCATCGTAGGGGTCATCCGGGTTTGCAATGGCCGCTGCGGCACAGTTGGCATAGACACCAACAACTACAGAATCAGCAGCAGTTTGACTGGCAGAATCTGTCACGGTTAACGTGAACTGGTAATAACCGGTAACGGTACCAGTTGAATTCGTAAGAATGACGTTAGTATCCTCTGCGGTTGGGGAAACAATCTGCACCGTGGTGGCCGGGTCCTTGTCAGCAGCAGCTGTAATATCGGTCCATGCGTAAGTTAAGCCCGGCTTGTCATCTGAAGCAGTAGCATTAAGGGTTAAGGTCATGGGGCTTGCTGTTGCCACGAGATATTGGTCCGCACCGGCATTCACAGTCGGAGGCCCATCCAGTGTCTGGAACCACCAGGTAAATCCTGGAACCACGGTACCACCCACATTAACATCAACCGCCCAGTAATAGTACTCATTGGCGTGGATTTCCGGTACATTGAGCGATTGTTCAGTTGTATCAAATGCAATTTGGTTGCCGTCGGTCCGGGGATCGAACCCGTATCCGGGGGGCGAAGGAAAGTTCACCATATAGACATTTGCGTTGACAGTTCCTACAGGATTGGTCCAGCTTATCACCTTGTTAGCCAAATTCATCCCTGCTCCCACAATGGGAATGGGCCTTAAGGCCGGGGTGCCGCCTGGCACAAGAATTTCGACGTTATCAAAGCCATACCTGCAGGTGCTGGTGGTGGGGATGCAGACAAGAACAGCTTTTAGAGCTGTGGCTTCAGGGGGGATATGATAAGTATCAGTCGCGTGGGTCTCCCAAGTGTTGGTGCTTACAAGGGAAAATGTCGACGCTAGCTCTGCAATTTTAGTAGTATTACCAACCCACGATTCTATTTTAATCGAGGCACTGGTGAGGGAGCTGGTACCTACCGCATTGACGTCGCTCTGCAATATTACGTCCGTATCGGCGGGGATTCCCAGCGTATTAAGATCCTCATTGATAACTTGGTACCAAACACTCCAAGAGCCCGGGTTCCCCCATAGGACCGTATACCCGCCGGGGTTGCCACCGACCGTAGGAGTTTCAGCGCCCCAAGTCCCGCCGCCGGTTGCGTTCCACCCCGCCGCGTTGATAGTGAATTCGCCGTTGGTGACAAGGGTTGCGCTCGCCGTGCTGACCAATGCAAAAACCATTAACAATACCAATAAATTCTTCATTTCTGTTCCTCCTTTTGACCACTTTCCTTTCATCATTAAACTCACAACTACGAACATCTTTTCCATCGCTCTTCTCCTTTTCACAATAAATTTTTATTTATCGACAGGGTCGTGCTGTAGTGTCACGAAACACCAGTTTTTCCTGAATTTTCACATTACGTGATTGAGCTTGTTCGGGATTTTTAATTTTCTCTAAAAGCATTTCGGCGGCAATCCGTCCCATTTCTCTCGAACCGAGATCGATAAAGGTCAGGCCCGGACTCATTACGCCTGCGGCATGTTCATCGCAGAAAGCGATAAGACTAAGCTCTCGCGGTATTGCTATTCCGAGGGCGTGGGCTGCCTGCATGATGTTTAGCGCGCTCATATGTCCATAGGCGATGATGGCAGTTGCTTTTTGTATGACAACGACGGATTTTAGAAAATCCTCCGCAGAGGTGAAAGGTTCTTCGTGACCTTTAATTGCCGCCAGACCGCGCAAGTTAAGCTCTTTGACATAAGTATCGTGGCGGTCCTTCAAGCTGCTATGTCCCGCTAAATGACTTAATGGGGCGCTGGCATAGGCAATTCTGGTGTGCCCAAGCTGAACAAGATGTTTGACGGCAATCTCCATCCCTCCAATGTCGTCTGGTGTCACTGTTGAACCGGAGGAATCTGCCGGCCCATTTATTACTACATACGGCGCATTGCTGTGTTTGATTTCCTCAACAGTTTGACTGGTGCATTTGGCCAAGATAATAGCGCCGTCGATTTTCCACGCCGGCAGTTCGCTTGTGCCGGGGGCATGTTGTGACATATCGACGGTCACATCAAATCCGCCCGGAGCGTTATCGAGGACATTTGTAATGCTGTTAATTACGGTCTGATAGATGTTGCCCATGTCGCTGAGTGCATGTGCTCCGCCAAGCACTGAAACCATTCGTGTCCGTTGATTCGTAAGGCCACGGGCCATTAGATTGGGACGGTATCTGAGTTGTGAGGCAATTTCAAGGATTCGCTCGCGGACTTCGCTACTGACGGCAAAGCCATTACCCAGCTTATTGTTGAGGACTCTGCTGACCGTGGATTTGCTCACACCCGCTGCCGCAGCCACATCACCAAGATTCGCTACCGATTTTGCCATATCCTACGAGTTCCTTCCTTACTATAACAATGTTGCTATTACCTTAGCAACCGTTTGCTATGATAAGCAACTTTCGCAATCCTGTCAATATGAAAATGGTTGTTTTATCCACTTTAATAGGGATTAACTAAGAGATTTAGCGGTGTTATCACCCTATAACATTTGGTCTGGAAATGAGTTATGGACCGTATGGCTATGCGAATTATTTTTATGAAACAAATCAAAAAAACTGCAGTTTTTTCAGCAAATGAGAAGCTATTGGCGAAAAATCCAGTTGGAATATCCCACACCAATTTCAGAGTTTTCAGCCCTTCCAATCCATTCGTAAATCGCTTGGTGAACTGCAGAAACACTTAGTTAGTCGGTTTGCCGCGACGTTTTTCAAGCTCATGGCGAATCTCATGCGCTTTTTCTTCTGTTATATCGAAAGTTGCAATAACAAGAATTGCTAACGCAGATGTTGCCATTGCAGTGCCGACATCAAATATTCTCAGGAGAAACAGCGTCTTTGCCGACTGAGCGCCGCCTAATGCCACATCAAAACCCGACGCATTAAGCATTAATCCTGTCAGCAGTCCCGCCACAGACATTCCGATTTTTACCATCCACCAGTAAATAGCCCCGAACATTCCTTCACGGCGCTGGCCAGTTTCAAGCTCATCATAATCACATACGTCAGCCACCATCGCACAAATTAACGTGAACAGTGAGCCAATTCCGAACGAAACAAAGGGGGCGGCAATTAGCAACAGATAAGGATAATCAGGATTATAGCCAACCCATTTCAACGCATATCCTATTAATGAGGCAGATATTGTCAGAAGCAATGCATTCTTTTTCCCTACTTTTGTCGAAATCCATGTGGCCAGAGGTATGATAGCGAGAGTAAATAAAGAGGTAACAGTGCCAAACCAGCCAAGTAAAGCACCAGCCTTAGCATCGTTTCCGCCGAATACGTAGTAAATCATAACATATATTGAAAAAGATGAGCCGAGCTGAAAACCATTGAAAATCAGGAACGTTGCCGCACAAAGTTTGACAAACGGACGGCATTTAAAGGTAACAGCAAAACCCCTGAAAAATTCTTTCAAATGCTTCCAAAAACCCTTTGCAATATTATCCTTAGGAAGTGAGCCAAAATACTCACGGGTAAAAAGGGCTGGCACTATTCCACCTATAACAATAAATATTCCGACTGCAATTGCCAAACTGCGTGCCCCCTCAACCTTGTTGTCGAACAAGCGCTGATTGGCCATTATTGCGTAAAACCAGGGAACGGTAATCCATGCGATTTGACCTAACCAGTTGGAAACTGCCTGAAGTCTTGTGCGTTCGTGATAATCGGGGCTCATTTCAAATCCAAGAGCAATAAAAGGAGTTGCATAAACAGTATAAGCACAAAAGAAAAGACTAGATGCTGTCAAGAAAATCCAGAAATAAAAGCTTTGACTGTGACCTGGATGAAGCTGCCACATCAAGGCAAATATAATTCCGGCAGAAATTGCACCCCAGAAAATATATGGCCTGCGACGGCCAAAACGTGACCTTGTATTGTCAGAAATATAGCCCATCATGGGGTCTGTCATGGCATCCACAATACGAGGGATAAAAGCAATAAGCCCTACCAAAGCCGGATTCATGCCAAGGCCGAGATTAAGTATGACCACCATAG
>JBFZBL010000028.1:0-20995 GCA_041308485.1 Phycisphaerae bacterium | reverse complement strand
GGCAAGTACAAGGGGACGAAATATAAGGGAATAATATGCGACCGCTGCGGCGTGAAAGTTACGCACAGCAGGGTTCGCCGCAAAAGGATGGGGCATATAAATCTTGCGGCTCCGTGCCTTCATATATGGTTTTTCAAGGCCGTTCCGAACCAGTTGGGGACAGTTCTGGGAATGAAAGGCTCAGACCTTGAGAAGGTAATCTATTATCAGGACTATTTAGTCACTGACCCCGGGCAAAGCCCGCTCAAACTTGGGCAGCTGCTTACTGAGGATGAATACCGCGACGCGACCAACAAGTACGGCAACAGTTTCAAGGCGCTGATGGGCGGCGAGGCGGTAAAATCTCTGCTGGGCCGGCTTGATTTGGAGGCCATCAGCACCGATTTGCGTGCCTCGATAGGCAAGACCAGCAGCATGCAGCGTATGAAGGATTTGAGCAAACGTCTCAAAACAGTGGATGCCATCAAGAACAGCTCCAACAAGGCGGAGTGGATGGTGCTTGAGGTGATTCCTGTTATCCCGCCTGATTTGCGTCCTCTGGTGCTTCTGGAGAGCGGCAATTTTGCGACGAGCGATTTGAATGACCTTTACAGGCGCATAATCAATCGCAACAACAGGCTCAAAAAGCTGATGGACCTCAATGCTCCGGAAGTAATTATTCGAAACGAGAAGAGAATGCTTCAGCAGGCGGTGGATTCGCTGATGGACAACGGCAGGTGCCGCAGGCCGGTGCTGGGAAGTAATAACAGGCCGCTGAAGAGTTTGAGCGATATGATAAAAGGCAAGCAGGGACGGTTCAGAGAAAACCTGCTTGGCAAGCGAGTCGATTATTCGGCTCGGTCGGTGATTGTGGTAGGGCCGACGATGAGATTGCATCAGTGCGGTTTGCCGAAGCGGATTGCGCTGGAGTTGTATCAGCCATTCATTATCCGCCGGCTTAAGCAAAGCGGCCTGGCCGACACAATCAAAAGCGCAAAGAAGATGATTGAGCGGCGAGGCGAGCAGATATGGGATATTCTCGAAGAAGTCATTCACGAGCACCCGGTACTGCTTAACCGAGCGCCAACGCTGCACAGGATGGGCGTTCAGGCGTTCGAGCCGGTGCTGGTGGAAGGCAACGCGATTATGCTGCATCCGCTGGCCTGCAAAGGGTTCAACGCCGACTTCGACGGTGACCAGATGGCGGTGCATTTGCCTTTGAGCGTGGAGGCCCAAACCGAATCGCATACGCTGATGATGACGACGAACAATATTTTCTCGCCGGCCAACGGCTCGCCGATGGTAGGGCCGTCGCAGGATATGGTGCTGGGCAATTACTATCTTACCAGTATGCTGTCAGGCCAAAAAGGCGAAGGCAAGGTGTTTCCGAGCGCATTCGAGGCGATGCTTGCTTATGATATGGGCAAAATTGCCCTGCATGCCATAGTCAAGGTCCGGATAGCCAAGCCCGTTGTCAAGGAGGGCGAGCGAGCAAGGGACTTGAAGCATAAGGAAATTACGAAGCCGATTGTGGTTGAAACAACTGCTGGCAGATGTATTTTCAACGACATTCTTCCTGCGAAGATGCCTTTCTATAACTGGCCGATGGGACAAAAAGCGCTGAGCCAGGTAATCAGCGATTGTTATGCGATTGCCGGCAGCGCAGCGACGGTTGATTTGTTAGACAAGATAAAAGAAAAGGGGTTCAGACACGCGACTCTGTCGGGGCTCAGCTTTGGCCTGGTGGATTTGAAGATTCCTCCCAAGAAGAAGGAAATCATCGAAGAGACAGAAAAGCGGGTCAAAAAGATACTGAAGAACTATCAGGCGGGCGTATTGACCGAAGGCGAGCGGTATAATCAGGTTATCGACGCCTGGACCAATGCCCGTGTGGCGGTAACCAGTGAAATGATGCGGGGACTCAAGGAGGACAAGAAGGAAGACGGTTCGCCGCATTTGAATCCGATTTATATGATGAGTATCTCCGGCGCCAGGGGCAGCGTTGACCAGATTCAGCAGCTTGCCGGCATGCGAGCGCTTATGGCTAAGCCCAGCGGCGAGATTATTGAGACGCCGATTAAGTCAAACTTCCGCGAGGGATTGACGGTGCTTGAGTATTTCAGCTCGACGCACGGCGCCAGAAAAGGTCTTGCGGATACGGCGTTGAAAACAGCCAACTCAGGGTATCTGACTCGCAAGCTGATAGACGTGGCTCAGAATATGATAATTACCGAGCGGGATTGCGGGACGCTGCAGGGTATTACCAAGAGCACGGTTACCAGGGGCGAGCAGGTTGATGTGCCTTTGACGCAGCTTATTATCGGCAGGACCGCAAGAGACAACATTCGCAACCCGATTACCGATGAGATGATTGTCCGGGAAAACGAGGTCATAACGCCTGAGGCGGCTGCTAAGATTGAGACGCTCGGGCTTGATGCAATCAGGGTAAGAAGTCCGCTGACGTGCGACAGCGCGTTCGGTATGTGCGCGAAGTGTTACGGCTGGGATATGAGTACAGGGCAGCTTGTTGAAGAAGGCCTGCCCGTCGGGATTATAGCAGCGCAATCAATCGGCGAGCCTGGCACACAATTAACACTACGGACGTTCCACACCGGCGGTATTGCCTCTCGCGCCATTCTGGAAAGTGACCAGAAAGCAGGCGCCGACGGCAAAGTGCAGTTCAGAGACATGGGTGTTGTTCCGGACCCCAATGTCGCCTTTGAAGAAGCTCACCGCACGGAGGGACTTGACCAGAAAGAGGAAGCCGGTAAAAAAAGACCGATTGCGGCAAGAGGTATAGCTCTTAAACGCAACGGAGAAATGGCGCTTCTCGATGACAAAGACCGCGAGATAGAAAAATATAAAGTACCTTACGGAGCCATTGTCCAGATTGAGGACGGCAGCCGGGTAGAAAAAGGGAAGAGATTGTTCGCTTGGGACCCGCACCGGACGCCTATATTGGCGGAAGTTGCGGGTATAATACGGTTTGTAGATATTATCGATGGCGAGACGATTCGGTTCGAAGAAGAGCGCAAAGGGCAGACGGGTAAGCCGGTCGTGATTGAGCACAAGGGCGATAAGCACCCGCAGATTATGATTGAGGATGCCGAGGGCAAGATTCTCGACGTGCACTATTTACCTGCCGGCGCCAGAATAGAAGTTACGGAAGGTCAACAGGTTCAGGCGGGGCAATTGCTTGCACATCAGCCCAGAGCTACCGGCGGGACGCAGGACATCACGGGCGGATTGCCGCGTGTGACGGAGGTATTCGAGGCTCGCAAACCCAAGGACCCCGCTGCCATAGCGGAAATCAGCGGACGCGTTGAACTCAAAAGCGACAAGCGCAAAGGCAAGATGACGATTACTATTCGTTCTGAATCCGGAATGGAAAAAGAGCACCATGTGCCGCGCGACAGGCATTTGAACGTTCACACGAGCGATTTGGTTGAAGCAGGTGATGCACTGACAGATGGTCCGCTGGTGCCGCACGATATTTTGCGGATTAAGGGCGAAGAGTCGCTTCAAAGATATTTGATCGGCGAAATTCAGAACGTTTACCGTTCTCAGAACGTCAATATCAACGACAAGCACATCGAGATTGTATGTTCACAGATGATGCGGAAAGTTGAGATTGAGTCGGTCGGCGACAGCGTGTTTTTGCCTGGCGAAGTGGTTGACAAATTTGAGTTCCGCCGGGAAAACACGCGGCTAAACGAAAGTATCAAGATATCCAGTGTCGGGGAGGCAACTGAGGTTAAAGAGGGCCAGGTTATCGATAAGGCCAAGCTGTCGACCATTAACGAGAAAGTAGAGGCGATCGGCGGTGAGCCGGCAAAGGGCAAAAAGCCGAGGATGGCTACTGCCAAGACGCTGCTTTTGGGTATTACCAAGGCCAGCTTGCGTTCGGACAGCTTCATAGCCGCGGCCAGCTTCCAGCAGACGACTAAGATATTGACTGAAGCGTCGTTAGCTGGTAGCATAGATAAACTCTGCGGTTTGAAGGAAAACGTTATACTTGGGCATTTGATACCTGCGGGTACGGCGTTCAAGCCTTATCTGGAATTGAAGGTAAAACACCTTGCCGAGGCGCCGCTGCCCAAGGAATTCAAGGAAGTGAGTGAAATCGAAGAAAGCAAGGCAGCCGAGGCCGAGAAAGAGGCAAAGATGAAGGAAGCCTTAGGCATCAAGTAGTATATCTATACATTGGAGTGACAGATTTATGGCGACAATGAACCAGTTGGTAAGAAAGCCGAGAGCCAAATCGAAGGGCCAGAAAAGACGGTCGGACATAAGCGGTTCGCCCCAGAAACGCGGGGTATGTTTGATTGTCCGGACGATGACGCCCAAGAAGCCCAATTCAGCTTTGCGGAAAGTTGCGAGAGTTCGGCTGACCGACGGCAAAGAAGTTACGGCTTATATACCTGGAATTGACCATAACCTCCAGGAACACAGCACGGTAATGATACGAGGCGGAAGAGTGCGGGATTTGCCGGGTGTTCGTTACCATATTATTCGCGGGGTGCTGGATTGTGCAGGCGTCGCCAATCGCAGGCGGGGCAGAAGCAAATACGGCGCCAAGAAAGGCAAGTAATTACTTTTAAGTTTTGAGCAAGGTCATCGAGGAACAAGAGAATGGCAAAAAAAGCAACGGCATCAAAAGAACAGTTGAGACCCGACGGCAAATATAATAACAAGCTGGCGGGTAAATTCATCAACTGTCTGATGTGGGCAGGCAAAAAGAGCGTCGCGCAGAAGATATTTTACGATGCGATGGATATCATAGCCGAGAAGGAAAAAGCGGCACCGGCAATAGAAGTTTTCGAGGCTGCGGTAAATAACGTTAAGCCGGCGATTGAGGTTCGCAGCAAGCGCGTAGGCGGAGCGAGTTACCAGGTTCCGATGCAGGTAAGCTCCAAGCGTCAGCAGTCGCTGGCGATACGATGGATATTAGAGGCATCGAGGGGCGCAAAAGGCAAGCCAATGTGCGAACGGCTGGCAACAGAGCTGATTGAGGCCTACAACAAAAGAGGCGGCGCAATGATGATGAGGGAGAACGTGCACAAGATGGCGGACGCCAACAAGGCGTTTGCTCATTTCGCGTGGTAGCAAGGACGTATTGAACTGCCATGGCGCCTTACGGTGAACCATGGCAGTTTTTTTATATTTATTTGTGTTTATTGTGGCGGTCTGTTTTAAGTGATGTTAGACGAACTCAAGAAATTGCGCAATATCGGTGTTATCGCTCATATTGACGCCGGCAAGACAACGGTGTCGGAGCGTATTCTTTATTACGCCGGCAAAACCTACAAAATGGGCGAAGTGCACGAAGGCACGGCGGTGATGGACTATCTGGAGGAGGAGCAAAAAAGAGGAATTACCATTACTTCGGCGGCGACAAGATTCCCCTGGGAGGGCGCCGAAATCAATTTGATTGATACGCCTGGGCATATTGATTTCACAGCCGAGGTTGAAAGGTCGTTACGAGTGCTTGATGGGGCCTTGATGGTTTTCGACGGCAGCGAAGGTGTTCAGGCGCAAAGCGAGACAGTGTGGAGACAGGGGCAGAAATATAATGTCCCCTGCCTTTGTTTCATAAACAAAATGGACAAGACCGGCGCCGATTTTGAGATGAGCGTCGACAGCATCAGGGAAAAACTCGTCGCCAATCCCCTTGTTTTGCAGCTGCCTATAGGGGCGGCGGACAGTTTCTCCGGCATTATAGACCTCGTCAGGATGCACGCGGTTCTTTTCGACCCGAACAAACTTGGAGCGAGTTTTGAGGAGACTGAAATCCCGGAGAAATATCGCGTCAAGGCAGAACAGGTCAGGCATACGATGCTTGAGCATGCGGCCGAGCACGATGAAGAAATGATGGACAAATATGTCCACGATAAACCGATAGATGAGGAGTTGATTCACAGGGCGATAAGAAAAGGGACGATTGCCGGCAAACTGCACCCGGTATTTTGCGGGTCGGCATTGCAGTATATCGGCGTTCAAAGGCTGTTGGACGGGGTTGTAGCATATTTGCCATCGCCGCTCGAAAGGCCCGCGATTGTTGCCCATACGCCCGGCGATGAGGAAAAAAAGATTACGGTCAAGTGCGATCCCAAAGCCGGTTTAGTCGCGCTTGCCTTTAAGATTGTCAGCGAGCCGCACGGTGACCTGAATTTTATCAGGATATATCAGGGAACATTAAAGTCGGGCAGCAGGGTGCTCAACGTTACTCGCGACAAGAGAGAAAACATCACGCGGCTGTTCGAGATGCACGCCAATGACCGCAAGATTCTTGAGGAAGCTCACGCGGGCGATATAGTTGCCGTGGTTGGTCCCAAGCATACGATTACGGGCGACACGCTGAGTGACCCGAAGAAGCCGGTTCTGCTGGCGAGCATAACATTCCCACAGACGGTTATCAGTATGTCGATTGAGCCGCGGACATCTGCGGACAAGAATAAGCTGGGGGAGGCGCTTGCGGATTTGCGGCGGGAGGATCCCACATTTGAATCGAAGGTTGACCATGAAACCGGGCAAATGGTTATAAGCGGTATGGGCGAACTTCACCTTGAGATTTTGCAGCACAAGCTGCTGAAGGAAAAAGGGCTGGATATCCGGGTGGGCAAGCCGCGGGTGGCTTATAAGGAAGCGATTACAAAACCCGCTGAGGCGGAAGGCAAGTTTGTTCGCCAGAGCGGCGGCAGAGGTCAATACGGGCATGTTATTTTACGGGTGGAGCCGATGCTTGGCGAAGATGGGCATTGGAGCCGTGATATAGAGTTTGAAAACGAGGCGGGAGGCGACAGGGTGCCCAGGGAGTTTGTCGGGGCCGTCGAAAAAGGCGTCGAGGACGCCATGGGAACCGGCGTACTTGCGGGCTATCCTGTTATGGGAGTTAAAGTTACGTTAATTGACGGCTCGTACCATACGGTGGATTCGTCCGATATTGCATTTGAGCAGGCGGCAGCAATTGCTATTAAGGTGGCGCTCGAAAAGGCAGGCCCCGTGCTTTTGGAGCCGGTTATGAAGGTCGAAGTTATCGTTCCTGAGGCCAATTTTGGGGTGGTGCAATCCAGCTTGCTTGCCAAGAGGGGATTTATTACGGACTGCAGAATTCACGGTAAAACCCGTACAATCGACGCAAAAGTGCCTTTGTCTGAGATGTTTGGGTATTCCAGTGAGATAAGAAGCGCGACTGCCGGGCGAGGCACGTTTACCATGGAGCCTTGCAGCTATGAGAGGGTGCCTGAGCAGATTGCCGAGCAGGTTATCTCGCTATAAATAAAAAAAGTATTTTTTTGATTTTTTTTTGTAAGTTGTTGACGAACGTCAGGCAGTATGTTAAATTACCCGTCTTTCAGCCGTAGCGAGCATTGCCAGGATGGCTTTGCGATTGACGAGTTGGGCTGTAACACGTCTACGAATCGTGGTCGTCAAGGACGGTTTGGTTGATTGATTATTTGTTTTATTAAGGGGTACAGCCGGGGCTGCCATAAGCCCCGTAAGTCTGAGATGCGTTGCCTGTATGGCAAAGAGTCAGATGTCAACGCAATCTGAAAACGGTCAGAACCCCGATTCGTTAAGGAAGGTGGTTGTGGCGTAGGATGCCTGTGACCGCGGGCGTTTGATGGCCAAATCAGGTTCTTCCTACCAAGAAGGTAAAACAGGTCGCTGCTGCTGACGAGGTTGTCCGCAGGCGGCGGTGATAGCGGAAGTGTAGCAGTTGCGGTCAAAGGTGCGAAAAAACAGATTGCGGTAATATTGAGAATTTGGGCGCAGTTTTATGGCCGGTGAGACAGAAAGAATAAAGATAAGGATGGAGGCATACGACCACAGGATTCTGGACGCCTCCGCGAAGGAGATAGTGGAGCACGCCAGAAGAACCAATGCTCGTATAAGCGGCCCCATTCCTCTTCCGACAAGAATCGAAAGGTACACCGTGCTGAGAAGTCCTCACGTTGACAAGAAATCACGCGAGCAGTTTGAATTGCGGACACACAAACGTCTGATTGATATTCGCGAGGCGAATGCGCGGACGGTTGAGGTGCTTAATCGGCTGGTAGTGCCGGCTGGAGTTTTCGTAAAGATTAAGGCATAATAAAGCAGGTCAGTAACAGGGAAGACAAAAGTGGCAATGCTGCTTGGAAAAAAAGTTGGAATGACGCAGGTTTACGATGAGAAGGAACAACTGCTGCCCGTTACGGTTATACAGGCCGGCCCCTGTGTCGTTATGCAGGTAAAGAACGTCGAAACGGATGGTTATAACGCGGTACAACTGGGTTATGACGATATAAAGGCATCTCGCAGGACAAAGGCCGCGATTGGACACGCTGAAAAATCCAAGACCGTGCCGAAGAGGTTTATCAGGGAGATGCGGCTTGCGGGCGGCGAGAAGACGGAGCTGAATCAGGGCGATTCGGTAACGGTTTCAGTTTTTGCCGAGACGAAATTTGTGGATGTTATCGGGACAAGCAAGGGCAAGGGTTTTACGGGTCCGATGAAGCGATGGCATTTCGGCGGTATGCCTGATTCTCACGGTACAGAGCGCAAACACCGTTCGCCGGGTTCTCAGGCTGGTTATGGAACCGACCGTGGTCACGGCGGAGATATAAAGAAAGGCAAGAAAATGGGCGGACATTTGGGTGCAGCGCGGATTACGGTCAAGACCCATCGCCTTGTTTCGGTAGATCAGGAAAACAACCTGCTGGTAATCAAAGGGTCGGTGCCGGGGCCTGCGGGCGGTTACGTTGTAGTGAGAACTTCACAGAAGAATAAGGTATAGAAACAATCGCAGGGATTAGCGAATGATTAGCTTATCTGTATACGATAAAAATGGCAAAGAAGTCGGGAGCCTGAAGGTTGACGAGTCAGCATTCGGCGGGCGCGTGAGGTATTCACTGCTGAAGCAGGCGATAGTGATGTACCAGGCGAATAAACGGGTGGGGACAGCGGCGACGAAAAGCAGGGGTATGATTGAAGGTTCGACCAAAAAGATATACGCACAGAAGCATACCGGTAACGCCAGAGCAGGTACAATAAGGACGGGCAAGCGGGTTGGCGGCGGTGTGGCATTCGGGAAGAAAGCAAGGGACTTCAGTCAGGACATGCCCAAAAAGCAGAAGAAATTAGCAAGAGATTCGGCGATACTGTCGAAGCTTTTGAGCAATAACGTGGTTGTCGTCGACCAGTTGAATTTTGAAAAGCCGAAGACAAAAGATTTTGCGAATATACTGGGGAATCTTAAAATTGATAGAAGCTGTCTTGTGATAATCGGGGAGCACAACGATACGCTTTGGCGTTCGGCGAGAAATATAGCGAAAGTTTCGGTTATGCCTGTGGTTGAATCAAACGCGGGGGACATTTGCAGACATACCAAATTGCTGTTTACCAAAGAGGCATTTCTGTCTCTTATGAACAAAAATGAGTCAGGTGAAAATTAGCTGTTGGCATTATGAAAGACCATAATATCATAGTTCGGCCATTGGTTACGGAACAGGGGACGCACCTTGCGGGCAAGATTAGCGCGTATGCGTTTGAAGTTAACAAGGACGCCAACAAGCAGCAGATAAAAGGCGCAATAGAGCGGCTGTACACAGTAAAGGTGGACAAGGTGAGGACGGCGAACAGGAAAGGGAAGTTCAGGCGCAAGGGCAGGACGTCTGGTTTCACGCAGGACTGGAAAAAGGCCGTCGTGTACCTGAAGCCCGATTATCATATAGACCTGTTCTAATAGAGAGCAAGAGACGCGATATGGGAATTAAAATATACAAGCCGACGAGTGCAGGACGCAGGAACAGTTCGGTCAACGATTTTGCCGAGCTGACCACCGACAGGCCGGAAAAGACGCTGTGTATTCGCATAAAGAAGTCAGGCGGCAGAAACCACAGCGGTATGACGATGGTGCGTTTCAGAGGAGGCGGTGCGAGACAGATGTACCGCCTTATTGATTTTAAGAGGGACAAAGACGGCGTCGGGGCAAGTGTCGCAAGTGTGGAATACGATCCTAACAGGAATTGTTACATATCATTATTGCACTACATTGACGGCGAAAAACGGTACATATTGGCCCCGGAAGGCGTAAAGGTGGGTGACAAAGTTGAAAGCGGCATGGTTTGCGAGCCGAAGGTCGGCAACGCGATGCCGTTAGAGGCGATTCCGAGCGGTCTTGAAGTTCACAATATCGAAATGTCAGCCGGCCAGGGCGGCAAGTTAGTACGTGTCGCCGGCGGCGCAGCGAGAATAATAGCCAAAGAAGGCAACTGGGTAACGCTTCAACTGCCCAGCGGCGAAATGCGAATGGTTCGCAAGGAATGCCGCGCGACAATAGGCAAGCTGAGCAACACGGACTATCAGAACATCAGATGGGGCAAGGCGGGACGGACAAGACATAAAGGCCGCAGGGGTCACGTAAGAGGCAAGGCACAGAACCCGGTGGCGCATCCGATGGGCGGCGGTGAAGGCAGGAGTAACGGCGGACGTCATCCCTGCTCGCCGACCGGCGTGCTGGCAAAGGGCGGAAAGACAAGAAACCAGAGAAGGGTCAGCAGTAAGCGGATTATTCGCAGACGCAGAAGCAGCCCGCATGGACAACAGGCAGTTTGATGTGAAGGATGTTATCGAGGCCGGTTGGCCGGCTTGAGGAAATCGAATGGGAAGATCGCAGAAAAAAGGGCCGTACGTTGACGTGAAACTGTTTGCAAAGGTTAACAAACAGATACAGACAGGGTTGCGCGACCCGATAAAGACCTGGGCACGAAGGTGCACGATAATTCCGGAATTCATCGGTTATACTTTTATGGTTCACAACGGCAAAATGTTTCATAAGGTGTATGTCACCGAAGATATGGTGGGGCATAAGCTTGGCGAATTTTCGCCGACCAGGGTATTCAGAGGCCATTCAACAAGGAAAGTAGAAGAGACGGCAGCACCTGCAGAGTAAGGTTTTAAACAGTTATGTTGAGTTCAGAAAAATTAAAAAAATTTAGCGTGCAGCGGAAAATAAGCGTGGAGCAATTGGCCGGGCAGCTTGTAAGGGCCGGGCTGGATAAGCAGGACGCGATATCGGCCGTGAAGAACTGGAAGCACGGTTTATTCAAACCGATACCGGGCACCGAAGACCTTAAACGTCTTGCGGCGGCTCTCGGTGTTGAGCCGAATGATATTGCCGGCTGGTGTTCAACGTGCCGCTATGCTCCGTTTGCGCCTCGCAAGGCACGGCTGGTCACGCAGTTGATAGCTGGCCGGAAGGTACAGGACGCATTGGATATTTTGAAGTTTACGCGGAAGCGTGCCGCGGAAATGATAAGCAAAGCTCTTCGCGCGGCGATTGCCGACGCTGATGAGCAGGAAGCGGACGTGGACACTCTTTACGTCAGCGAGGCGCGTGTGGACGACGCCGGTGTTCGTATCGGCACCAAACGATGGATAGCCAAGGACAGAGGCAGAGCGCATTCTCTTACTAAAAAAGGTTGTCATATACACATTACGGTTTCGCAGCAATAAAGGCGAGTTAAACTATGGGTCAGAAGGTATCGCCAATAGGTTTCAGAACAGGAATAACCAGGGGCTGGCAGAGTACGTGGTTTGCTTCGAAAGCGGACTACGGAACGTTTCTTGTTGAAGACCAGAAGATACGCAAGTTCATCGACAATAAATTTAACCGGCAGATGCCCAAGGGCGGCGTTGCCAAGACGGAAGTAATCAGGACCCGCAACGAGGTAACGGTGACGCTTCACAGCGCAAGGCCCGGAGTGGTGATTGGTCCGAGAGGCGGTGAGGTTGAGAAGCTGCGTGAAGAATTGGAAGCTTTGACCGGCCGCAAAGTAACCGTCAACGTTGTTGAAGTGAAGGACCCGGACCGCAACGCCTTTCTGGTCGGCGAGGCGATGGCGGAACAGCTTTGCAAAAGAGCGTCTTTCAGGCGCACGATGAAGCAGTTCTGCGATGCGGCGATGGACGCCGGCGCCAAGGGCGTGAAGATTATGTGTTCAGGCCGGCTGGGCGGGGCTGAAATAGCCCGGCGGGAAATGCAGAAGAAGGGCAGTATTCCGCTTCATACTTTGGACGCGGATGTTGATTATGCTCAGGCCCGTGCGGAGACAACATATGGGACGATAGGTATCAAGGTGTGGATATACCAGGGTCTTTTCGGTGCTCAGCAGGAATCCAGGCAGGGGCCTCGTCGTCGCCCATTCAGGCGTGACGAGGGTGCAGCCGGGCCGGCGACCGGTCGTCATAGGCAGTCGCAGGCGGGCAGCTCGCAGGCAGATGCCGCCGCACCGGCGACTGAACAACCTGAAGAAGGAAGTCCGCAGGGGACTTAACGGTCGAAACAACGGAATTACAAGTTTTATAGAATTTAGTGCAGGGTACGCAAAATGGCATTGATGCCAAAAAGAGTTAAATACCGTAAAAGCCAGCGCGGCAAGATGAAGTGCAACGCCGCCAGGGCGAATTATGTTGCGTTCGGTGAATACGGTTTGCAGTCGCTTGAGCAGTGCTGGCTCGAAGGCAAGAATATAGAGGCCGGTCGCGTTGCGGCAACACATTATCTTCAGCGTGAAGGCAAGGTTTACATCAGGGTATTCCCGTACAAGCCGGTTAGTTCCAAGCCGCTTGAGACGCGAATGGGTAAAGGTAAAGGCGAGCCGGCATTTTGGGTGTCACGAGTCAGACCGGGCGCTATTCTGTTTGAGGTTGGCGGCGTTGATGAGGAATTAGCCAAGCGGGCGCTGCTGCGGGTGGCGCACAAGATGCCTATAAAATGCAGATTAGTCCGGCGCAGGCGCACGGTGGGATAAGGGTATACAGATGAAGGCACAGGTTTATCGTGAAATGAGTACGGATGAGCTTGAAGGCAAGGTGCAGGAGCTGCAGCGGCATGTGTTTGATTTGCATTCGCAGGCGACGACTGAAAAACTGCAGGATTGCCGCGCGGCGATTAATGCGCGTCGTGATATAGCGAGGATAAAAACGGTATTGCGTCAGCGTCAAATAGAGGCCCAATCGGCAGTGAAGGCCGGTGGTAAGGAATAATAAGGATGCAGGAACACAAGGAAAAGACAACAAAAGCGGTAGTGATGAGCAAGGGCGGCAGCAAGAGCATAAAGGTTGCCATAGATTACGTGTACAGGCATCCTAAATACGGCAAGACCCTTAAGAGGCGGACGCGGCTGATGGTTCACGACGAGCGTAACGAGGCCGGTGTGGGTGATATGGTAGAAGTGACCGAGTGCAGACCATACAGCAAAACCAAAAGATGGCGTCTGGTTCGCATTTTAACAAAAGCGGTCCAGGAAAAGCCGCAATCATAGCTGGAAAGTAAAAGATGATACAACAAGAAACAATGTTGAGTATAGCCGACAACTCCGGCGCAAAGACGGCGCAGTGCATCAGGGTTGTGGGCAAGAGCGGCGCCCACGGCAAGTTTACCCGTGCAGTGGCCAGTGTCGGGGACATCGTGTGCGTGGCGATAAAGAAGTGGCTGCCCACCTGTCAGCTTGACAATAAGAAGGTGCACAAGTGCGTTATCGTTCGGACCAAGCATCCGATAAGGCGGCCCGACGGCGGCTACGTGCGGTTCGACACAAACGCGGCGGTTATGATTGATGAGGAAGGCAATCCGATAGGCACGCGTATTTTCGGTGCAGTTGCACGTGAGCTTCGTGAAAAGAACTATATGAAGATTGTCTCGCTGGCGAGCGAGGTTGTTTAACAGACGACGGGATACGGCAGATGGCGTTACACGTTAAAAAAGATGATATGGTGCAGGTGATAGCCGGGGACTATAAGGGTACGACGGGTAAGGTGCTTCGTGTTATGCGAGATGACGGCAAGGTAATCGTTCAGGGTATAAACCTGGCGAAGAAGCATGTTAAGCCGTCGCGAAAGAGTCCTTCCGGCGGGCGGATAAATATCGAGCAGCCAATACATATAAGCAATGTTCTGCCGGTTGACCCGAAGACATCGAAGGCCAGCAAGGTGCACTATGAGTTTGGCAAGGACGGCGGCAAGCAGCGAGTTGCCGAAGACGGTACAAAAATAAGCGTAGTCAGATATCCGAAAAAGAAATGAGCAGCGGTAAATAACGATGGCACGTTTGAAAGATTTATACAAATCGAAGGTTGTCGGGGAATTGGTAAAAGAGTTCGGGTATAAAAACCGATTGGCAGTGCCCCGCCTGGAGAAGATAGTCGTTTCGATGGGCGTTGGCAAGGCGGCGCAGGATAAAAAGTATATTGAACTGGCCAAGGCCGACCTGACATTGATAACCGGACAGATGCCGTTAGTGTGCAAGTCCAAGAAAAGCGTCTCGAACTTCAAGGTTCGCGCGGGGCAGGAAACCGGGTTGAAGGTTACCATGCGAGGCGAGCGAATGTACGAGTTTATGGATCGGCTCATCAGCCTGGCGATACCGCGTGTAAGAGATTTTCGCGGACTTAATCCTCGTGGTTTTGACGGTCGGGGCGCCTATTCGATGGGACTGAGCGAACAGACGGTTTTCCCTGAAATCAACCCGGTGAAGGTTGAGTTTCAGCAGGGCATGAACATAACGTTTGTAACGACGGCCAAGAGTGATGACGAGGCAAGACGTATGCTGGCGTTGTTTGGTATGCCGTTCAGGGTCCAGAAGGCCGATTCGAAGTCGCAGCAGACGGAACAGGACTAATTTGACTTATAGAACAAGTTAAGGATTTTAGCAGGTAACTATGTCTACGAAGGCCCTTGTTAATAAGGCAAGAAAGAAACCGAAATTTAATGTAAGACGGTACACTCGTTGTGAGATTTGCGGCAGGGCCAGAGCTGTTTATCGAAAGTTTAAGATTTGCCGGCTTTGCTTCAGAAAGCTTGCCCACGAAGGCAAGATACCCGGAGTCAAGAAGGCGAGCTGGTAAAAGATGCCGGATGAGCCGGCAGGAGCATAAGAGAACAGAATATGAGCTTGAATGACCCAATAGCGGATATGTTGACAAGAGTTCGCAACGCTGCCCGGATAATGAGCAAGCAGGTGAACATCAAGGCCTCGAAGGTCTGCGTGGCAATTGCGGCCGTACTGAAGACGGAAGGTTACATAGAGGACTTTGATAAAATCGAGGACGCCGGACAGGGAATATTGCGTATTACGCTGAAATATGACCAGACGGGCCGTTCGGCTATTGAGGAAATCAAGAGAGTAAGCAAGCTCGGCAGGCGGGTTTATTCGTCGGTTGACGATTTGCCCTGTGTTATGAACGGGATGGGCATAGCCATAATCTCGACAAGTAAAGGACTGATGAGTGACAAAGGTTGCCGACAAGCTAAGATTGGCGGCGAGATAATCTGTACGGTGCGTTAATGAGTCGAATAGGCAAAAAACCAGTTAGTGTTCCATCCGGTGTGAAGCTCGAGCAGAAAAGCGGGCAGGTAAAGATATCAGGGCCGTTGGGCAGTATTGAAATGGCCTGCCGCCCGCAGATAGAAGTTCGGCTCGACAGCGCTACCGGCAGCATAGTTGTTGATAACAAGAACCCGCAGGTTCGCCAGGACAAACAGCTGCACGGGACAGTGCGGGCGCTGATTGCGAATATGGTTGAGGGCGTCAGCAAGGGTTTCGAAAAGAAGCTCGAAGTGTACGGGACCGGCTATACCGTTAAGGAACAGGGCGGCAAGATAGTTCTGCAGGTTGGTTTTGCCAATCCGGTAGAAATGGAAATACCAAAAGGCGTTAAGGTTAAAATAGACGTAGCGGCTACCAGAGGCGATGATACACCGGCAAAGTTCAGTATGACGTCGGTGGATAAATGCGTGCTGGGTCGATTTGCCGCGGACATCCGAAAGATAAGACCGCCTGAACCCTATAAGGGCAAGGGAATTCGTTTCTCAGGCGAAGTTGTGAAACGCAAGGTCGGCAAGACGTTTACTTCAGGCACAGCATAATCGAGGATTGATTGATAAGTAATGAGAAGGAAAAGCATACAAAGAGCCGCATTGAGACGTAAGTTTCACGTGCGCAAAAAATTGCATGGAACGCCTGAGCGGCCGAGATTGTCGGTATTCCGCTCAAGCAGGCACATATACGCCCAGGTGATAGATGACGTGGCGGGATTGACCCTTGCTTCCGCCAGTACAAAGTCAAAGACGCTGCGTGACAAAATTGCCAAGACAGGCAACAAGAAGGCGGCGGAGCTGATAGGCGAGGCGATTGCCAAGCAGGCGATGGGTGTGGGCATCCAGTTCGTATGTTTTGACAGGGGATCGTACAGATATCACGGAAGAGTAAAGAGCCTGGCGGATGCGGCCAGAAAAGCAGGACTGAAATTTTAGTCGCAATAGTAACGCGATAAGTTTGGAGAAAAAAATTGGCAGCAGAACAATTCAGATCAGGTGAGCGTGAAGAGTCGCCGTTGGAAGATACGGTTGTTAAGGTGTACCGCTGCGCCAAGGTGGTAAAAGGCGGCCGCAGGTTCAGTTTTGGGGCTTTGGTGGTTGTAGGCGATCGTGCAGGGACAGTCGGCATTGGTTACGCCAAGGCCAACGAGGTTCCGCAGGCGGTTGAAAAAGGAGTAAAAGAAGCAAAGAAGGACCTGCGAAAGGTTCCGCTTCTGGGTCGTACGCTTCCTCATCAGGTTATGGGGAAATTCGGCTCGACGCGGGTAGCGCTGGTGCCGGCCAGCCCGGGAACGGGTGTTATCGCCGGTTTGAGCGCGCGTGCGGTACTGGAATACGCAGGGGTACAGGATGTGCTTACCAAAGTGTACGGCAGCACATCGGCCAAGAATGTTCTCAAAGCCACAATGGACGGCTTGATGAAGCTTCGAACCAAAGAAGTGATTGAAGGGCTTCGGGGCGTTGAAGTACAGCAGGTAAAAAGGTGGTGATTATAGATGTACGAGTGGCAGATAACATCTGTTGCGGGTAAACATAAGGTGCGCAAGCGTCTGGGCAGAGGTTCCGGCAGTGGTCACGGCAAGACGTGCGGCCGGGGACACAAAGGCAGCTTGAGCAGGTCCGGCGCAAGGCGATCGGGAGAGCATGAAGGCGGACAAATACCGATGTTCAGGCGGATGCCTAAACGCGGCTTCAGTAACTTCGATTTTGCCCAGCGGTACGAGGTTGTAAACGTTTCGCAATTGGAAAGATTCGAAGACGGCAGCGCCGTGAGCTTGCAGCAGTTTTCGGATGTCGGCCTAATTGACAGCGGCACGAGCAGAGTAAAAATTCTGGGAGGCGGAGCGTTAACTAAACGTCTGCAGGTGACGGCGCACAAATTCAGCAAGGCCGCCGAGCAGAAAATTACCGATTGCGGAGGAACGGTGCAGCTTTTGTAGCGCATCGTTCAAAATTTTAGGGATTATTGTCGGCCAGTAATGCGAAGATGCTTAAAACGGTAGTCAACATATTCAAGATAGCTGACCTGCGGAACAAAGTAATGTTCACGGTGGGGATGCTTGTTATTTATCGCATCGGTTTTCATATCCCAATACCGGGGTTTGATATTAATGCGATATTAGATGCGGCAGGCGCCCGCGATACTGACAGCCCCTTCGGGCGGGCCGCGGAGATGATGCAGATATTTACTGGCGGCAACCTTGATAACAGCAGTTTGTTCGGGCTGGGCATTATGCCGTATATCACGGCGTCGATTATTTTAATGCTGGTGCAGGAAGTTGTGCCGGCTTTAAAAAAGCTGCGTCAGGAAGGGCAGACCGGCTACAAGAAGATACAGGAATACACGAGGTATCTGACTGTGCCGATTTGTGTTCTTCAATCGCTGATGTATATGCGGCTGCTGGGCGGCTACACCTATGCAGGGATGCACACGCAGGCGGCGATTATGGGCATCGTCGGGATGACCGCAGGGACCATATTCCTGATGTGGCTCGGTGAGCAGATTGATGAATACGGCATAGGCAATGGTATCAGTTTGATTATTATGGCAGGTATTATTGCCCGCATGCCGTGGGCGTTACAAAAGCTGATGCAGTCGGTATCCTTTAATGTAGCGCCTCCTCCGGGCAGTATTGGCCCGACGAAGATTCTGATTCTTATAGTTGCGTTTGTTTTTGTTGTCGCAGGCGCTATTTTGATAACACAGGGCCAGAGACGCATACCAGTTCAGCAGGCAAAGATGATGCGAGGTCACCGGATGTACGGCGGCCAGAGGCATTATCTGCCTTTGCGGGTTAACCATGGCGGCGTGATGCCGATAATCTTTGCCTCGGCGTTTATGTCCTTTTTGCCGGTGATTGTGGCGCAACTGGGACGGATAGAGATGGTTGCGCGTTCGACGATATTCATAACTATTCAAAACTCTTTCGGCCCGAGTGCGTTCACCTATAACGTTATCTATATGATTTTGATATTCCTTTTTGCGTACTTCTGGGTTTCAGTTCAGTTCCAGCCCAAAGACCTTGCCAAGAATCTTCGCGATTCGGGCAGTTTTATTCCCGGATTGCGTCCCGGCCGCAGAACAGCAGAGTATCTTGAGACGGTGATGACGAGAGTAACTTATTACGGCGGGGCATTTTTGGCTGTAATCGCGGTAGTGCCCTCGGTGGTGATGGGACTGTTGGGCGTTGACTGGCGAGTGGCTACGTTTTTGGGCGGGACGGGATTGTTGATTGTTGTCAGTGTTTCGCTGGACCTCGTTCAGAGGATAGAGGCCAGCCTGCTAATGCACAGCTATGAAGGATTCAGCGAAACGGGCAGAATAAAAGGAGCGTATTCATGAGAATTGTGCTGCTTGGCGCTCCCGGTGCTGGCAAGGGCACACAGTGCAAGTATATAGTGGAAAAGTATGGTTTGCTGCATCTGTCGAGCGGCGACATCCTCAGACGTCACAGGGCGCAGGGAACGGCGCTGGGCACAAAGGCCCAGCAGTTTATGGATTCCGGGGCGCTTGTGCCGGATAATATTATTATAGATATGATGATTGAGGAAATCGGCAGGGCGCCTGCCGGCGGTTACGTGCTGGATGGTTTCCCCCGCACCGTAAAGCAGGCGGCGGACCTTGACAAGTCGCTTGAGAGCAAGAAACAAAAGATAGACGCGGTTTTGAATCTGCAGGTGGACGAAAAAGTTATCGTCCGGAGAATAACCGGCAGACGGATTTGTCCGAAGTGTGCCGCGGTTTATCATATTGAGAATTTGAAGCCCAAAGCTGAGGGCAAATGCGACAAGGACGGAAGTTCGCTTTTACAGCGGCCGGATGATACGGCTGAGGTTGTGATAACCCGGCTGAAAAATTATAACGAGCAGACGGCACCGCTGGTTGATTACTATAAGCGAAAAAATACCGTATTTGACATCAACGCCAACGAAGAAGCGGAAGACGTAAGAAACCTGATGTTCAGCAAACTGGCCTCTTTGGCGTGATGTATGGTTTTTTAGATGGCTATAACGCTTCGCAGCAGACGTGAAATTGAATTGATGCGTAATGCAGGCGCGGTTGTAGCGAATGTTCTTTCAAAATTGCAAGAGATTGCCAGGCCCGGGGTGAGCACCGCTCATCTGGATGAGGTGGCGGCAAAACTGACGTCCGAGGCGGCAGCACTGCCCCTGTTTAAGGGGGTTCGCAGTCCTTATGCCAGGATGCCGTTTCCCGGCGTGATTTGTACGTCGATTAACGAGCAGGTGGTTCACGGGATACCATCGAACGGGGTAACGCTCAAGCCGGGTGATATCCTGAGTATTGATTTCGGCGTGCGGCTTCAAGGGTATTGCGGCGACGCGGCTGTTACGGTTGCCATCGGTGAAATATCTGATGAGAACCGCCGGCTGATGGATATCACCAAGGGGACACTTGATTTGGCGATAAGAATGGCTGCCCCCGAAGTTCGCTGGAGCAAAATAGCGGGCGAAATGCAAAAGATGGCTGAATCGGCGGGTTTTTCGGTTGTGACCGAGTTCGTGGGACATGGAATCGGGACCCAGATGCACGAAGAGCCGAGAGTGCCTAATTTCGTCAGCGATGAGCTTTTGGCGAATGATATTGTCCTGGCAGAAGGAATGATTTTGGCGGTTGAGCCGATGATTAACAGCGGCATCAGCGACGTTCGGACGCTTAAAGACGGCTGGACGGTTGTAACTGCTGACGGAAAATGTTCGGCTCACTTTGAACATACTATCGCGATAACCGGTCGCGGATGTGAAGTGTTGACGTTAAAGTAGTTATGACCAAAAAGGACGCAATAAGATTGCAGGCAGAAGTGCTCGAGGCGCTGCCGAACGCGATGTTCAGGGCCAAACTCGAGAACGGGCATCAGATTCTGGCGCACGTTTCTGGGAAGATGCGGATGCATTTTATCCGGATACTGCCGGGCGACACGGTTACGGTTGAAATGTCGCCTTATGACCTGAACAGGGGCCGGATTATTTTGCGAAATTAGACGATTGGTTGTTTAGCGTTTGTTTTACAAGGCGGATTTAGGCAATGAAAGTAAGAAGTTCAGTAAGACGTATTTGTGAGAATTGCAAGATTGTGCGCCGAAAAGGCGTTGTGCGCGTGATTTGCAGCAACCCCCGTCATAAGCAGAGGCAGGGGTAGTTTGGCGGTCACGGCCCCGAGGCAATTTATAAGGAGCAGTTATGCCGCGTATAGTTGGTATTGATATTCCGAATCAGAAGGCAATGTGGATTGCGCTGACCTATGTTTACGGCATAGGCAGGCATACCTCTGTAGAAATTCTTAAAGAGGCGAAGGTTGACATCAATACCAAGGCAGGCAAGCTGACCGAAGACGAGCTGAGTCGAATCACGCAGATTATCGAGCGCAGTTACGTCGTTGGGGGTCAGCTTCGCAGGCAGGTAACTCAGAATATCGCCCGTTTGCGTGATATCGCCTGTTACAGGGGCGTTCGTCACCGGAAGGGGTTGCCTGTTCACGGCCAGCGGACGCGGACCAATGCCAGGACGCGAAAGGGGCCGAGGAAGACGGTTGCCGGAAAGAAGGGCGTGAAGGAAATGCGAGGATAGTTTTTTATTTTTATAATTTGGTTCGTGGAGTTTTTTGAACAATGGCAAATGTCACGAAGCATAAAGT
>JBFZBL010000027.1:0-3762 GCA_041308485.1 Phycisphaerae bacterium | reverse complement strand
TTTTTATTGCTTTCATAGTTGCGATAGGCATGTTTTGTATTACCACGTGGAGGCCTCGTATTTCTATATGGAAAATGGCTTTTTCAAAGCAAGGAATTCTGGTTATATTTTTAGTTTTTGGAATGATAGCAATGGGCAATATCCGTGCTATTCTGTCTGGTCAGAAACACGGCAAAACAATTTATGAAGCTACAAATATTACATTTAATAGCGCGTTTGGTAATCACGAAAATATTATTTGGTTAGTTAGTAATGACTTTGATTATGAGTACGGAGGAACATACATTGCCGGATTAGTCAATGTTTATCCGCGTGCGTTCTGGAAGAATAAACCAGTTGGCGCCGGCCCCATTATGAAAAATCTGGTTGATCCAGGCAGTTATCAGGTAGGTAAAAGCGGCGCATCATCGTTAACGACAGGAATGGTTACGGAAGCATATATGAATGGTGGTTTAGTAGGGATTGTTATTTGTGCAGCAATTACGGGCTTATCCCTGAGGATACTTGCGCGTCTTCGGTCCAAATGTCTTGGGCCCTGGTCTCTTGCACTATATACCTATACCGTGTTTACTTTTGCTTTCTCAATGGCTCACAATGAATTTAACGGAGCTTATACAAGATGGATCGTTAGCTCATTTCCTATTTTTTGGGGATGGGTCATATTCGAATTAGCAAACAGAAAAGCACTTGCTGAATGGCAAGAAGAATTATACCTATCTAACTTTGCGGAACAACCATTGTGTGAACAGGAACAATATTTAGCGAATGGTTATGAAGAATAACATATACGATTACAATCTCAATAAATTTAGGCCGATACCCGTAACGGTTTTTATGTTTGCGTTCCTGGGTAGTGTGGTTTTCTGCGCAGGGCATGCCGGAGCAGTCAATATTGAGTTACGCAATTCAGCGGCCGAGTTTAATGCCCCGGCTGAGAGGGAGAAGAGCTGGTTTGAGCTTGGACGTCCCCGGTTGGGTCTTGCAGCTCTGGATAAGGAAACAGTACCGGTGCCGTGGCAGCCGGTTACCTACTCTGTGGCGGAGCAAACTGCAACAATGTGGAATCGTACCTACTCTTTTGCCGGCACCACGTTTTTGTCTGCGGTTAATTGTTCTGATGTGAACTTGCTCGCTTTGCCGATGGCACTGAACATCAAGGTGGGTGGTGTTAGCGGCGGCATGGCATTTACTAAACCAATAATGGATGTTGAAAAGACCGGCAAAGGCCGATTGGTTTTGCGACGCACGGGAAGTTTTTCGCAGGTTCGGGCAGAATTAACATATACCATCGAGTATGACGGCCTAATCTGGTGTGAATTGAAACTGACGGCTCCTGAAGGAAAACAGCATATTGAGCATCTGCAGCTGGTTATTACGTTTGACAGAGAAGTGAGCAGGCTGACGCATTACGTTGGAGCGCCCGCAACTTATACCACGCAGGACTACCCCGAAAATTCTTACTCAAAGGAACTAGCTGCTGTACCGGGGAACTGCCATATGAGCGGGCTCAAAACCATGTTATGGATCGGAAGCACCATAAACGGTTTGCTCTGGTGCATAGAGTCGGATCAGTTTTGGTGGCCCAAGGACCGTAAAGATCGCCTGCGACTCGACCGCCAGGAAGACGGCACGCTTCGATTTACCGTTAATATGGTGACAAACGTATTGCCGCGTAACGCACCACGTACCCTGACATACTCTTTTGGGTTAATGGGCACACCTGTCAAACCGCGACCCGAAGGATGGCGAGCATGGACTCATTCCACGCAGTGGGACTCTTGCATTGGCGACAAGCGAGGGACAAATCTGATTTATTGGCCAGATGAGTACCGCTCCATGGCGATGGACCATGATCCTACAAGGTATATAAATGTTGCATATGAAAAGAAAAAAATTGCTCGTGATGTGCTTGCAGGGTGTTTTGTAATTCCGTACTGGTCTGCGCTGAATATATGCAAAACAAGTGTAGAGAAAAATTCAGCAAACAGTATTCGAACAACACCCAAAATTAATCCTGAAGCAGAACAGATGATACAGGAATGGGGGGTGATACCTAACAATTCCTTTTCAACTTCCCAGCCGTTGTACTATCGGCTTTCTGCCGAAACAGGCTGGACGGATTATTTGGTTTGGTGCGTAGAAGGTTTTGCTGAGAAAATGGGGCATGCTGACGGAATTTATTTAGATGAGGTGCAACCGGTTCCTAACACAAATACAAAGTCCTCTGGCGGCTACGATGACTTGGACGGAAAACGCCGGCCGACTTTTGGGTTCTTCGGCATCCGTAATATGATCAAACGAATTTCATACAATATTTACCAAAGGAATAACCATAGACCTCGAATTATAGCCCACTGCTCCGCGACTCAAACCGTTAACTCTCTCAGTGGATGCGATATATTTTTGATTGGTGAACAATACAACATCAACTACTTTGCGTCTAATCCTGATTTAAAACCACCGAAAAACAATTCTGACGAACAAAAATATTATTACAGCTATGCCCTGCCAATGGACCGAATGCAGGCGGAGTGCTTTGGTCGACAATGGGGAGAAGTTATCGTATGGCTGCCGCAGCTCAAGGGGCAACCGTCGGCCATCACGGAAAACCCGATCACAACACGTGATATGCTCTCTCGGGTTATGCAGGGAGATGTTCTTGTATGGCCTTTATGGTGCGACAGTAACGAGGTTTACAAAACGTGGCGATTTCGCCGAGAATTCGATATTGGCAATTCTAATGTGGAGTTCGTCCCATATTGGGAAAATACTGCTATTAAGGTAAAACCGGTAGAACGGGACGGAAACCTGCAAAAGGATTCCGGAGTCGTTGTTGGCTATTACAAGAATAAGGTTAGAGATACTTATCTTGTTCTTGTTTCCAATATTAACAGGCATACCAGTAAAGTAGAGATAAATTTTGGAATGCTGCCTGTCAAAAGCATAAGAGATGCTGAAACGAAGGTTGGTCTAGTTCCGAATGATGCAGGTAGTCTGGTGCTGAATTTAAAGCGTAATGATTATAGAGTGTTGAGGATAAATTACTAAAACGGTCAGCGTTATTTGACGGATGTCAGGTAACGTGGTTTAATTACTTTAAAAACAAATTGAGTTGTGTATGACTTGTGACAGGCAGGCATTACTAATTCGCATGGGGCCGTATGATATGACCCAGGCCATTCCGCGGGCGGCATCCACGTTACAGGAAATGGGTTACGATATAACTATCCTGTCTTTGGACCGTCACAAGAATAAACCGGATGTCGAGAACATTAACGGATGGCAGATAATATGGTATCATAGTACATATAAGCCAGGGCATAAATTGTCATTTTTGTGGATGTGGGTGCGATGGTGGGTGTGGGTGATTCATAAAATTTACAGTGGACACTATTATCTGGTTCAGGCATCAAACTTGGAATCTGTCGTTCCGTGTGTACTGGCAAAATATATTCGGCGGTTTAAGCTGATTTTCGATGTTCGTGATCCATGGGGCATGAATAGCGCACATTCACACAATTTGCTAATGCGAACCTTTAAAACCCTTGAAAGATGGGCTGCGGCACGTGTTGACGGTATTGTCCTAAGTCAGGGAATATTGGACAAAACCGGGCTTTATTTTGGGAAGAAGGTATGCAGTTTAATACCGGCCGTTCAGGTTCTCAATGTTCCCGGCCGTGATATAGCGACAGATTACTGTCCGCCGAATCTGAATGGGATTCGTATCAACTTTAGCGGTCACATTTCATATGTTCGCAACGC
>JBFZBL010000026.1:0-3108 GCA_041308485.1 Phycisphaerae bacterium | reverse complement strand
CGACCGGTCTTCGTTCGATATGCTGCTCGACCATACGGCCATCGACCGCATCGAAGAAGGAAAATTCGAACTGGTGTATAATCTATATTCCACCGAACATGCCCATTACCTGATGGTTAGTTGCTTCATAGACAGAGACAAGCCGATTGTCCCGACGGTGAGCAGCATATGGCCCATAGCTCACTGGCAGGAGCGAGAGGTGTTTGACCTGTTCGGCGTTCTGTACGACGGCCACACCGACCTGAGAAGAATTTTCCTCGATGACGACTGGAATGGTTTCCCCCTAAGAAAAGACTACAGCGATCCTGATATGCTGGAGTTTGAAAAATGACCGCTGCGATAAAGACACTCGATGAACTTTTGACCTCGCCGACAGAAACAGGCAGACCACTGTCAACAGAGGAGTATTTTCTCAACATGGGTCCGCAGCATCCTATTGCACACGGGTCACTCAAGCTCGTTCTGCTTATGGATGGCGAAACAGTCAGGAAGGTAATTCCCGTGCCGGGATTTGTGCACAGGGGAATTGAGAAAATGTGCGAACACCTTGGCTACCGGCAAATCATTCATCTTACCGACAGGATGGATTATCTTTCCGCCTTGATGAATAACTGGGCAGTCTCAAAGACGGTCGAAAAAGCCGCCGGCATCGAGACAAACGCCAGAATCGAATACATTAGAACAATTATGGCCGAGTTAATGAGATTGCAAAGCCATGCTCTTTGGTGGGGTGTGTTGGGAATGGATCTCGGCGCGTTCACCGCGTTTATGTACGCGTTTAGAGACAGGGAAATCGTCGGGGAGATTTTCGAGGAAACGATAGGCGCACGGCTGACGATGAATTACATTCAGCCGGGCGGGCTGATGTATGACATCCACCCAGACTTCTCGCTCAAGGTCAAAAAACTTATCGCCTACCTTAAGCCAATCATTGAAGAATATGATACGCTGCTTTCGGGCAACGTGATTGTCCAGGAGCGACTCCGTAATATCGGCATACTTAAAGCCGAAAGCGCAATAGGCCTTGGCTGCACCGGACCTGTGCTGCGCGGGAGCGGCCTGCCGTATGACCTGCGCAAACTCGAACCTTATGGTGTGTACGGCAAGGTGGATTTTGATGTCGTGATAGGCACCAAAGGCGATTGCTGGGACCGTTATTATGTTCGCATTGAGGAGATGAGGCAATCACTGAAAATCATTGAACAGCTCATTGACAACATCCCTGAAGGCCCGCATTCGGTTATTAAATTTAACGCAAAAATCGTCCTTCCCGAGGGCACTTATTATGGCCAGGTAGAAACGGCACGCGGCGTCCTTGGGGTATTTATCGTTTCGGACGGGAAAAATGAGACGCCATATCGACTGCATTTCCGCTCGCCGAGTTTTAACAATCTTTGGGCAGTTACACAAATAGTACCGGGCTGGCGTATTGCGGACCTTATTGCGATTCAATCGAGCCTGGACCTTGTAATTCCAGATATTGACCGTTGAGGTAATGCTGTGAATACAATTATAATACCGACAGCATTTTTGGCAGGAACAACCACTCCCGTAAAGGTGGTTACGGTCGCGCAGCGGGCAGCAGGCACTTTAGAATCTAATATCTGGCTTTCGCTTTGGTTTATGCTTCTGGCCCTGGTTGCGATAGGGGCGCTGGTCGCGTTTCTGGGTATGGGATTAATTTACGCAGAGAGAAAAATTGCGGCACGTTTTCAGTGCCGGCTTGGTCCGATGCGCGTCGGGCCTCACGGAATTTTACAGACAGTGGCAGATACCATTAAACTTCTGCTTAAAGAAGATATAATCCCCGCGCAGAGCGACAAAATTATGCACCTTGTGGCGCCTTTTCTGGCCTTAAGCGCAACAGTGCTGATACTCGCGGTCGTGCCGTACAGCCCGATTTTACAGGTGGCAAATCCAAATATAGGAATACTCTATGTCACCGCTATAAGCGGGCTTAGCGTACTTGGTATTTTACTGGGGGGCTGGAGCTCAAATAATAAATGGTCGCTGATTGGGGGAATGCGTTCGGCGGCGCAGGTGATATCGTACGAAATATCAGCGACACTTGCGGCGCTTGTCGTGGTTCTGTTTTCAGGCACTTTGTCACTGGCGGGAATTGTGCAAAGCCAGCAGGCAGGCTGGTGGGTCTGGCGAATGCACGGCGTGGGAATCATTTCGTTTTTAATTTTTATTATTGCTTCTACCGCCGAGATTAACAGGACACCCTTCGACATCGCCGAGGGCGAATCGGAACTTACAGGCGGGTTTCACACCGAGTATTCGGGCCTGCGTTTTGCTTTCTTTTTCCTGGCCGAATTTATAAATATGTTCGTGGCATCCGCCATAGCCGTAACGATTTTTCTGGGCGGCTGGATGCCGTTCTATATCGGCGGATTTGAACATTTCAACCGCGTGATGGCGATTATTCCGCCAAGCATGTGGTTTGCCGGCAAGACCGCATTTTTGATTTTTATATTTATGTGGTTTCGATGGACATTCCCGCGCCTGCGAGTAGACCAGCTTATGCGGCTGGAATGGAAGATATTGGTGCCGATTGGATTTGTTAATCTTGTAGCAGCGGCAGCGCTTGCCATCCAGAAACTGTATTTTTTCCCGGATTAAACCAGGGTATTTTTAATGGCTTCAAATAATACAAAAGCGGTTAAAAAAGAAGAACGCGTCATCGGCGGCAAAAAGGTGTCTGTCGCGGTTGTAGTGCCTCGTGATTTGCCTTCTACAATACCGTCCTCGCTGGCAGGGCTTGCCAAAGGGATGCTTCTAACCCTTGGCTATTTCCTCCGCCCATCGAAAATCGTCACTAAGCAGTATCCTGAAAACAGAAAAACACTGAAATTTCCGCAGCGTTACAGATCAATGCTGCATTTGATTTTTGAAGAAGACGGCTATCATCGCTGTATGGCCTGCAGGATTTGCGAAAAAGCCTGTCCCAACCGCAGCATCAAGATATTGACTCAAAAAAACCAGGTAAGCGGCAAAATTGAACTCGACCGTTACATCTGGCGGATGGATACATGTGTGTTCTGTAACGCGTGCGTGCAAAGTTGTCCCTTTGACGCATTGGAAATGGGGCATGAATTTGAAAAT
>JBFZBL010000025.1:0-7495 GCA_041308485.1 Phycisphaerae bacterium | reverse complement strand
TGCTCTTCCGATCTCGCTGTCGCAAATCCGATAATCAAAAATTTCATAATAAAAATCTCCAGGCGAAAAGTTTCAGTTGAACCGACTATAAAGCTTGATGTTGGCGATGTCAAATATCAATCCGCCTCGCCACAGGCGAGCAAGCCCATGCCTTCGGCGGAAAAAATAGTGGTGTCAACGGGTTTAATCATTATCATTAAAGCGTATATATGGGAAATCCGCGATGTCGGAAGAGAATGTCGCGGGACATTACCGTGCTGAATTTGAAAAATAGGAGGTGTTATGAGGTCAGCGAGGACATCACAATCGCAACGCAGCGGGTACGCTCTTCTATTAATGCTTCTTCTTATCGTGGTACTTTGCTCCATTATCTGGCTGGATCCGATGGCGCTGACGGGCGGCAAAGGAAAGGGCATGCCCTGGAACGAGGAATCCAGAATAGTTCGCTACGACAAAGAGATCCAGCGTCCCGGCCAGCAGCAGCCTGCCATCTCGGACAATCTGTGCTTCATCGCCAAAATAGATGAAGACGCAAACGGTTCGGGAGGATTAGAGCTGTTTATTTTGACTGACGGTCGAATAAAAGGCGTTTGGGGAGGCACATATAAACCTAAGCCTGAAATAATGTGGGAGGTTGTGTCGGCAAAATTCGAAGGCAATATAGACCCTTCGAAGATTTACAGCGACGAAGGCGGCAAAGACCCGACAAAGCTTTACTTCATAGGAACGGGCAAAGTTCTTATTATGGAGACAAACTCGAAAACCAATGAGGTTCGAACAGGAAACGCAAGATTATATGTGACAGGATGGCTCGACAGCCAGTATAGGGCGGTCGGCAAAGCGACTATCACATCGGACAAAAAAAAGTATGTGGAGTATGCCTGGCAGAGCGAAGGAAAGAAAACTATGTTCGTGCCGGAGTTTAAAAAGGGTCCTTTGGGATTATAATATGCCACGGCTACGCATCGCCGCAGGGTGCAGCTTCACCACGATTTTCCGAAATAGCAGTCGTAGTGCCTGTAAAAAAGCCCTATCGACCGCATAGCGATAATCGCGACGACCTGCGCCGCCAGGTTCACCGCCAGATTGCCCGCTGTGTTCAATATCGGCAGCGACGCGTATTGCCTGGTATGCGTTTCGATGAAACAGACAGCGGCGAGGAGTCCGACAACGACCAGGTAGGGGACAAACGCCCGGACGACGGGGACAAACAGGCGGTCGAAACGGAACAGTTCGGGAAGGTCCTCGATGACCGCCGCGACCAGTATCGCCATCGGGAACAGAAAAAGCCCCCCAGCAAACAGTCCCCGCATAACCAGGTTCAAAGCCGTTTTTGTTTCCCAGATACTTTCCCATGTTACCCCTTTATCTTTGAAAAACGCAAGGGCGGCAATGAACGGGAGCTGGACGATTAAGACGGCGAATGCGAAGACGAAAATCGGTTTGAATATGTGCCCCAGAAACGTGATGCTTGTCCCCAATTCTATTTCAGGCAGCTTGTCATGGCCCGCGGCGGTTTCATTGATGATTTGCAGATAGAATCCGAAAAGATAGCCCCACGCGGCGAAATACATTGCAGCACCAATGCAGAAGACGGTCGTCGAGAAGAATTTGAAGCATACCGCCGCGATAACGAACACAAGCGCCGTAATATTGTCCTTGTCGAAAAAAATCTTCCAGCTATCGACGAATACGGCGCGATAAAAACCCGGCAGACGAAATTCCGGCTCGACTTTCGGCTCGATTTTTTTGGGTGTTTGGCCTGATTTTTCGGGTATTATCTGCTGCTGGCCGCAGGTAAGGCACTTCGCGATTTGCCCGGCGTGTTTGTCGGTGAAGGCGATGAGTGCGCCGCATTTTGGACAGTGAAACTGAATCGTCATTTTATCTTTTATCCGCCTGAGGTGGATTAAACCATCTTCATCGCGTCAACGAATGATTTCTGGTCGTTGGCCCATTTTTGCGCTTCGAGCAGGTCGATTTTGTCCTGCTTTACCAGCTGGGCGAGGTGTCTTTCCATTGTCGTCATTTTCTCGTCGGGATTGAGGCGTGTCTTTGTCTGAAGCTGGGAGTATATCTGCTCGATTTTGCCCGTCCTTATGAGGTTTGCGCAGGCGTAGTTATTATTGTTTAGTATCTCCATCGCGGCGATTCGGCCCGTGGCGTCTTTTTTGGGGATAAGTTTCTGACAGATGATATACGCCAGTCCGAGTGACATCTGGTTGCGGACTTCGCTTTGCCTGCCGGTCGGGAAGTAATCCAGGACGCGGGTTATTGTCCCTACCGCGTCCCTTGTGTGCAGCGTCGAAAATACGAGGTGTCCCGTTTCGGCGGCCATAAGCGTCATCGATATTGTCTCGGCATCGCGCATCTCGCCCACGAATATCACGTCCGGGTCTTCCCGCAGCATCGCTCGAAGGCCGTGGCTGAAAGATTTTACATCCCGCCCGACCTCCCGCTGCGATACCATACTGTGTTTGTTGGGAAGAAGGTACTCGATGGGGTCTTCGAGCGTTATCATCCGGCAGGCCTTTTTCTCGCTTATCCGGTCTATTATGGACGATATCGTTGTAGATTTGCCGGCCCCCGTAATGCCTGTTATAAGAACGAGTCCCTGTTTGCACTCGATGATGTCCTCCCAGACGTTGTTCGGAAAACCGATTGTTTCAACCTTGGGGATATCCAGCGATAATGCCCGTATCGCTGCGCTCATCCCGTCATTCTCACGAAATATGTTTATGCGGAATTGCAATGACCCGACGCGGTATGAGCAATCGACGTCATAATCCTGGTGAAACTTGTGAAGATTATCTTCGCTTAGCAGCGGATATATGAGCTTTTTAGCGATTTCAGGAGTGACGGGCGGCCCCTTGAGGTATGTTATGTCGCCGTCGATTCGGTACGCCGGGGGGGTGCCGACCTTGATGTGAAGGTCTGAAACACGCATCGCCCCTCTTTTCTCGAAATAGGCGAGCAGGTCCTGCATGCTGAACAATCCCATATTTTCGGCGGGATATACCTTGGCCATGATATCATATATTTCAGCCATATTCGCCTCCTGTCCGGCTTCGTTATGCAAAGCACGGAGATAACATCATCTTGTCATTGCCAACATTATATCACTTCGTTTATCTCTGAGCAAACCGCAATTGATTATTGATTATTAGTAATTGATGGTTGATAATTGGTGCGTGGATATAGATATGACTGATATGACGGCAAAAACCGAAACTCGTATTCCTATGAGCAGGATACAAAAGCTCATAGGAGAAAGGATGCTTGAGAGCAAGCGTACCAAGCCCTGCTACTACATCGGTATAAAGGCGGATACGACGGAGCTTATGGACAGCCGGCACGAGCTTAAAAAGCGGCTCGGCGTTAAAATCACCTCGAATGCCTTTTATATCAGGGCGCTTGGCCTCGCGGTTAAAGAATTTCCCTTAATGGTTGGCTCATTGCAGGGTGATTCGATAAAAATAGCCGATTCGGTTAACGTTGGTTTTGCGGTAAGCGCGCCGCATGGCTTAGTTGTGCCCGTGGTCAAGAATGCCGACAAAAAGTCGCTTGCCGAAATAGCTGTTCTCGAAAAAGAACTGACCGACAAGGCACGCAGTAACAAATTGACACTCGATGAGATTTCAGGCGAGACAATCGGACTGAGCAATCTTGGCGTTTACGATATTGATTCGTTTATCGGCATTGTCCCGCCTCCAGCGACGACGATTTTGAATGTTGGCAATACACTGCGCACCGTTGTGCCAAAAGATGACCAAGTAGTCATTCGTAAAATCACTGATTTAACAATAGCTGTTGATTCGAAAGTTGTCCCTGACCCTTACGCCGCGAAATTCTTGGCCCATATCGCGGAATTGCTCAAGGGGCCAAAACAAATTATATCATAGGATTTTGTGGCGGCAGTTCTGTTTGTGGTAAAGGACTGTATGACACCATTTCTGTTGGGACGGTTTGCGGATTTGCTGGTGGTATCTCTACGATTTTTATTGGTGGCTGCGGTGTTTCAACAGGGGCTATTGGTGTCTGCATCTGGTTGTGGATTAGCTGAGCGACTTGTTTGTAGTCGGCGGAACCGTGGCAGGAGGGGTCGTATTCAAAAATTGTCTGGCCGTAGCTCGGGGCTTCGGCCAATGTGATATTCCTGCGAACATAAACGGGCAGAATCTGTGCTTCCGACCAGGCGCAATTTGTATTGCGTGCGCTTGTGAGGAAATTTTCGATATCGGCCTTGACCTCGTTTGGCAGAGATGCGCGGGCCTCGAACATACAAAGTAAAACCCATTTGACCTTCAAAGCGGGGTTTATTCGCTTATTGACAAGCGTAACGGTCTGGAGCAGTTTGCCAAGCCCCTGCAGCGCGAGAAAATGCGGCTGAAGCGGTATTATTATCTCATCAACAGCCGCAAGGGCGTTCAGGGTCAAAAGACCAAGAGACGGGGCACAGTCGATAATTATATAATCGAGTTTGTCTTCGAGAATGGCCAGTGCCTCTCGCAGGATTGTTTCTCTGCCTACGACGCTGACAAGCTCCGATTCGGCGCCGACGAGGTCGATATTGGCGGGAAGCAGCCAGAGGTTCGGCCTGACGAGCATCATTTCCGATTCGACGTTTGCAGATTGTGTGAGGACATGGTACGAGCCGGCGTGAACATTATCGGGATTGATGCCCAGATGGGTTGTAAGGTGTCCCTGCGGGTCGAGGTCGATGACTAAAGTGCGATGACCCATATTTGCCAGGGCAGCGGCGGTGTTGACCACGGTGGTGGTTTTGCCGACGCCTCCTTTTTGATTTAATACCGCAATTTTTCTCATTTAGGGGCCTCCTGTTTTGCCTCCTGTATTTTTTTCAGGACGCCGTCGAGTACGCCGTTGACAAAAGATGGTGATTTGTCCGTACCGAATTTTTTCGCAAGCTCGATTGCCTCGTTAATGGTTACCTTGGGCGGTATGTCACCGCAGAACTTCAGGTGGTAAACCGACAGCCGGAGAATGCTTTTATCGACCTGTGAAAGACGGGACAGTTTCCATTTAATCGCCGCGGCGGTTATCAGCTCATCGCAGGCGGGCAAGTTGGCCCATGCGCCTCTTGTCCAGTCCGAGGCTAGTGTGCGAACGGTCAACTCATCAGGGGCGTTCTCTCTGAAAAAGTCGTCCAAATCACCAAGTAGCGACGGTCCCTGCACGTCGAGTTGAAACAAGGCCTGCATTGCGAGCTGACGGGCTTTTGTCCTCGGGTCCACCTGATAATCCTTTGTAAAATAAATATTAAAAGAGCGTTCTTATTTTCTATTTGTTATTTTCCATTTTCTATTTTTTTATTGACTGGAACAGGTAAGTCGCATTTTTTTAAATTGAAAATAAAAAATTGAAAATAGAAAATCAAAGCTGCTCCATAACGCTGGCCATTTCCATGGCCGTCATAGCGGCATCAGCGCCGGCGTTGCCTTTCTTTGCTCCTGCTCTGTCAACTGCTTCTTCGAGCGTGTCGCAGGTCAGCACTCCGAATACGGCCGGTGTTTTTGAATCGTAGTTAATCTGGCCGATGCCTCGAACCACCTGCTGACATACGGCTTCGTAATGCTGCGTCTGTCCCTTTATCACCGCGCCGAGGCAGAGCACTGCGGCGAACTTGCCGGTCGTCGCCAGTTTCTTAGCGGGAACAACAATCTCGCAGGCGCCAGGCACCCACACTACGGTCATCTGCTCTTCTTTTGCCCCGTGACGCTTGAGGCAATCTATCGCGCCTGACAGCAGCCGGGCAGTGATGAATTCATTAAACCTGCTGACGACAATGGCGTAACTTCCCTTGCCCGCCGTAAGCTGACCTTTAATCTCTATCATACTGTTGATTCTCCAAACTCGATACTTATTTCTCGATACCTGATGATCTATACTCGAACTATCGTGTATCGAGTCACCACGCATATTATAAGACCATTATCGATTTCTTTCCATAAAAACAATGGTATTGGCCTTAGCATAACAGCAGACAACGTGAGCCAAATTCAGCTAACCTGTTTAATTATAAGGTTTTATGGGCGATAGTTCCAGTAAAATTTTAGCCTTTTGGGCGAAAGCCAATGTTAGAAAAAACGCGTTAACTTTGTCTGCTTGACTGGCGATAAATTCGGTGGGCAATGCGTATTAGCCCGTGGTTCGCGAACTGATACCTGTTTATTGCGAGGCAAGGTGGCTCTATGATTTTTGATGAGCAGCCGTACAGCTCATACGACAGCAGTGAGGAAAAGGCGCAAAAGGCGTTCGAGCTTTATGAGGACGGCAAGATAACGCAGGCCATCTCGGAACTGAATGAGGCCCTCGAGGTGAATCCCGCTAACTGTTCGCTGCATTTCAACAAGGCGCTTTCGCTGGATTCGCTGAGCAAATTTGAGGACGCGATAACTGAGTACGAGGCGGCCTTAGCGCTTAATCCGTGCGACCTTGAGATACTCAATTCGCTGGCGGTCGATTACACGCGCATAGGTCAGTATGATCTTGCCATCCAGACATTTGAGCACATTGAGGAATTGGACGCTAATTTCGAGCCGGGCTACTGTAACAGGATAATCGCCTATACAGAGATGGGATTGCACGAGCAGGCGGAGCAGATGTTTTACCTGGCACAGCAGATAGACCCTGATTGCGCGCTTTGTTATTACAATATCGGCAACAGCCTGTTTTCACGGGGACAATACAAAAAGGCAATTCACTGCTGGATGAAGACCGCTGAGCTGGAGTCGTCCCATCCTCAGATTAACTATCACATCGCGCAGGCGCTGTGGGCCGAAGGCGAAACTGAACGCTGCAGGCAGCATTTTCTTAAAGAGCTGCGAATAAATCCCGGTGACGTGGACGCAATCGTCGATTTCGGATTCTTCCTGCTGGAAAGAGGCGAGATAGAGTCGGCGAAGGAGAAATTTCACCGTGCCCTTGAGCTGAGGCCCGATACCACCATGGCGTTGTTTTACCTGGGCGAAATTGCGCTGGATAGCGATGACAAGGCCAGCGCGATGAAGTTTTACGCTCAGGTGCTGGAAAGAGATGCGATGCTCGCCGGCCCGCGGTATCGATTGGGGCAGTATGCGATTGAGCTGGGTGAGTTTGATAAGGCCAAGACCATGCTGGCTTCGGAGATAAAATTGGCGGGTGATAACGCTGATGTGCTTGTGTCGATGTCGTCGATGTTTTTGATTATGGCAGAGAGGGCCGACGGTGAGGAGAGGGATGATATCCTCGATTATGCCGCGCATTGTCTGCTGCGTGCGCTTGATATCGATTCCGACGATGCCGATGCGCATTATTATCTTGGTCTGGCCAACGCGATGAAGGGGCGGCTTGAGGATGCCGTGGAGTTTTTCACTCATGCCCTGGACATAAATCCGCGGCACATTTTGGCTATTCGTGATTCGGCTGCCGTTTATCTTGCGATGCACAGGCCCCGGGAAGCGACGGAAATCCTTGAAAGAGGCACACTTGTTGT
>JBFZBL010000024.1:0-18047 GCA_041308485.1 Phycisphaerae bacterium | reverse complement strand
ATACCCCCTTCCCCAAAAATGCGCCTTTTTTTCCCAATTTTAAAAAATCCGTTTTAATCTGTGTAATCTGTGGTCAAAAAATCATCTTGAAAAAGCCTTCCTTTTAGGATAAACACTGAGTTAAGAAAGGAAAAACCAAATGGCAGATACTCCGAAAAAAGCAAAGAAGCTTCATAGCAGGGCTTCAATGGCGACAAGGGCGATTCACGCGGGAGAGCCGAGGCAGAAATACGCCGACTCGCTGATGACGCCCATAGTACAAACCGCCACATTTACCTTCAAAAACAGCAAGGCAATCGAGGACTACACCAAGAAGGGCAAGGCACATTACGAATACGGCCGATACGGCAACCCGACCGCCAAAATCGCCGAGCAGCGACTGGCCGACCTCGAAGGCGCAGAGGCCTGCGTCGTATTTTCATCGGGGATGAGCGCTATTACCACAACGATTCTGTCGCTTGTGCATTCGGGCGACCACATCGTTATAACCGATGATAGCTACAAAAAGACGCTGGAGTTCTGCCGGTCATATCTCAAGCAGTTCGCGATAGACTGCACGATTGTCCCCTTCGGCGACTACGGCGTTATCGACAAGGCCATCAGGAAAAATACTCGCTTCATCCTTTCTGAATCGCCAACTAATCCCTACCTGAATATTTTTGACCTTGTGAAAATAAAGAAAATCGCCGACAAGCACAAGATTCTTACGCTTATCGACTCGACTTTTGCGACACCTTACAACCAGCGGCCCATTGAATTCGGTATGGACCTGGTCCTGCAAAGCTGCACCAAATATTTAGCGGGACATAACGACATCCTCGCTGGTGCGGTATTAGGCAGGCAGGAGCTTATTGAAAAAATCCGCAATTTGCACAAATCAATGGGCGGCACTATCGACCCGCACTGCTGTTACCTGCTTTTGCGAGGGCTAAAGACGTTCCCGCTTCGCGTCCGCCATCAGAACGAATCCGCGCTGCGAATCGCGGAATGGCTCGAGGCGCATCCCGCCATAAGGCGTGTTTATTATCCCTTCCTGCCAAGTCACCAACAATACGAGGTTGCGACACAGCAGATGCAGGGAGGCGGCGGCGTTGTATCATTTGAGGTCAAAGGGACCATTGTTGACTCCAAACGGCTGCTTGACCGCCTGAAACTGATTAACATCGGGCCGTCACTCGGCGGCGTGGAATCGCTGATTACCCATCCTGCCCTTGTGAGCTATTACGATTATACGAGGCAGGAACGCTATAAGCTGGGGATTACAGATACGCTATTCAGGCTGGCCGTGGGCATTGAAGATACTGATGACCTCATCGCCGACCTCGAAGGGGCATTGCCCAGGTCCTGAGTATATTACTTCTGAATGCAGGCGAATGCCTACATATCGTATCGCCACATTTTAATCTGCTCACGCGTGGGCGGATTGTCATTCGGCATCATCCATTCGACGTGCCAGTCGAGAAACAGGTAGTGACATCCGGGTCGGGTTTTGCCCTTACTGTGCATAACTTTCGCAACCCGCCTTTCATTCGACGGGCTGCCGGCCAGATGGTTCACACTGAAGACATCGTTTTTATACCAGCTCGCATCCGGAGTATTAGGGTCAATCAGAACCCCACGAAACGGGTCATTTTCACTGTCCGCCATATAAATCTTAGTGTCTAATTTTTTAACCCCGGACATCCTCGTAGGATATTCCACAGCGTGTCCGGTCCAGTCGCCCGCATTGGTAAACTCCCAGCCATTATTAACGTAACAAACCGTTTGATTTTTAACGGGATAGCTCGGGCAGCGATAAATCTTAACTTTCTTGAAGTCAACTTCTTTTGCGCGTCCGCCGAGATAAGGCAGAATTTGCTGAAACCAGGTAGCACCCGATGAGCCGTTTCCGCGAGGAATAAAATAGTTCCACGCCTCGGTATACAAGTTCAACGCAATGCCTATCTGGCGAAGATTGTTCCTGCATACCGTCGCCTGCGCTTGCCTTCTGGCGGCTGTAAGCGCCGGCAATAGAATCCCCATAAGAAGGCCTATTATCGCTATCACGACCAAAAGCTCGACTAACGTAAAGGCATTTCGCGGGACGAAAAAAACTCGTTTCATCAACTACCCCACTGGCTGATTATGTCTATTCGCAATTCATCAGCCATTATAATCGCTGCATCGGACTCCTGAAAGCCCCTTTTTACGCCGGCAGAACAGCCTCATTTGAAGCCAAAAAAAGCCAGTTTTCTAAAAAAAAGTCGCATTTTTTCGCTATCGATTCCCTGAACAAACCGTATTAAGACTCTAATAATGAACTATTTTTTGCCATTGTATCATTAACCTAATGTCCAAAACAAATGTTTGATACAAATGTTTGATACAAATGTTTTATACTTTATGTGAAGCAAACTTTTTACATAAGCGGTTAAAACGGCTGGTTCAAGGAGATAAGTATGAATGGTCTGGATGAAAAAAGCACGGTGACAAAAGAGGCCAGAGTAACACGGAAGCGGCTTCTGGAGGCCGCTGAAGAATTATTCGCTCAAAATGGTTTTGACGGAACCTCTATTAGGGACATCACCACAAAAGCAAATCGCGGTCCCGCGGCTGTAAATTATTTCTTCGGCGACAAACGCGAGCTTTACGAGGAGTTATTCCGATTGCGCCTTCGCGAGATGCGTGAGAGCCGGATTAAGGCCATCGAGGCAATAATGCAGAAAAAGCCGACACTCGAAGAATTGTTTCACGCTTACTGTATCGATTTTCTAAAGCCGTTCGCAGACCCGCAGCAAAACCAGCGATCTTTGCAGCTCTTCTTTCGGGAAATGGCGGAGAGCCGCCTGCCAAAAAATATGTTTCTCGATGAGCTGGCTGCCCCGACGTTAGCGGCAATGGAAGAGGCAATCGCCGTTATTTGCCCGAACATCAATAAACACGATGCCATGATGTGTATTCTTTCGCTGACCGGCCAACTGGTTCACATTATGCAGACAAGGGTGTTGTTCGACGGGGCAGAGGGACACTCAGTAACATCTATCACCACAGATGAGTCAATAGACCACATAGTCCGATTTTCGTCAGCGGGAATCAGAGCTTACGCCAAAGGGGACATAAAATGAAAACGGCAAACATAATAAATCTGTTCCTGTGTCTTTTACTTTCCGCGGTTTTAATTGCCGGCTGTGTCAGTAAAGAGGAGTTTACCAGCGAGGCGACGCTGTCGCGGGAATCAGCGTATCAGCAATGGCAGGGACGTAAAGAGGCGGAGAAGCAGATGCAGCCGGTAATTGCAGGTCAGCTTTCTCTCGGCGACTGCCTGAAACTGACGCTGACGAACAACAAGGCGCTTTTGAAGACGCTCGAGGAGAAAGAGGCCGCACGAGGCGGTGAACTTGGCGCATATTCGGCGATTTTGCCGACAGTTGCGCTTTCGGCTGATTACGAGCGCATTGACGAGAGGCCTTATTTCACGTTCAACGGCCAGAATGTAACAATGGGTGACCTGGATAATTATTCGGGGGCTCTGACGGTGACTCAGCCGATATTCGCGGGCGGCGCGATACCGGCAAGAATCAACGCGGGACGGCTCGGCTCGCTTATGGCGGACCAGGCGGTGAGAACCGCCGTCCAGGAGACGGTTTTCGCGGCACAGTCAGGTTATTACAATTTACTTTTAGACCAGCACCTTTATACGATAGCCGAAGACTCGGTGAAATCAGCCAGGACGCATCTGGAAGACGTAAAGCAAAAGCATAACGCCGGCGTCGCGTCGAGCTATGATGTTTTGCGGACGGAGGTGGAGCTTTCGAATTTCACGGCCATTTTCATACAGCGCCGAAACGCAATCAATCAATCAAAGGCGAATCTGGTCAAGGCAATGGGCGTCTCGCAGGACAGCTCCTTTGTTCTTTCGGATAAGCTCGTTTATGCCCCTGTGAATATAAAAATGGTGGACGCAGTCGCAAATGCCTATCGGCACAGGCCTGACCTGCTCGGCAAAGAGTTCGGCATAAGACAGCAGAAAGAGCTCCTGACGATTTCGCAAAGCTCTTACTACCCGACAGTCGGCGCTTATTACCGAAATTATCTGACAAAGCCCAATTCGCATAATCCAATGCTTGTCGAATGGGACAGCGGCTGGAACTACGGGGTAATGGCGTCTCTGCCGCTGTTTGACGGTTTTGCCCGCGAAGGCGGAGTCATCACGCAAAAAGCCCGGCTCAAACAATCGCAGATTGACCTGGTTGACGCGGAGGAGACAACGCTGCTGGAGCTTACAAAGGCCATACTGAGCATCGAAGACGCAGCGGAATTCGTCGATTCGCAGAAACTGAATCTTTCCCGCGCCGAAGAAGGATTGCGGCTTGTTGAAACAGGATACAGGCAGGGCGTGAACACATTAATTGAGGTGGTTGACGCCCAGACGGCCCTTACCCTTGCGCGGGCAAACTACTATCAGTCAATCTACTCTCACGTCGTTGCAAAATTATACCTGCAGAAGGCAATGGGCACATTAGCCGGTTTTGAGCCGGCAAAAACAGCACAGAATACAACATCAACCGCCACATCCAATACGCAACTGGTTTCTACGGAGTCCAAATGATTATAGACAAATTTAAATCCAAAGGCCGGCAGACGGCGACAACCGCGGCAGTGGTGTTAGGAACGCTTGGTTTAATCATAACCCTCATTTACATGATTCGCGCAATGTCGCGGGAATCCACTGACGATGCCTTCATTACGGGGCATATCATATCCGTGAGCGCGCGGGTGGATGGTCATGTCACTAATGTGGATATCAACGATAATCAGCGGGTGAACGAAGGCGACCTGCTGGTTAAATTAGACCCGAATGACTACAAGGTTAGGTTCGAGCTGGCACAGGCGGCTTTGGCGCAATGCAGTGCACAGGCGGATATGGCAGCGGTGGAGGCGGACAGGGCAGAAAAGGATTACAACCGGTACAAACAACTATTCGACGCAAACGCCGGAGTTACACAGCAGCAATTGGATAATGCAACGGCGGCGGCTCGTTCAGCGAAGGCGCAGCTCAATTCGGCTAACAGCCGTATCGCTGAGGCCAAAGCTTCACTTGAGCAGGCACAATTGAACCTGTCATATACAAATATACGCGCACCTCAATCAGGGAAAATCGCCAAGAAAAGCATCGAGGCTGGTGAATTCATAAGAACGGGGCAACCCGTGCTGAATATTATCACGCCGGAGGTATGGGTGGTCGCCAACTTCAAAGAGACACAGCTGAAGCATATGAAGCCGGGTCAGCAGGTGACTATTAAGGTTGATGCTTATTCCGGAAAAACTTTCAGAGGACACATTGACAGCATACAGTCGGGAACCGGCTCGATATTCAGTTTGCTGCCTCCCGAAAACGCAACGGGCAATTACATCAAGGTGGTGCAGCGAGTCCCGGTGAAAATCGTTTTCGATGAAGACTCTAATGACTTGAAAAGCTTAGCGCCGGGGATGTCGGTGATACCGGTGGTAAAAATTAAATGAGCGACACGCCGGAAAAACTGCCCGATTTGACCGAGCCTGAGCTGCCGCATCACCCGTGGGTACTCGCAGGGGCGGTGATGATAGCCCCGTTTATGGAGGTGCTCGACACCACCATAACCAATGTTGCACTGCCTCATATCGCGGGCAATCTTTCCGCGTCAGCTGATGAAAGCACCTGGGTCCTGACTTCATACCTCGTCTCAAACGCAATCGTGCTGCCGCTTGGCGGGTGGTTCTCGTCGCTGTTCGGAAGAAAACAGTTTTATCTCTTCTGCGTCATACTTTTTACTATGGCATCTTTTTTATGCGGGCTTGCGCCGAATATCGAGCTTCTGGTGTTTTACAGGATTTTGCAGGGGGCGGGAGGAGGCGCGCTTCAGCCAATAGCGCAATCCATTCTGGTTGAAAGCTTCCCGAAAGAAAAACGCGGAATGGCAATGGCCATGTACGGATTCTGCGTCGTAGTCGCGCCGATAATCGGGCCGACTCTCGGCGGCTGGATTACGGACAACTACAACTGGCGATGGATATTCTTTATCAATGTCCCTATTGGAATGCTCGCCGTGCTTCTCGGAGTACTGCTGGTCCATAACCCGCCTTATCTTGTTCGTAAAAAAGTAGGGGAAAATTTCAGAATTGATTATATAGGGCTGGGCCTGGTCGCCGTTGGGCTTGGCGCTTTGCAGATTCTCTTAGACAAAGGCGAACGCGAGGACTGGTTCGATTCCCATTTTATCGTAACGCTTTCCGTAATCTCCGCGGTATGCCTTGTCCTGGCCATCATCTGGGAACTGCGGCAGAAAGACCCTGTTATCAAGCTGACCATACTCAAGGACACGAATTTAGCCATCAGCGTTTTCTTTATGTTTGTCCTGGGATTCATCTTATATGGGAGCACTGCGCTGCTGCCGATGTTTTTGCAGAGTTTGCTGGGCTACAGCGCGCTCGACAGCGGCCATGTGCTTTCGCCGGGCGGCATTATTGTAATGGTCACGATGCCATTAGTCGGACTTCTGATATCGAAGGTTCAGGCAAAATGGCTCATTATATTTGGTTCCGTGTTTGGCGCCGCTGGTCTTTTTATGTCCGCGGGCTTCACTCTTCAAATCAGCTATTCGAATGCCGTCTGGGCAAGAAATGTTATGTCCGCGGGACTCGGATTTTTATTCATACCGATTAACACAGTGGCCTATTACTACATCGCAAAAGCAGAAACCGATCACGCATCGGGGCTGATTAACCTGGCGAGGAATCTGGGGGGCAGCTTCGGCATTTCTCTGAGCGTAACGCTGCTCGCCCAGCGGATGCAATTCCACCAGAGCAGATTAGTCGAGCACGTTACCGAAACCTCGCCGGTTTACCAGCAGTATTTAGCAAACATTCAGGCAATGCTCTCTGGGCAGGGGGCTGATATTGCCACGGCGACAATAAAGGCGAAGACAATAATTTACGGCTTTGTCCAGCAGCAGGCCGCGATGCTCGCCTATATCGACGTTTTTTGGGTTTTCGGGTGGATGTTCCTGCTGATGATTCCGCTGGTGTTTTTGATGAAAAAGACAACACCGCACGCCGGGGGCGAGGTTTCGATTCATTAATTCGAAAAGACGGATACAACTTCCACGCATCAAGCTATAATGGCGCTTATGTATTCAATGAAAAGGCGTTAAATTATGTCTCCGGCGAAACAATACAAACCGAATATACAGAAACTACCCGACGCGGAGACAATCGCCCGCCGATGCCTCGAATTGTTCGTCGCCTCCGTCGAAGAAACCGTTAAGAAAAAAAATGTTTTCCATCTGGCAATATCCGGAGGCAGAAGCCCGCAGCGATTCTTCGAACTTCTCGGCTCAGAACAAAAGGCGTTGTCGCTTGGCTGGGACAAAATACATGTGTTCTGGGTCGATGAAAGATACGTTCCGCACGACTCACCTCATAGCAACTACAAACTCGCTTCTGATACCTTCCTGACAAAAATACCGATACCGAAAGAAAATATTCATCCGATTCCAACTGAGAACGATAATTTTGATTCGGCGGCAAGACAATACGAAAGCACAATCCGCAGCGTTTTCAATATCAACCGGGGACAAATTCCCAAATTCGACTTTATCCTTCTCGGTATGGGTTCCGACGGCCACACGGGGTCGCTATTTCCGAACTCCAACGCCAGCTTCGATACAAAAGACCTTGCCTGCGCGGTTTATCTTTTGGACCAGAAACTGCCCGACCAGACCGTTAACAGAATCACGCTCACGCATCCTGTTATCTGTGCCGCGTCGCAGATTGTTGTTCTTGTCAGCGGTTCCGAAAAAGCCAAGACCTTAAAAGAAGTTTTAGTCGGCCCGCCCGATGAGGTTCATTATCCGATTCACGTCCTCTGGCCTGTTCTGGATAAAGTCCTCTGGCTGATTGACTCCCCCGCCGCCGGTTTAATTTAAGCGACGTGTTGGATAACGATTTTTATCCCGAGGGCGATGAGAACAAGGCCGCCGATTACTTCGATACCGCCCTCGAAGAAATGTCCGAATTTTTTGCCGATATAAACGCCGGCAAACGACATACTGAATGTTACCGCGCCGATAATGATAACCGCCAGCGCAATCGCGTGTGTAATCAGCGAAAGCGTAATGCCGACAGCAAGGGCGTCGATGCTCGTAGCCACTGCGAGGACAAGCACCACCACGAGGTTGGCCGGATTGGGAGTATTTTTTTCCTCTTTGATTTTGAACGATTCGTAAATCATCTTAAGACCCACGGCGGCGAGAATCCCGAAGGCAATCCAGTGGTCGTAATTTGAAACGTATTGTCTCACTGAAAGCCCCGCGAGATAACCTACAATTGGCATAAACGCCTGAAACCCGCCGAAAAAGCCCGCCATTCGCAGCGTATGACGAATATGCAGCTCTTTATACGCAGCACCAGTAACAATTGACACCGCGAAGGTGTCCATCGCCAGGCCGACCGCTATCGCGATAACCGAAAGCAATTCCACGTCCTCAATTTCCTTTCATTGCCTTCTGATACGATTCCAAACTCGCCCTGAGTTGTGCGACAATATCGTCTCTATTTTCTTTTTGGGCAGCTTCGAGGGCTTTCTGCGCCGTCTCGACGGCGCGTTTCATATCTTTTTTAGCGGCGTATGCCTGCGATAGAAACAACATCGGCTCAATTACTTTATAATCAGATAACCGGCACGCCTTTTCAAGCTGCACTATCGCAGCGTTCACGTCGCCCTTTGTGCCGTAAATCAATCCGGCCTTTTGATAGAACTCAAAGTTATTCTGGTCTTTTGCCTGCAGGCCCAGAATCACATCCAGCGTTTTATCCAGCTTTCCACTTTCAACCCCGGCTTTGTACAAATTATTCAAAGCTCTCATTCGGCAAGGGTCTTCCGTCAGCACCATGGCAAACTGCTCAATCGCCTTGTCGTACTGTTTGCTTTTTACAAGCGCTACGCCGAAGTTATTACGCGTATCAATTTTGTCCGGTTTTTTTTGCAGCACCAGTTCAAATTCAACGGCTGCTTCAGCGTCCAGTCCTTTCCCCTGTAAGACATTCGCGAGCTTTTCGTGACCCTCTATCCACACGGGATTAATAGCCACTGCCCGCCTGACATTTTCTATCCCCTCATCCCATCGTCCCTTGCTTGCGAGGACCTGACCATAGTCGCTATATATCACATAGTTATTCGTCGTCACATCCAGCGTATGCCGAAATAACGATTCACTGTCTTTCCAGTACCCTACTTGCACTCTGGTTATCAGCAGCAGCACAACCAGAACCACCGCGCCGGCAGCCGCCGGAACGATTTTCGGCAGGCATAATCTCGCTATTGCTTCGCCTGCAAGCCAGGCGACTATTATATAAATCCCTATACCCGGCAGGTACATATACCTGTCCGCCATCGACTGCGCACCCACCTGGACCAAACCTATAACCGGAACTAATGTCCCCAGATACCAAAACCAGCCGGTCAATAAGAATTTATACTTTTGTCTCTCAATAATTACTGCCGTCGTTGCCGCCAGCAGAAGCACAAGGCATCCTGCGACCTTCCATAATGGATACCCATTCGCATCAAGCGGATATAAGACCGCCAGCGATGTGGGGCAAAAAACCTTTCCGATATACCTGACATATGACACAATCGCGTTTTTTGCCTGCAAACCAAGCGGCATCGAAACTATATCCGACATTACCCCCGCATTGAGCTGCGCAAAATACGTTAGAACGCAAATAACCGCAGATATTGCCAGAAGCGGGGACTTATCGATAATAGCCCGCCAAAACCACCGCCGCCCGTTCAAATTCTCGAACCTGCCTATCGGCCAATAATCAAGCAATATCAAAACAAACGGCAATGTCACCAGCATCGGCTTGGAAGCCAATCCAGCAATGAACAAAGCCGCAACCAGAAGGTACCGCCGCACTCCCGGCTTTTGCGCATACCGCGAATACGCCCATATCGTCAAAAACGCGAAAAAGGTGCTTAAAACATTCTTGCGTTCCGCCACCCACGCCGCCGACTCCACTGCCAATGGATGCAGCCCGAATAGCGCTGCGACAAGAGCGCTTGGCCACAACTCGCCGGTCATTGTTTTCAGTATCAAAAAAAGCAGGATTACATTGGCGATGTGAAAACCAGCGCTGACTAAATGGTGCCCGGCCGGCTTCATACCAAAAATAGTGACATCTGCAAGGTGACTCATCGACGTCAGCGGATGCCAGTATTCCTGTCGCCAAGCCGTCAGCGCCCACCACGCTGATTCGAAGCTAAGCCCTCCCTTGATATGCTCGTTGTTCGTCACGTGCAAGTCGTCGTCGTAATTGACAAAGTCGCAGTTGCGAACGCCCTCGAACGCGACAAACGTAACTATCCCCAGCACGATACAAATAAACAGAGCCCTGAATTTTTCGCCGTGTTTCGGCCTTACAACAATGCCGGGCATATTCTATTACTGCCTTTCTTTTAACATCTGCCGATACGATTCCAAACTGGCCCTGAGCTGTGTGACAATATCGTCCCTGTTTTCTTTTTGGGCAGCTTCGAGGGCTTTTTGGGCCGTCTCGATGGCGCGTTTCATATCTTTTTTAGCGGCGTATGCCTGCGAGAGAAACGCCATCGGCTCAACTGCTTTATAATCAGATAATCGGCACGCTTTTTCAAGCTGCTCTATCGCGGCATCGAGATTACCCATAATCCCGTAAAGCAATCCGGCCTTTTGACAAAACAGGTAGTTGTCAGGATTCTTTTTCTGCAGCGATGAAATCACATCCAGCGCTTTATCCGGTTTTCCACTCTCAACCCCGGCTTCATATAAATTATTCAACGCGCTGACCTGGGAAGGGTCTGCCGTTAAAACTATATTGAATTGTTCAAACGCCATGTCATACTGCTTAAGTTTTAAAAGCGCAAGTGCATAGCCGCTGCGCGCCCTGATTTTATCAGGGTTCGCCTGCAACACCAGTTCATATTCAGCAGCCGCTTCGGCGTAAAGCCCTTTTTCCTGCAAGATATTCGCGAGCTTTTCGTGGGCATCTATCCAGCCGGGATTAAGAGCCAATGCCTGCCTGATATTTTCTATCGCCTCATCCAGACGCCCCTTGCGCCTGAGCGACTCACCGTAGTTATTATACATCACGTAATTATTCTTTGTTACGTCAAGAGCGTGCTTAAACAACGATTCGCTGTCTTTCCAGTATCCTATCTGCGTTCTCGTTATCAGCAACAGCACAACCAGAACCACCGCACTGGCAGCCGCTGGAACGATTTTTGGCGGGCGTAATCTTGCTATTGCTTCGCCTGCAAGCCAGGCGACTATGATATAAATCCCTATGCCCGGCAGGTACATATACCGGTCCGCCATCGCCTGCACACCCACCTGGACCAGGCCGATAACCGGGACCAATGTACCCAGATACCAAAGCCATCCCGTCAACAGGAACCTGCGCCTGTTCCGTTCCAGAATTACGACCGTCGTCACCAACAACAAAAGCAAAAGGCATCCCCACGTTTCCCATAACGGATACCCATTCGTATCAAGCGGATATAAAACTGCCAGTGAGGTCGGATAAAAAACCTTGCCGATATAGCCGACAAAAGACACAATCGCGTTACTCAAGCGCAAACCAATCGGCAGTGCAACCATGTCCGTTGCCGCCCCTGCACTGGCCTGCGCCGAATACGTCACCACACAGAACACCGCAGACATAGCAAAAAGCGGAAGCTTCTCATAAATTGAATTTAGAATTGAGAATTTAGAATTAAAACGACCGATAGGCCAATAATCTAAAAGAATCAGGACAAACGGAAGCGTCACCAGCATCGATTTGGTAAGCAATCCTGCCATGAAAAGAATAACAACCATTATATATCGCTGCCATCGCGGTTTTTGCGAATACCACAAATACGCCCATATCGTCAAAAACGCAAAAAAGCTGCTCAAAACATTCTTGCGCTCGGCAGCCCATGCGACAGATTCCACACCAAGGGGATGCAGGCCGAAAACCACAGCGACAAATGCGCTCGGCCAAATCGCGCCCGTCATTTTCTTCAATATTAAAAACAGCAGGATTACATTGGCGATGTGAAAACTAACACTGACTAAATGGTGCCCGGCCGGTTTTATGCCAAAAACGGAAATATCGATAAGATGACTTACCCACGTCAGCGGATGCCAGTTGCCCTGATAGCAGGTCGTAAACGCCCACTTTAGAGACTCTGAGTTCAGCCCTTTTTGCGCATGCTCATTAAGCGTAATATATTTGTCGTCATCAAAGTTAACAAAATCATTCGACCTGACCCCCTCATATGCAGCCAATGTCGCTGCTGCCAGGACAATACATATCAGCGATATCTTGGATGTGTCCATTTGTCTGGCATGTATATCACTGTCGGGCATATTTATTCGGCCTTTATTATCCCCGCATCGGTCAGGTTTTCTGTAATTTTATGTCCAGGTTTGACAATCAAAAAATCTTTTTCGTCCCATCGGCCATTCACAAGCCGCTGCATCAGGCTCGAATCACCTTTAATCTCATCGTATTTCCAGTTGAGATACTCGGCCGCCTTTTTGGTGAACCGTTTTTCAGATTCGCTATTGGCAAAGCCCCAGTCGATATACGTCGCCCAGTTATACTCCTTCATCCAGCTCTGCTCGGTCTCCATAAGATATCTGGCGTTGTCCTCGCCGAATTTTTCGATGTATTCTTTGAGCGTTTTTTCAAAACGTTCTTTTCCGGGCTGCTTGTCCGTCTCAATCCAGCCCGGACTGAACCAGTAAGTCCCTTTGTGGCTGTCGAAGTATTCCTTATATTTGTCCTTCGACCCAAGAAGCAATGTAATGCAATCGTGGCCTCTCGGGACGACAATGGGAATTTTAGCTGACAACCCGATTATCCCGTTACTGCAAAGCCCATAACCGAGGAGCGAGGCGTCGTAAGGCCTGTTTTGGGTATCGGTTGTCGTATCGAGTGCTTTTTGAACCTCCCGGCGCAATTTCTCCGGCTCATTGTGCAGACCCTGCTTCATCACCACAATATCTACGGTGTTCGGCGAGCGGGCCGCGCAATAATACGCCTCTTTCTGCATCACCTTGCATATGATAAATTGCAGCCGCATTTGGTAGTAAGATTACCAAAAAGACGTGAAGATATAAAGATTGATAATTGATGAGTGATTATTGATGATTGCGGAGACCTTCCGCAACTGCCAATAATCAATACAAAATAAAATTTATTGCAAATCGAATAGGGAATTATCAACGGGTTCAAACCAGCCGATGTTCATTTTCGCCGAATCAGCATCATATCCGGGCTGACCCTGCATATTGGCCATCGGCTTTGCCTCGACGTGGCCGTCTGCCCAGCCGACGTTGGCTGAACCATAATGCCTGAAATGAATCGAAGGCAACGCAAAAAACTCTCTATTGATTGCCCCATTAATTACAAGATAAGGCGGCTCAGCGAATGAATATTCTATAAGGCTTTGGACTCCTTTATTTTCATTATTGAATGCCGCATCTGCGAACATGAGTGTTTGGACAGGCCTTTTTACTTCCATAGCATTTGCTGTTGTGGAAAATGCCTTTTTCCAGGCGCTGGCCGTAGTAATCCCTCCATTAAAAAGCCTGCTGCCGAGATACTGCATATTGTACCCATATCCACCGCAGCCCCGTTCAAAGTTTATTATCCCGTCTTTGATTTGTGTGAATTCTATTCTTTCGGGACATTTTTTGATCTTGCCGTCTGCAAGATATCCGGCCAAAGGCCCTTTTAGCGGGTCAAAAGGCTCATGCGGGCCGTTCCTCTTTCCATGCCATCTGTAATACCCCCCCTGAAGCATATCGATTGTTCGCCAGAAATCTTCAGCCGCGGGCACATAGAATCCCTCGTGATCATTCGAATATTCCATATTCGCCAGAATAAGCTGGCGAAGGTTCGACCGGCACACAACCGCCCTGGCCCGTGAACGAGCGGTATTCAACGCCGGTATAGTTACCGCCATAACTACCGACACCGTCGAGACGACAACCATCACCTCAACTAAACTGAATCCATGTTTTCTTTTATCGCCTAAAATAATCAGTTCTCCCGCCATTGTTCTATTTTGCGCCAGCCCGTCGCGAATTCCGCAAAGTCTTTGAAATTAACAGTTAAATCTTTGGGCTTGGCCAAATCGCAGCGAGACAGGTAGTTATCCTGCCCGAAATGATTCAACCAGCAATCTGCAAATATGTCCAAATCCTCATAATCAACAATACCATCAAGGTTGATGTCCCCGCCAAATTCCTGCGGGTGGAGGACCCCTACCGCCTCCAAATCAAACCCATCCGAGCCCCAGGTAGGCCAGGCATCGTATATCGGGTGATTGGCGTCAAAATAATCCCAGTCGGGCCAGGAACAGGGGTCGATAAACTTGGTCGCCTTGTCCGAAAAATTTCCGCTTCCCGGGATATCCACTATTCTAACGTATGTGATGTTGTTTAAATCCACAAGGCCGGCCGCAACATTCGGTTCATCTCTGATTTCGCTCAAATCAAAAGGCGTGCCTGTGAACTCGTAATAGCTGTTGGGATGTTTGCCCGCAAGATTATAAACTTTGGTAATATCGAAGTAGCGATTATACTGATTAGGGTCCAGCTCACCGGTCAAATCCGTGGAAGGAAACCTCGCAAAATCAGTGCCGTCGGATGAAACCTCAACATACGCAAACTCACAATAATACAAGTCATCTTGAACGAGAAAACCATTTTCGAAAACCACAAAATCGTACCCCTTCTGGTCGCTGATTATCTCGGTGAACGATAAAGTTATTTGCCCGGGCGGTACACCGGCATTAATTTCGTTCTGGTAGAGGTCGCCTAAGCTCGTTATATCGAACATGTAATCTTCAGGGATTGTATTGCCGTAGCTCGAACCTAACGCCATTGTCGGGTCAAACCAAAACAGGTATCTCTCAGGCTTATATGGCGTCGGCTCATAACTGATATAATCCGTCGCCCAGCCGCGAAATATCGGGTTTATAACCCCGTTAGGATCCGACTGTGTCGTTGCCTTGTGGTCGGGCCCGATATATGAGCATACACCCGCTTCTCTGTATGGTCCGCCCTTCACTATTGAACTCCAAAAACCAATAATCAACAATACTGTCCACGCAACAGTTCTTTTCATCAGCCCTTATCGACTCCGAAGCCGGCGGCGCAGTTGTTATTTACCTGCGCCGCCCCATCAAATTATCTATAAATTTCTCCTTCTCCTTAAACCAATCATCCCTGCGCATGTTAACAGCATAAACGACGCCGGTTCAGGCACAACAGTATCAACCACAAAATACCCCGGCGTGTTCATACCCCATGGCGCCGTGTCGCTTGAACTCAAATTAAACTCCACGCTTTTCACCACTCCCAGCGAAGCCAAATCCACAAATTGCCAACTATTCACAATATAATCCAACTGATTGTTCGCGAACCGGTAATCGGCTAGGTAAAAATTAACAGTTCCTGTAACCACACCAGTCGCGTTTTTGCCTGTCATCGTAAGCAAAAACCAGTCCGCGTCATTGCCGCTCAAACCCCCGAACTTCTTGGCAAACGCGTCGCCATACAACATTGAATAATAAGCATAGTTGTTGTTGGTTACATACAACCCGCCCACAATTGTCGGCTCATCCAGCGTCATCGTCGGCGGCATAATCCAGCCAATGTAACCTACGGCGTAAGTTGCGCTGCCGCCCTGCCCGCCGCCTGTTATCGCGTTATACTGAGCAGCCCAGCCCTGCGTCGTGGTATCAGTGATATTCGAATAGGCGAAGCAGTCCCACGAGCCGTACATCGTGTCGTAGTTATTATTGAACCACGCGCTTCCGCTGGCAAAGCCGCCCGAACCATCTGAGCCGTTCCAGTAAGACCCCTTCTCCAAAGCCAAATCTTCAAAATTCACTATTTGCTGTGCCTTAACCAAACCACAAGCTCCAAACAACAATACCACTGCTACACCTCTCATCACCCTCGACGAAGCCATTTTCCCTTCTCCAAAACTCTAACAGACCTTCACTTCCTCGTTATCCCTCTCCATCACATTTTAACCCGGCAACTACTGCTGCCTTTACACCTCCTTTCCGAATGTCATTCCCGCGCAAGCGGGAATCCATTCGCGCAAAATAAAAAGCCGTCACCCCGCGAAAGGAGTGACGGCTTATCATCTTTTATTTCAGATTTTCTACTTTCTACTTGTGGCAGCATCAGCTGGTTTGTGCGACGACGCTGCCGCCGAAATAGAAAATAAAAAATAATAAATAGAAAATTTTAAGGAGTTCCATTCCGCGAGAACACCATTAACTAATAATTCATCACAGGCAGGTTTTCTGACTCGCGCCTTACCCAAAAGCTCCTTCCCGTCTTGCACCAATTCTCCATCCCATTCTTTGCTGTGCGGGCCAATTCTCCAATTAGCCCGTATTTCATCACCCTATCACAACAATCAGTGCCAGACAGTGGTTATCTGCTTTCAGGACTTCCGACTATAATCGAAACAGACGCTTACAGCCGCGGGTCGGTCTCGGCTTTAAACCGAGTTCCCATTTATTTATCCCAAAGCTCTCGCTTTGAGACCCGTGATTACCATATTTCTTTTCAAAGAGCTGTTACAACTCCCCTTCTACCTCTCATTTACAATTCCTGCAACAAGAAAATGGAAATTTTTTCATTTAATTTTTCAATAACGTCAAATACCCCCTCGCAGTGCACCTGTGGCGAGCGCAGTCGAACCAAGCCGGGTCATTGACGTCAGCTAAAGTGGCATAGGTCAAGTGTAATGACCCGCCATTGTAGTTTCTATTGCATACAACCTTACTACAACCCGAGCCATGGCTATCCTCTAATTTCACAAAATTCATGTTTTATAAGCGGTGTTGTAATAATGGCTTAAAAAATTCTCAGAAAAGCAAACATTTTATATATCCATTGAACTTTTGGTATAGCTATCGCTAACTGGGGGTAAAAATGGGAGAAGTCACCTTCCTTCACCTACAGTCAGTTCCGAAGAGCAACAACCATTTCTAAGGTCTACTGTACTATTACTGACACTTTGTTTTTTTACATAAAAAACGAGGTTTTATATAAGTGTTGGAGGGACAAATACTTGCATTTTTGGGCTTTTGGGACTTGGGAAGCCGACATTCTACCACTGAATTACGCCCGCGAATCCAAGGATTAACATTATACCTTTTACAATTGTGTTTTCCAGAGGGAAGTTGATTCTATATTGCTGATAGCGTAGAATTCCTGTGTTTTGGGTAATCAGGCGGAAAAGGTAATATAAATGGCCAGAGAAGTCAGACTGCCGAAATTCGGCGATACAATGGAAGAAGGAACGATTGTTGACTGCAAAGTCGCTATCGGCGACCACGTCAAAAGCGGTGATGTCCTTTTTGAAGTAGAAACCGACAAGGCGACACTTGAGATTGAATCTCCCGCGGACGGCTTCGTGAAACAGATATTGGCCAAAGTAGGGGGCTTCTACCAGATTGAAACGCCTCTGCTTGTTTTGGGTGATAAAGATGAGCATATAAGCGATGAGTTTTTGCGGTCGCTCAAAGAGTCAACGCCCGCGATGCCGACAATCGCAAAATCGAAGCCGGCAAAACGGGAAAAAATCAATGATTTGCCGATGCCGATACCGGTCTTGCCGCAGGATTTGAAACTTGGCCAGACCATACCGGTCAGTAAATTGCAGAAAATTACCGCTCAAAAGATGCTGCGGTCAAAACAGGAACTGCCCTGTTTTTATCTTAACTCCAGGGCCGATGTCACCGACCTCGTCGCATACAGGGACAAACTCAATCAGTCTGGCAAAGATGAGGTTTCATACAACGATTTTATTATTAAGGCAATCGCGATTGGGCTGGAAAAGTTCCCCATAATGACAGGCCAAATCGACGGCGATGATATAAAACTCGCAAAATCAAGTGGTATTGGATTAGCTGTTTCAACTCCTGAAGGACTAATCGCCCCGATAGTCAAAGACCCGGATAAAAAGACGGT
>JBFZBL010000023.1:0-5167 GCA_041308485.1 Phycisphaerae bacterium | reverse complement strand
GATACCTAAAAATTTCCCCACGCCGTAAGAGTTGTGCACGACGTAATCGCCTTGCTGAAGGTCCTCCAGGGTATCAATGGGCGTCGTCGCGCGCATCGGCCTCTGTCTTCGCCTAAGCGCGAACTGTCCGAACAACTCGTGATGGCTGAGAATCGTCGTGTTCAGCGCCGGCATCGCGAAACCCTGATGAATAAATCCCTTGAGCAGTTTGAATCTCGGCGGAATCGTGCCATGTTCCTGTTTTATAATTTCGCTGACACGGTCAATCTCCGCCTCGGCCTCGCAGTAAAGCAGAACCTCCTGTTCTTTTGCCAGCGTGACCAGTTCCGCCAGCGCCTCCTTATGCCCCGCCCAGAGCGACGCCGCCTTGTGCTGATACTGCTGAACGCTTCGTATATCTAATTTAACGTATTCATCAGGATTTTCAGTTGCGAAACGGGAGATGTGAAGCTGCGTGAATCGTTGGAGTGCCTTATGAATTTCGGGCCAGGTGTAAAGTCGTTCTTTCTGCTCCGCCCGGTCGAAATAAACTTTTGCCACTTCCTGGCAGTCCGCCGGCTCATCTAAAATTACAATCGCATCGGCGGGCAGAATATTCAGGAAAAGCTCGCGCTCGCCTGTTTTGTCGCCGCATGTCGCAGATATGATGCTCACCGCTGATAACTGATGCGTCGATACCTGCGAATCCAAATCAATCGTGCGGATACTTTCGATTGTGTCGCCGAAAAATTCAATTCTTATTGCTTGCGATTGGGTTTCGTTTGGTGGCACGGCCATCTTGGCCGTGTTTTCACGGGCTCCAAGCCCGTGCCACGAAATCAGCGGCGCGTAAATATCCACGATTCCGCCGCGCCTTGCGAATTGCCCCGGCAGGTCAACCCTGTCCGTCCGCTCGAATCCGTTATCAATCAGCCACACGCTTACCTCTTCTGGTGTCGCCTGCTTTGCGGTTTGAAGCGACAGCGAGCCGCTTTCGATGGCCGACAGTTTCGGCACGGGCTGACAAATCGCCTGCATCGACGCGGCGATAATTATGCCTTTATCTTTTTCACGAGTCACGAGCGTCGAGACACGAGTCACGGTCTTAAGCCGGTCCGCCCGAATCTCATCGGTCGCGTCCGCTATTTCCTCCTCGCCCTCCCATGCGGGTAATAGCTGAACATCGTCAGCTCCGCCTGTGGTGAGCGAAGTCGAACCGCCTGTGGTGCCTGCCCTGAGCGAAGTCGAAGGGAGCGAAGTCGAACCAAAGGTCTGCAAATCATCGATGGCGTTGTCCGCGTCATCTATGTGCGGACAAACGTAAATAATCGGTCGGGATAACTGCCCGTGGTGAGCTTGTCGAATCCATTTTGAGAGATGTGCGGCCAAAAGGCGCGCAAAAGACCCCCATGTCCCAGCGACTTTTACCACCCCCCCTGTGGTGAGCGAAGTCGAACCACCGGCAGCAGTCAGTCGTGAGGTCAGTTCGTTAATCAACTTGTCGTTAACAAGCTCCATAACTCGGAAGAGCATACTCTGTATACATTGTCATTCCGAGCGAAGCTTGCCCCTTAGGGGCGCAGCGAGTCGAGGAATCTGTTTTTAATAGATTTCTCCACTGCGCGACACAAAGCGTCGCTTCGGTCGAAATGACAAAAACAGAGCTGCCGGTCATTTTACGATTATTTACGCCTTTAAGCCAGCCCTATGCGAAGATATGGATTCATTGCAGATATTTTTACCGTGCAAACGATATTCTATTATGGTAGAAAGGCCGCCTTTCGTATGGGGTTCGTTATTATTTGGTGAAGCAATATGATGTGGTTATATCTCAGTGCCTTTTCGGGCGTCTTTGTGGGGTTTTATGACATATGCAGAAAAAGAGCCCTTCACAATAATGCCGTAATACCGCTTTTGTTCTTTTCGGTATTGGTTGAGGCGGTATTATTGTCACCCCTTGTAGTGCTTTCCTGGGTTTGGCCCGATTTTTTGATGAGAATGGGGTTATTTACCCCGCATTTTGGCCCGCTGGCCCATTTCTGCTGCTTCATAAAGGCCATTATTGTCATTTCGCTCTGGATTCTGGGCTTTTTTTCCATCAAGCACCTGCCTATTTCGATATATGCTCCCATCGGGGCTTCTATTCCCGCATGGACGCTGCTTGGGGCGATGCTCGTCTTCGGGGAACGCCTTACTCCTTTTCAATGGGCAGCATTCGGCATACTCTTTGTCTCCTACTATATTTTTTCCATCATCGGCAGCCGTGAAGGTATCTTTTTTCATACTAATAAATGGGTTCTTCTCCTTGCCTTCTCGGTTGTCATTTGCACAGTTAGCTGCCTTTACGACAAATATCTTGTCCAGACGCTCGGCTTTTCCGCCGTAGGCGTCCAGGTATGGTTTATAATTTATGCGGTTCCCGTTATGGCCTTTGCGCTGTTTGCCTTCTGGTGGCCCGTCCGCGCAAAACACACTCCATTCAAATGGCGCTGGAGTATCCTCATCATCGGGGCTTCACTGGCCGTTGCTGATATCGCTTACTTCAAAGCGATTGGTTATCCGGGGGCGATGATTTCGCTTATTGCCGCCGTCCGAAGCGGAAGCGTTGTGATTTCTTTCCTCGGCGGGGCATTCATTTTCGGCGAAAACCAGATTCGCCACAAAGCCGTCGCACTCGTCGGCGTCATCATCGGCGTCCTTATGCTCCTCCTCTCGCACTAATTGCTCAAGTGCTATCTGCCACAGAAAACAAAAAGGCAGGATATTTTATGTGATCTGTCGTTATTGCAATCATTAATAACTGCACGTCCAGAGCCACGACTGAGCCATTAATTCAAGATCATTCCAATCGACAATTCCATCGCCCGGTGGTGCAATATCCGCCGATGGCGTGCCGGGCGCCTGTTTCCACTGTGAGGCGAGAATGGCAAAATCTACGAAATTTACTGCACAGTCGTTATTAAGGTCACTGGGCATGCTGTTATCGTTGCTGCCCCAGTGATAACCCATATCCACAATACCATTGTCCGCCACCATGTCGGTTCTTGTCGAACTGTTCCAAAAACCGAGGATAACTGAATAATCGCTTCCGGCATCTATGCAGGGGCTGTTGCTGGCTTGTCCTGTGGCTGTGTGTGCCAGAAAGTACTGCTGAGATGGGTAAGGTCCTCCTGATACAAAACATGGGTCGGAGTGAATATTTCTATCGCCGGGGTCTGGATCTTTGATGCACGAAAACGTCGCAGTGCATCCCCACAGGTCATCGATATTGCCCCAAAGAATGCTGTCTATGATTAATGTGTCGCTGTTTCCATAAATACCCCCTCCCCCATATCCATAAGCTCCGTTTGTATCAACAGTATTATCGCAAATGGAGGAGTTTGTAATTGCAGTAAACTCAGATGAGGCAGAGTGAATACCGCCGCCATAACTGAAACCGTCAACTCCGCCGGCAACCGTTGAGTTTTGGACTATGAGGCAATTACTGAAATAGTTATAGTATTCGGTTGCATAAATACCGCCTCCAAGACCGCTGCCGCCGCCTATTGGGAACGAATAACTGGCACCACCGATAGCCGAATTGTCATACAGGACACTGCCAGAGAGAAGTATCCTGCCATACAAACCGCCGCCTAGCGCATTTCCTGAAGCGCCGTATTCTATTGGTTGTGGTTCATCATAAACCGCTCCGCCTCGTGCCACATTGCTAATGAAATTGCAGTTATAGGCATAAATAGAACAATCGGTGCCGGCGTAAACAGCGCCGCCGAATGCGTTGCCTCCGTCGCCGGGAGGTATAAAAAGCCATGTATCACTTGGTCCGCCTGCTCCTCCCTGGATGATGTTGCCGTAAAAAGTGCAGTTTATAAGGGTAACCCAGGGAGTTCCGCCGCCTGCTTCACAATAAATGCCCCCGCCATATACGTCCTGGCCGTTTTGACCGGTGGAGCCATCGCCTCCTGTTATGCCGCAAAAGACTATAAAGCAATTTTTTATGGCAGGGGAAGCACCGCTGCAGTAGATTGCAGAACCCTTTTGGCTTCGTCCGTTGACTATATAGATTCCTTCGATTCTGCTGTTGTAGTTCTCATAATGGCTGAATTGAAAGGCACGGCCAAGGTTTTCACAATCAATAATCGTGGATGTTACAACATCGTTGTCATTCGAGTCATTACTGCGAACAGTAATGGCCTTGCCATTGAAGTTTATATCCCGGTTGCCGGTGCCTGTGTATGTGCCGGGTGCGATGATTACTACATCGCCATTGCTGCAAGCGTTGATAGCCGCTTGGATTGTTGAATACTCGCTCGGAACGTGACGTTCTGCCGCAGCAGCTATGTTGATAAATAGAACAAGACCGGTTAATATGATTGCGGAAAACACCATTCTCTTCATTTTCGTCTCCTCCAAACTAACGGATTACTATTAGTTATTATATAGTTATTATGCGATTGGAAGCCCAACAAAGTCAAGTTAAAAGCATATTATTTTTAAAATTCCTATCTGATTATGGGTATTTACTTGTCCCCATACCATTATCGCGGCGACAGAAAAAACAAAAAGGGGTCAGACAGCCCTGCTTGCCCTCGAATGTTTTTATCGGGGGAGCGACCTGTGGTGAGCGTAGTCGAACCAGTCGAAGGGGAGCCTTTTTTCAGGGCGATTCAAAAACAACCTGCCTGCACTCGCACGTCTTTGGCGGGTGTCCCGCCCACCGCAAGGTGTCCCTTTTTGGAGTAGCTCTTAGCGAAGGGGGAAACCGGCAGTGTAAATCTGCCTGCCGCGGCATAGCGTAGCGAAGAAGGGTCTAATCAGTGGCTAAAATATCTCTACCCACTACCCTTTCGAACTGGCGCAAATACGCTGTTTTGCTTATTATAATTTCGGCGACTGTCTGCTCGGCTGCGAATACGGCTGTTTATTTGTTCAAATAATAAAAGATCTTTCACTGATGATATTTTTGTTTAGATGTTACCGAACCTGATTTTTGAATGGCTGGTTCAATAAACAATATTGCATCTTGACACCCGGAAAATCGGTTGATATTCTATAGAATAGGAAGATATATCAGAGTATCAATATAAGTGGGGAATTCCAATCGAGGAGATAAGGGTTTCCCCCGCTAAGTCGATGGAGAGCGTTCAAAACATGATGAGGGAATGTGCTATGAAACATAGAAAAGCGCGAG
>JBFZBL010000022.1:0-2574 GCA_041308485.1 Phycisphaerae bacterium | reverse complement strand
GATGTCGTAATCGACAGAGGGAGAAAGGGCTACCAGACAGCCTGTGTCAACGCGAAGAGTTTCTCCCTGTTTTAATTGTCTTTGAACAATAGTACCGCCCGCGTGTATAAATGCCATGCCGTCGCCTTGCAGACGCTGAAGGATAAATCCTTCACCGCCAAAGAGGCCCACCCCCAGTTTTTTGGTAAAGGCCACTTCGATCTCGATGCCGTTAGCGGCGCAAAGAAAGGCGTCTTTCTGACAGAGAAACTGCCCACCCAATTGACTCAGTTGCAGAGGAATAATCTTGCCCGGATAAGGTGCCGCAAATGCGACATGGCCTTTACCGGAACCGTTGTAGAGAAAGGTGGTGATGAAAAAGCTTTCGCCGGTAATCATTCGCTTGAATCCGCTGAACATGCCGCCACCGGTTGAGGTTTGCATTTCAATGCCATCGTCCATGTACATCATGGCTCCAGTTTCGGCACGAATACCTTCGCCGGGGTCCAATTCTATTTCGACTAGTTGCATATCATCACCGTAAATACGATAGTCAACAACGTCGGGGTTAGCGGACATGACTTAAACTCCTTTGCGGTAGGCCTTTATGTATATATTTGCGACGAGGCAACATCCTTCAATTTCGCTAAATGTAAGATTTAACGGAGAGAGCGGGATTCGCTGGCGCGGCCCGCCTGAAGCGTGTCAAACCCGCGGGGCGTCGCTTCGCTCCGCGCGTGTTCTCATCCCTTAGTAAGACATTAACTTAAATACTTTACGCATAATCTGCCATATCGGGCAATATGCACTTAACGGAGAGAGCGGGATTCGAACCCGCGGTACGGTTTACCCGCACACTGGTTTTCGAAACCAGCTCCTTCAGCCGCTCGGACATCTCTCCAAGTTGTTATGCAGCAATCGGTTATATAAATTTTCCGCAAAATCATTTTCTCATTCTACTGCAACCGTTGGACGGATTATAGCAGATATTTTGAGCTTATTAAAGACGAAAATGTATGAAAATCAGTGAAATATTGGGGGTTTGGCAGGTTGCCGGCCATTAAAAGTTGGCAAAAAGCAATGAAAGATGAAGATTTGTTCATTGACGCTATCATAAAAAGAGCCGTATCATTTGTGCCACACAAAAACAGAAAGGGAATCGATATAGACAGAGGAGTTATAATGGCAAAAAAGGAATTGACACTTAAGGACAGGCTATCAAGGTTGACTTTTTCTCAGGCCTGCAAGTTGCTGGGCGATGATGGCAATAAGCTCATTATGCAAGGCGGCAAGTTTCCGATAGAATCCATTGAGGAGAATGTGTATCTGGGCGACGATTTGTTTCGCCTGTCGGTGGATGGGGCGGTAGTAACGATTACGCTGATGGCTGAGGCTCGCAATCGCCTTCATTTTAACTGCGATAAATGTGATGCGCTTTGCGGGCATGTCGGAGCGGCTTTTGCCTTGATACTTGAAGAAAAGACGGTTCTGGGTTTGGCTAAGCCACCGGTAGAACGGGTTCCCGTCGAAAGTCTCAGTGAAACAGAACTTATAGCCGGCGCGCTGGAGGAACGGCAGGAGCGTGCAAATACCGAACGCATGACCATTAAAGGTACCAATCCGCGAATACTATGGACGGATTATATTGTTACGAATTCGCTATCCGGCAAAAGCTACAGGGTTGCGCTTCGCGGCTGGCAAAGAGGAGACTCGTATTGCTCCTGTCCGGATTTCAGGAAAAATACGCTGGGGACTTGCAAGCATATTATGAAGGTCCAGAGCAAGATGGGTCGCAAGTTCAGTGCGGCGACAAAGAGAAGTCCTTACCGGCAGAAGGATTTTGCGGTACATGTCGCATATAATGAGAGTCTGGAATTACGGCTGCTTTGTCCGGCGGACATTGACGAAAGAATCAACAGGATTATTGAGCCGGTAAAAAATCGTAACATAAAGGATGTACATAAGTTATTACAGTGCATTCGAAAACTTGAATCAGCAGGTCATGATGTGATTATTTATCCCGACGCAGCCGAATATATCGACTTTTTACTTCATCAGGATCGTATAACGAAACTGGTGCAGGAAATCCGTCAAAATCCTGCCGCCCATCCGTTGCGAAAGACCCTGCTTAAGAAAGAATTGCTGCCATATCAGCTTGATGGAATAGCTTTTGCTGCCGGCGCCGGTCGTGCGGTGCTGGCTGATGATATGGGGCTTGGCAAGACGATACAGGGAATCGGCGTGGCGGAATTATTATCTCGTGAGTCATCTGTTGAAAAGGTATTGGTTGTCTGTCCTACTTCGCTCAAGTCGCAATGGCGTAGTGAAATCCAACGTTTCTGTGACAAAGATTGCCAGTTAATACTGGGCAGTGCACAGGAGCGTGCGGCGCAGTATGACAACCGCTGTTTTTTTACGATATGCAATTATGAGCAGGTGATGCGGGACGCCAGGTCGATTGAGCAAATACGCTGGGATTTGATCATTCTTGACGAGGGCCAGCGGATTAAAAACTGGGGTACCAAAACCACGCAGATGATGAAATCGCTACGGAGCCGGTTTGCGCTGGTGCTTTCCGGGACGCCGCTGGAAAAT
>JBFZBL010000021.1:0-3932 GCA_041308485.1 Phycisphaerae bacterium | reverse complement strand
ATGTGGCGGATATCAGGGCGGGCAAGACATACGTTTATACAATCAACGCCGACGGGACATTAGGCAATAAGAAGCTGTTCTGCGATATGGGTTCGGATGGAATGACAATCGATAACGAGGGCAATGTATATCTGACAGGCAACGGCGTGACCGTTTTCAATCCCGCGGGAGAAAAAATCGAACATATTGCGATACGTGAGCCGTGGACCGCCAATGTATGCTTCGGCGGCAAAGACGCAGATAGGCTTTTCATCACAGCATCAAAATCGCTTTACTCGGTTAAGATGCGAACCCGAGGCGTTACATGGCCAGCTTCAGCAGAAACAAAATCGGTAATCGCGCCTGACGCAAAGGTTGAGAAATTGGCGGGCGGATTCAATTTCACCGAAGGGCCCATAGCAGATGCGCAGGGAAATATATATTTTACCGATATACCGAATAACAGGATTCATAAATGGTCTGGCGACGGCAAGTGCTCAATTTTCCGTGAAAACACAAACGGAGCCAACGGCGAGGATATCGACGAGAATGGTAACCTGTATGTCTGCGAGGGCGGCGGAAAGAAAATCGGCAAAATTGACACAAATGGAAACGTGACTATATTGTGCGACAACTACAAAGGTAAAAAATTAAACGCTCCCAACGACCTGTGGCGGGACAAAAAAGGCGGCATATATTTCACCGATCCCGGATACCAAAAAGGCAAATCGGAATTAGACGGCAGTTACGTTTTCTATCTGCCCGCTGACGCAAAAGAGCCAGTCATTGTTGTGCCTGATATGGGCAGTCCCAACGGCATTGTGGGAACAAGAGACGGCAAACTGCTTTACGTGGCCGACTATTCAGGACGCAGGACATTCGTTTTCAAGGTCAAGGAAGACGGCACATTGTATGATAAGAAAGTGTTTGTCCCCGTCGGGGCGGATGGTATCGAACTCGATGAGTTGGGCAATTTGTACCTGACTGACCTGTCGGGCAAAGGCGTTAATATCGTAAGCCCGGAAGGCAAAAAGCTCGGCTATATCAGCGTCCCCAATTCAACCTCAAATATTTGTTTCGGCGGCAAAGACGGTAAAACGCTATTCATCACCGCCAGAGATTCTTTTTACTCAATTCAGATGAATGTAAAAGGTCAATAAGAACTGTTCTCCGGCAAGGAAACAAAAATGACGAGTCGAGAACGAGTTTTGGCGATGTTTACGGGCAAGCCCTTCGACTCCGCTCAGGGCAGGCACGTTGACCATTTGCCTTGTATGCCTATTACGATGCAATTCGCGGCGGGACGTATCGGGAGGAAATACTACGATTACGTAACAGATTACCGTGTGCTTGTGGAGGGACAGTTACGGGCAGCGGAAGAATTCGGCTTCGACCACGTGGGATGTATTTCGGACCCGACACGCGAGGCGGCGGACTGCGGAGCGGCAATTATTTTTCACGAGGATTCGCCGCCCGATATCGATGAAAGCAACGCCCTGCTCGCCGATAAAAGTAAATTAGCGAATTTGAAGATGCCTGAGCCGTTGAGCGGCGGAAGAATGCATGACAGAATAAAGGCGGCAGCTCTATTCAAAGAAAAAGCCGGCAAAGACAAGATTATCGAGGGATGGATTGAAGGGCCATGCGCTGAGGGGGCGGATTTACGCGGTATCAATACGATAATGACGGACTTTTTCGAGGATACTGGGTTTGTGAAAGATCTGTTTGAATTCGCAACTGAGCTTGGGCTGAAATTCGCGAAGGCGCAGATTGATGCAGGGGTGGATTTGATGGGCATAGGAGACGCCGCGGCGTCACTGGTTGGGCCGAAGATATACGAAGAGTTCGTATGGCCTTATGAGAAGCGGCTTATAGACGGAATACATAAAATGGGGGCGGCTGTCCGGCTGCACATCTGCGGGGACACGCGGAAGATTGTGGAAGGGATGGGACAGCTTGGTGCGGAAATGATTGACATCGATTACCCATGCCCGGTGAAACTTGCCAGAGAGAAAATGGGGCCAAAGCAGGTAATCTGCGGAAATATAAATCCTGTTTCGGTTTTGCGAGATGAAACCCCAGAGAATGTTTACAGGGCGATTGAAACGTGCCATAAAGAGGCAGGCGCAAATTTCATAGTCGGGGCAGGATGCGAGGTCACGCGCGATACACCTTTAGAAAATATCAAGGCGCTTGAGCAATACGCATCATCTCATTAAACATCCCGCACAGACAGTGGCTGTTAAAAAATCCGCTATTTCAAAAGGCCTGCGGCGCTTTGCGCTGATTCGACGGTGTTGTAGAGGAGCATTGTAATTGTCATAGGGCCGACGCCGCCGGGGACAGGGGTGATGAGCGAGGCCTTTTCTTTTACATTCTCAAAATCGACGTCGCCGACGAGACGATAGCCGGCCTTTTTCGTCGAGTCCTCAACGCGATTGACGCCGACGTCGATGACTACCGCGCCATCCTTAATCATATCGGCTGTAATTGTATTAGGGTGGCCCGCTGCGGCGATGACAATATCAGCTCTTTTTGTGTGTTCGGCCAGGTTTTTGGTTCGAGTATGACACACAGTTACAGTGGCATTACCGAGCGGGCTTTTCTGAATGAGTATATTTGCCAGAGGTTTGCCTACGATATTGCTCCTGCCGACAATGACGATGTTTGCACCTTCGATTTTCACGCCGCTTTTGAGAAGAAGCTGGACGACGCCGTGTGGGGTACAGGGCAGAAATGCCTTTTGGCCTGTCACCATTTTACCTACGTTTATCGGGTGAAACCCGTCTACGTCCTTGGCGGGGTCGATTGACATCAGCACTTCCAATTCATCGATAGTGTCGGGCAGAGGCAACTGCGTCAGTATGCCGTGGATTCTGGGGCTTTTGTTTAGCCGATTAATGTGCGACATCAGTTCTTTCTGGGAAATCGAGGCTGAGAGGCGATTATCGTCGGAGTAGATGCCGATTTCCTCGCAGGCCTTCTGCTTGGCGGTAACATAAGATTTCGATGCGGGGTCATCGCCGACGAGAATAACGCCAAGCCCTGGCACAACTCCTTTTTTAGCAAGGGTAGCGACATCGGATCTGAGCTTCGCCCGCATATCCGCGGCGATTTGTTTACCGTCTATTATTCTGGCAGTCATTAGAACAATCCTTGAACCTTCCCGGTATTTACGTCAACATCAATTCTCCTGAACGCCGGGTCCGAACTTGTGCCGGGCATCAGCTTGATTTCGCCCGCCAGCGGCACGATAAACTCAGCGCCCCTGTAGACCAGCACGTCCCTGATAGGAAGCTGCCAGCCGATGGGTCTGCCCTTGAACTCCGGGTCGTATGACAAGCTCAGGTGAATCTTGGCCATACAGGTATTAAATTTCTGCGTCGTGGGGTCCTGCTCGAGCTGCTTTATTTTTTCAAAAGCGATTTCCGAATACGAAACGCCGTTGGCGCCGTAAACCTCCCTGGCAATCAGCTCGATGCGTTTGCGAATCGGCATATCGAGGTCATACAGCAATTTAAAGTTGTTCTTTTTACTGCAGGTATCAATGACGGCCTCCGCCAGCTCAATAGCCCCATCGCCTCCTTTCAGCCAGTGCTCTGAAACAACCGCGACCGCGCCGCAGCTTTCGGCGATTTTTTTGACAAGACTATGCTCTGCTTTTGTGTCGTTGCTGAAGCTGTTGATGCACACAATCGGTTTTACGCCGCTTTTCTTTACAATGTCAATGTGGGCAGCCAGATTTTCACAACCCTTTTCGAGCAGAGCGAAATTTTCTTTTGTATATTCCTCACTTAGCGGCACGCCGGGTCTTACCGGGGGGCCGCCGCCGTGCATTTTCAAAGCGCGGACAGTAGCGACTATGACCACGGCGTCGGGACGCAGGCCCGATATTCGACACTTGATGTTCCAGAATTTCTCATAGCCGATATCTGCGCCGAAGCCGCTTTCTG
>JBFZBL010000020.1:0-6563 GCA_041308485.1 Phycisphaerae bacterium | reverse complement strand
CAGGCAATGAATAGTGAATAATGAATCCCGATGTATATCGGGAAGGAATCGTTGAGGAAGTGAGGAGGAAGGGATACGGTTTTTATTGTTTTGACAAGGTTGGTGGGATTATGTACGATATGAGTTGGCTGTAGGTCTGATGTGATATATACGGGATTAGGTTGACGGTCCCTGTTTCCTGACTGTCCCTATTTCTTATTTACTAATACACTGGAAAGGATACCTAAAATGCCAAACAGGTCGCATTTCAATAGTGGGCACATGACCCTTAACAGGCTAAATAGAATAGGTGGGAAGCCGAACAGCACTGTGCCTATACAACACATCGAGAAAACGCTTCACAGTATGTATATCGAAGATGCAGTGTCGTTTCTGAAAAGAGTTCCAGATTCCTCAATTCAACTGATTATCCTGGACCCACCATACAATTTGGATATGGATGTGTGGGACAGTTTCACCAACTATCTGGACTGGGCTAGAGCCTGGCTTGATCAAATATACCGGGTTCTTTCCGACACCGGGAATTGTGTCATATTTGGTGGTTTTCAATACCAAGATTTAAAACACGGCGATCTATTAGAACTTCTGCATCATGTGAGGCACAATACAGACCTACTCTTCGTCAATCTTATCATCTGGTATTACAAGAATGGAATGAGTGCACATCGATTCTTTGCAAACCGACACGAGGAAGCAGTGTGGCTTGCGAAAACAAAACGCTACTATTTCAACCTGGATTCAGTTCGCATACCATTCGATGAGGAGACGAAACGATTGTACAGAAGAGACAAGCGTCTAAATCCGGTCAGTATCGAAAAGGGCAAGAATCCTACAAATGTGTGGGAAATCAGCCGGCTGAACGCCAATTCAAAAGAGCGTGTCGGTCATCCGACGCAGAAACCACTAGAAATAATCAGAAGATTTGTAAGGGCGTTGTCGTACGAAGGATCGTTAGTGCTCGATTTCTTCGCTGGGTCAGGAACTACAGGGCGGGTTTGCATTGAAGAGGGCCGCCATTCCATCCTGGTGGATTCGGGTGCAGGTCTGGTGGACTATTTCAATCTGCATTTGGAAAACCGGACGCCATCGTTTTATAATCGACAATACGAAATCGTCAAAGACGTCGATGTGAGTGAGTTTGTCGACCTGGTGTGCGGTGCGCGATGTGTTGTGCCGTCTGGTGATGATGTCCCTGATAGAACAACGGCGAGGTTGTTCATATGAGCAAGAGGCAAGCAGGTCGATTGACCGAGCAGCAAATTCGCGGAGGCGGTCCCAGGGAGATATTCGGGGAAGTGGCGAAAGTACATGACGATGCCGTAGCAGACGCAAGTGCGACCACATTTGATGTTTTGGTCAGGACATATCCAGAACTTAAATTTCGGAAGCAGGCGTCCATTGCAAAAAGCGAGATCAACAGAAGATTGAAGACACTCGATGCACGACTTGGTAAGATTCTTTTTGTAAAAGAAGCAAGCATCAAGCCGGATGGCGGATTGATCGAGGTTTTGGATAAATCAGGCAATTGGAGAATCATCCTTGTTTCTGAAGCCAAGCACCAAGGAAAGGATGTTGAGAATGTAAAGGCTGGAATACTGGTGGGAAAAAATAAAGATCAGGATTTGATGGTTGCGGGAAATGCGATTGAGAGAGTACACAAGAATATCAACGAAATAAGGAATGCGATGCTTGGGGAACTTCATTTCCCTTACGTCGTATTTCTTCAAGGTTCCAATTTTGCAACAAGTACATTCGAGGTACTGCGGCCCGATGGGCGGACTGTAACGATCAGCCACAATAAAGGCGATATGAATCGTATAGATCGAGTATCTGCGGCGAATTATTGCATGAAGATCAACGAGAATCACTGCAAGAACATCATTCTAGAGGTAGATGAAAAGGAGATAATGCTTCAGGCCGCGTCGATATACGCTCGGAGTGAGGAGTGGGCACGGGAGGAGATGGTGGGCATCATGGTGGTGGTTGCAGAAACTTCTTTGTCCGTTTTGTCTGAAGAATTGCCCTGGACGTGAGAAAAAGGATTTGCTACGCGAGGCTATTCAAGAAACAGGTTCCTCGGCTCACGTTGCGCGGGCGGGATGACAGAGTATCAGTGAAGGGTGAGATGTCAAAACTTGTTCTATTTATTAAAGGATGGTTAAGATGAGATATGCAATATGCCTTTGTGTTGTAACAGTATTTGGTTGTCTGTTCGGCCAAGATGTCTATGCGGATGTTAATTCGGTGACAATTGTAATACCGCAGACATCATCGATGGTTGAATCGCTGGCTGCAAAGGAGATTCGCAGGTATTTATTTCTGCGAACGGGCGCGCTTTTGCCAATTGTCAGGAGCAATGGTGAATTGCCCGCTAACACTGATTTGATTGTTGTTGGGCAAAAGGACCGTGACATTATAGATACTTTAATTGGTAAAAACGCCGACCTTAAATTATCTGTTACCGATTTACTGTCACAACAATACAGGCTTAAGAGTCTTGATTTTAACAAACAAAAGGCGATACTGATTACCGGCGGTGATGCCGCGGGGACCCTTTACTGCACGTATCGTTTCATCGAACAGTTCGGTGTTCGTTTTTATCTGCATGGCGACACGATTCCAGACGCAAAGGTCGCTCTGAAGCTGCCGGAACTGGATGAACATGGCAAGCCGCTATTCAATCTGAGAGGTATTCAGCCGTTTCATGATTTTCCCGAAGGGCCTGACTGGTGGGATATCAATGATTATAAGGCTATCCTGACACAATTGCCAAAGCTACGCATGAACTTCATCGGCCTGCATACTTATCCTGAAGGCTCTGTCGGCCCGGAAGCCACCGTCTGGATTGGTTTGCCGGAAGATGTCGGTCCGGATGGGATGGTGACGTACAGTTACCCTTCAAGCTACCACAATGTTCTTCGCAATACTTTTGGGTATTCAGTTAAAAAAACGGGTGAGTTTAATTTTGGTGCCGCCGGACTTTTTGAAAGTGATGATTATGGCCCGGATGTAATGGCTGGCATGATGCCCTGGCCCAAAACGCCTGAAGAAAATAACAAGGTATTTAACAATGTCGGCCAAATGCTCAAAGAGGCCTTTGAATACGCTCATAGTCTTGGAATCAAAACATGCGTCGGAACGGAAATTCCACTGACAATACCAAAGCAGCTCCAGGAACATCTCAAGAGCAAAGGGCTTGATCCGGCATCGCCGCAAACTGTCAAAATGCTCTACAAAGGGATGTTTAAGCGTATTTGCCAGAGGTATCCCCTGGACTACTACTGGTTCTGGACGCCGGAAGGATGGACATGGGACGGCGCACCGGACGAAAATATCGAAAAGGCAAAAGCAGACCTGCTCCTTGCAGTTCAGGCAGAAGAGGAAGTTGAGCCGGACTTTATACTTGCAACATGCGGCTGGGTTCTTGGCCCGCCGAAGGACCGTTTGCTGTTCAATAATATTTTGCCAAAAGAAATGCCTTTTAGCTGCATCAATCGGCAGGTCGGAAAAGATTTTGTCGAACCGCAATTTGCCGGCCTTGGAAAACGTCCCAGATGGGCGATTCCGTGGCTTGAGGATGATCCCAGCATGATAGCACCGCAGTTGTGGGCAGGACGCATGAGGAAAGACGCTGCCGACGCGTTGAAATACGGATGCACGGGCCTTATGGGGATTCACTGGCGTACACGCAATGTCGGACCTGGCGTCTCGGCCCTGTCACAAGCGGCATGGGACCAAAGCCCATGGAATAAACCTCAGGCAGAACACCCGGCAGGTGCAGCAGGATCCAAACCACAACGGAATTTACCGACAGATGATTTTTACAACGACTGGGCACTGCATCAGTTCGGCCCGGAGGCAGCCTGCCAAATTGCCGGGATTTTCATAAAGATTGATGGGAATCTGCCGGAACCTGCGACCTGGATCGAAGGGCCGGGCGGTATTGTTTCCAATCCCGAACCGTGGAGCAAAATCAGTACGTTATATACCTTTGTTGATGAGTTGGCTAAGCTTGAGCCGCTGATTAAAGGGGCCGGCAACTACGCGAGATATGAATACTGGCTCAAAACATTCCAGTACATGAGGGCGATGGCCCAGACAGGCTGCACCCTGGGCGAACTGGATAAAACAATGAAATACATAAATGAAGAACCGCATAGCGAATTGAAGAAAACGTTTGTCGATAAGGCAGCTCTGCCGCTGCGTGAGCAATTACTGCTGCAATGGGGCCAAATGGTCGAGCTCCTTCTTGAGGTTGTAAGCACCAATGGTGAACTGGGGACGGTTTCAAATATCGAGCAGCATTGCATGGAAAAGCTGCAGTTGCTGAACAAATATGACAAGACCCTTGAGGAAATACGCGGTGAAGCCTTGCCTGCCGCCACGCGCCCGTGGAGCGACTATCGCGGCCCGGACCGCATCATTGTGCCGACTGTGCGGACCAGTTTGATGGAAGGTGAAGATATCAAGCTTAAGGTCATTATTCTGGCAAAGAACGCTCCGCAGAAGGCAGAGTTATACTGGCGAGAAATGGGCAATGGTGACTATAACAAGACAGAACTTAGCCATGTTAACCGCAATGTTTATACTGTGAAGGTCGCGGCAAATGAAATTAACCAGAAAGATATAGAATATTACATTAAAGTGGTTAACGCCAGCGGCAATGAAACTTATTTTCCAGCTACGGCGCCGGGAATGAATCAAACAATAGTAATAAGCAGGATTGACAGATAAAAAACAATTTTTATCGTGGATATTTTATTGTGAGGATCGCTATGATAAGTAGAACAACTGTATTGGTGTTACTGTTAGCTTTTATTTGTGTTTGTGTGCCGGAGGTGGTCGGTGGTCAGGATAAACTTTTTCCGACGGCACTTGACTATGGCACGGTGGATTCCAGCGGCCAATTCGAAAAGGCAACTGTAATTTCAAAAAAATCACTTCCGACAGAGGTCATGTCCGCGGAAAACTCCCGGTTCAAGGTTGATCTGGACAAGCTGTTGGCCCTGCACGATATGGTCTGGAAGAATAATCTGCCGGCCTATTTTTACGACGGCGCACCGCTGGGCAATGGAGATATTGGCGCTATAATCTATGGCCACCCGAATAACCTTCACATCGTCCTGAGCAAATCGGATGTATGGGACCGACGCAATGATGTCTTTGACGTGAGCCACCTGCCCGGTAAGGACTATAATCAGTTTCGCCAGAGTTATTTTGATAATGACTGGCAAGGCTACCTGAAGCTAAACGCCGCTGCTGCCGAGGCCCGCAGAGAAAAGACTCTTGCGCTGCCGCATATGACGACCTGCGGGGAAATTCAACTGTGTATCGACGGCGGCCTGCGCGAGACAAATCTTCAGATGAACGTCAGCTTAAAAGACGCCCTTATGAACATGACCTACAGCAACAGAAAGATACAGGCCGTCGTTTCGCGGCAGTATGATGTGCTTGTGGTCGATATTGACAGGGGTGAGCCGGAAGTGAACCCGTCCGGCCCTGTGCCGGCGAACCGGTATGGTTCAAACGCGCCGCTGGAGCAGTTGCCCTGGGAACTGCGGCGGGCACCGCTGGAAGGCAACGACAACATTGAATGTGCCACCGATGGGCGGTTCCATTTCGCGACCCAGCGGTTCCGTGCCGGCGGTCATTACACCATAGGTGTAACCTTCACGAATTTCGACAAGGAAGAATCCGCTATTTTGCCGATGAGAATCGTCGGCAATCTTTCGGAGGTTACACAAAGGCGATGTCAAATGTATGTCGCTATTGTAAGCTGCGAAGATGCTCAGGACACCACCGCTGAATGCAAACGAAGACTCCAACGGGCAATCACAGCCGGTGCCGACGCAATTATCAGGGAACATCTCAACTGGTGGCAGGACTACTGGATGCGTGGCCTGGCCAGTGTTGCCGATAAAGCGGTGGAAAAATGGTATTATATGTCGCTATATCACTGCGGGTCCATGTTTCAGCCCGGCAGGCAATCGCCCGGCCTGCAAGGGGTATGGTGTGGCAGTAATTTCCCCACATGGTGCGGTGATTTTCACTCTAACATCAACATCCAGTCTAATTATTGGGGCCTGCCAACCAACAATCGGCTCGATTTAATGGAACCTTACATAAGCTATTACAACCGAATCGCCGACGTGGCTCGCCAAACGGCCAAAGAGTATTACAAGATGCGTGGGCTTCGATTCCCGCACGGCGGTTCCATAGGAGGCACTGAGCTATGCAGGCCTGATACGAATATGCTCGGTACCGACCCGTCTGGTTCGGCGTGGATAGGCCAACTGCTCTGGCAATACTACCAGTACAGCCTCGATAAAAATTATCTTCGGGAAATCGCCTACCCTATCCTGCGGGATATCGCCCTGTTCTACGCGGACTTTATGGTTCGCGACGCAAAAACAGGAAAATGGGTAATAACGCCGTCGGTACACTGCGAGTCCAAGCACGTGCCGGCCTTTGAACCTTTCTTTTTCTGGGGTGACAACTCGCTCTGGGCACAGACATTTTTCCGCATGGGATTTAACATCGCCATTCAGGCGGCTGCCACGCTC
>JBFZBL010000019.1:0-4510 GCA_041308485.1 Phycisphaerae bacterium | reverse complement strand
GTCGCGTATCATTTTCGAGAACAGCAGCGCATCGCCAGCCAAATTAGGGGGCAGCTCCTTTTCGCCGTGATAACGAATCGCCGTCTCGATTTGCTCCCTTTCATCATCCGGCAATTCAGCGAGAATATGCTCTTTCCGCAGGACCTCCACACCTAAAATGGAATGGTTAATGCTCTTAGGGTCGCTGTATGTCCGGTATTCGGCGAATTGCTGGAATCGCCCCACGTCGTGAAACAGCGCAATCGTCTCGGTCAGCAATCGCTGATTGCCGGTTAATCGCAACTCATCTGCAAGGTAAAGCATCTCATCGCAGACCCGCGAGGTATGCTCTTCTTTTAGTTTTATATTGGCGTTTATATATTCATCGTCACAATAAAATCCCGCGACGAACTTATCAAACCACGCCTTGAATCCGTTTAATTGTTCTTTGTTCATAGTTCATCTTAGAAAGCGGATAATGTAAGGGAAAAAGGCAAAAGGAAAAAGTAAAAAATTCAGTGTAAATAACCGGCGCAAAGATATAATCGTGGTTGATTAAGCGAAAATAAAGGAGCGAAATATGCCGACTGCAAAAGACATTGTGGTGCGAAAGCCAAGCAAAGAGGAAGAGAAAACCTGCAAAACCTGGCCTATCTGGACCTGCAAGCCGAGCGAATTCGACTGGGCCTACACCGAAAAGGAAACCTGCCTGATACTTGAGGGCGACGTCACCGTAACCGACGGCAAAGAGTCCGTCAGCTTCGGCCCCGGCGACATCGTCATCTTCCCCGTTGACCTCGAATGTAAATGGCAGGTCAAAAAGGCTGTCAAAAAACACTACAATTTTGGGTAGCGCAAGCCATATAGTCACAAGTGCATACTCTCGCAAGTCATAATGAAGGGAGGTTAGATTATGATGATAGATTATCTGACACTGTTGCTGATAAATATGGCAGCTGGGTTGTTTCTGCTCGGCTGTTTCGTCTGGCGTGATTTGGATACGCCGGAAGATATCGGCCACTGGGTCCCCGCGTTCGCAATTTCCGGCCTTGTCGCCGCGATAGGAGGGTTTGCGATTACGTTCACCTGGCCCCTGCCTAAACCGTATAATATGGCATACGGCGAGATGTCGGTATTATTGGGCGTACTTTTACTGGGTCTTGCTTTGGCGATATCCAAACGATGGGAACTTTTGCCCCTTGCGATATATGCCGTCTTCGCAGGCGCAGCAGCCGCGCTTCTCGGCGTGCGGATAATCAATCTTGGCCTGACAAACGAACCGATTCTGTCAGGGGGAGGTTTCATACTGAGCGGGATATGCGGTATTTTCTCACCGCTGGTGGCCTGGCAAAATGACAAAAAGGGCCTGCGTATTCTTGGTGCGATTGTATTATTCGCCGCATCAGCTATCTGGACGTGGACTGGTTTCCTCGCTTACTGGATGCACATGGCTGTGCCAAAGTAGAAACAGACAGCTACGAGCTCTGCAGTTTTTCGATTTCAGACCGGCACATCAATAACTGGGCGGGGTCAATAATCTTCTTCTCGGCGATGCGCAAATGATTCAGCGCAAGGTCGGGCTTCTCAAGATACCGCGAATATATTATCCCCAGCATCAGCTCGACCTGCTCGATATGCTCGTAATTCGCGTAGTGAGCGAGAAACTTTTCGTAAACCGATGCGGCATTATCGTATTGGCCCTCGCTGGCAAACTGGTTGGCGATATCGAGCAAATGCTGGCGGGGCAGAATCTGCCCGCTATCGAGCGATACAAGATTAAGATACTGCTGGGCGGCCGTCTGGAGGTCGTGCCGGTAAACGCTGTTGGCAATATCCTCTCGCAACTGCCTGATTTGCGGCTCTTCAGGCCCCTGACCTGTTACCTCTCTGGCTGTTATCCTTTTTTTGCCGCCTGTGCCGGTGAACGGGTCAAAGCCCTCTGCAATCGCGTCGCGGTATACGCGCCGGCGGTTCCACTGCTTGAGCATCGCCAAAAGGTCGAATTGCGAACTGCTCAATAACCCCGTCGCCAGCAGAAGCAGCGACGAAACGATGCCGAATGCGTAACCCGCAAGATGCGCATCGTAAGCAACATTCGTATTCGCTGTATAACGGATAATCACATTATCAAGGATAATCATCTTGAACGCGATAAAGTAAATGGCCGGCACATCAATCGTGCCGATAAAGATGAACCAGTAAACAATAGTTACAAGGGTCTGCGGAAACAGCACAAGATACGCGCCCGTTACCGCTGCCACCGCGCCGCTTGCCCCCATAACAGGATTGCTGTTTATCAGCGTATGGCCAACCGCGCTGAACACCGCGCCTGCCAGGTAAAAACAAGTGTAGCCGAAATGCCCGAGCTTGTCGTTTACGTTATTGCCGAATATATACAAAAAGAACATATTGCCGAAGATGTGCAGCAGGCCGCTGTGCAGAAAAGCGTAAGTAATAAACTGCCACAGAAACGGGTGAGCAGGCGTAAAAACAAACTGCTCCGCCCAGGGCCTCAGAATATCCCTTGCCCGCTCATCGGGCCAGTAGCTCAACAGAAACACAATCACGTTTACGGCTATGATGGCGTAATTGGCGTATGGCGTTCTGTAGCACCTGACATTTGTGCGAATAGGCAGCAGCATAATAGAATCAATTTACCTTTGAAAAAGCCGGACGATTCAAAGGGCAGCATTGTAATGGCTTTGTGCCGGGCGGGCAAGACATAAAAAAACAGGGCGACTTTCGCCGTCCTGTTTCAGGTGAAATGAGGCGTTGGAATCATGCACCTTTGGCCCCGGTTATAATTGCGAGGCGATACGCTCTATTTTAAACCGGCTTTCCCCCTTCAGCCGGAGAAATCCAATCAAACAAATTATAAAAAAAGAATTCCGCCCCTCCAAATCGATGCGGAAAAAATCTTTATTTTTTACGTCTGCTCTGTTAATACTGGCAGCAGGCCATTTCATAACTGTCATCCCCGCGAAAGCGGGAATCCAGTTTTGACTGGTGTCGTAGGGTGGGGCTTGCCCCGCCTCCCGTAAGGGACGCCTAACGGCGGAATCAAACTGGAGAATTGTTACGAATGGATAAACAAACATATAAAACCCGCCTTAAGGTCGTCCGGGCCGGAATCACCCGGCTGAAAGCCGATTGCTTTATCGTCACAGAGCCGGCCAATATCGCCTATCTGACCGGCTTTAACGGCGACGACAGCTGGGCGGTGGTTCTACCCCGCGCAGTCGCACTTGTAACCGACAGCAGGTACACCGAGCAGGCCGCGGCACAGTGCCCATTCTGCAGGATTGTTGAACGTAAAGAGGCAATGGCCAAAGCAATCGCCGAATTATTGCGGAAACAGCGCAGAATAAAAATCGCCGCCGTCGAAAAATCAATATCGCTCGCCAATTTCCAGTCCCTGAGGAAAAACCTGTCCTGCGGGCTGAAGGCCGCCGAAGGCATCGTCGAATCGGCACGCCGTAAAAAAGACCGGGCCGAGGCTGCCGCCGTTCGGGACGCCGCAAAAATCGCAGCAAAAGCATTCATGCGAATCCTCCGACAGGTCAAGCCGGGCACTAAGGAAAATACGCTTGCCGGAACGCTCGATTTTGAAATCAGAAAAGCTGGAGGCGTAAACAGCTTTGCAACTATTGTCGCATTCGGCCCAAACGCCTCAAGACCTCATCACCAGCCCACCTCCCGCAAACTGCGTAAAAATGATAGCGTCCTTATAGACTTCGGCGTGCGCTTCAATGGCTACTGCTGCGATTTAACCAGGTGCTTATCTGTCGGATTTCCAGGCAAACTTTATAACAAGGTTTACGCTGTCGTAAAACAGGCACAAGCCGCCGCCGTAAGAATGGTAAAAGCCGGAGTCGAAATCAGCCGGGTCGACGCTACTGCTCGCGAAATAATAAAAAACGCCGGCCTCCCTGTTTACGGCCACGGAACCGGCCACGGACTCGGCCTGGAGGTACACGAACTGCCCGCCATATCAGGTAAGACAAAAGGAAAATTGCAGACCGGCGATGTGATTACAATTGAACCGGCCGTTTATATCCCCGGACGCCTCGGCGTCAGGATTGAAGACGATATCCTCGTCACAAATGACGGATGCGTTGTTCTTACCGCGACTTGCCCAGGCGGATAATTCCCATCGCCTTAATATTGCGGCCCTCTCCTCGGCCCAACTTCTTCCATCATCTGACCGCCTCGGTCCATTATCCCTCTCCTCATCATATCCCCGGGCAGACCACGCTGCTGCCCTTCTGTCGGGCCGCTGCTGCCCCATGGACGCCATGGCTCCTTGGGCCTCTTCTCAAGCGTTTTCAGCTCGCCATACTTCGAACGCAGTTCATCCGGCCAGTACATCTGTTTCGCCGACAATCTCTCCATGCTTGTCCCGTCATAGCTGAACAGCATATCAAAATACTGCCGCGACTGGAGAGTTTTGTCCCCATACCAGTCGTTCATCACCACCAGGTCTACTACAACCGCCCCGGTCGTGTAATCTATCATCTCAGGAAGTTTCACG
>JBFZBL010000018.1:0-3159 GCA_041308485.1 Phycisphaerae bacterium | reverse complement strand
GTTTTCCTTCTGTTTCAATCAAAACCTTTTCGGGAGACGCCAAACACAGACGGCACATAAACCGGGCGGCTCTTTTTTCCTTTGGCACACCTTTCAGAAGTTTTAAGACCTTGGCCATATTCTTGTGGTCGAGAAGGCCGCGATTTTTATCTTTGTCGCCGGAGAATCTAGCGCTTTTCACCCCCGGCTCTCCGCCGAGCGCATCGATTACCAGACCGGAATCATCAGCAAGCGTCCACAGCCCTGTCGCCTTCGCGTAGCCGATTGCCTTTTTGCGGGCGTTCTCGGCAAATGTTTTGCCATCCTCCTCGATATCGCTGACATTGGGAAAATCCGATAAGCGCACCCACTCAATATCCCCTTCGAGCATCTCACGCAGCTCTTTTAGCTTCCCCGGATTTGTGCTGGCTACAAGTATCTTGCGTTTCATCAGCGTGCTATCCCGCTTAGCTCATAAGTTTTTTAACAAGCGCACGCTGGAAGTGCAGGCGGTTTTCGGACTGGTCAAAGATAATCGAGTTCGGCGACTCGACAACCTCATCGGTGATTTCATAATCGCGATACGCGGGCAGGCAGTGCATAATCTTCGCGCTGGCGGGTGCGGATTTGAGAAGCTGGGCGTTCACCTGGAAACCCTTGAAGGCCTTGATGCGTTTTTTCTTTTCGGCTTCCTGGCCCATACTGACCCATGTATCGGTATAAACAACGTCTGCATATGCAACCGCCTCGACAGGATTATTGGTTATCGAAACGCTGTCGGCCTTGATTGCGTTGGCCTTTTCGACTGTCCCCCAGTCAAGCTCATAACCTTTCGGCGAAGCGACAGCCATTTTCATACCCAGTTTGGCAGCCGCGAACGCAAGCGAGCGAGCAACATTGTTGCCGTCGCCGACGAACGCGATTTTGACGCCAGCCAATTTGCCTAAGTGTTCCTTTATCGTAAGCACATCCGCCATCGCCTGGCAGGGATGCGATAACTCCGTCAGCGCGTTTATCACGGGCACAGTCGCGTATTTGGCAAGCTCGACAACCGTATCATGTGCGAACGTCCGCGCCATTATGCCATCAACGTATCGGCTGAGCACCCGCGCCATATCCTTTATCGGCTCGCGTGCGCCAATGCCGCCTATGTCCTCCGGGCGGATGAATATCGCGGTGCCGCCCAAATCGGTCATCGCAACCTGAAAGCTGATTCGCGTCCGCAAGCTCGGCTTCTCGAAGACCATCGCCAGCACCTTGCACACCAAGCACAAATCCCGTCCGCCGGTCTTATACAGCTTCTTCAGCGAGAAGCTCAAGTCGAGCAGCTCATTCAGTTCTTCCGTTGAACAATCGGCTATACATAAAAAATGCTTCATTTTGTTTCACCCATAACACTGTCGAGTATATTTATCGCCTCGTCAATTTGCCCTTTTGTTACAATCATCGCAGGCATAAAACGCAGCACTGTATTATTCGTGCAGTTAATGCGCAGTCCCCGCGCGAGGCACTTATCGACAATCTCAGCTCCCGGCGACGCAAGCTGCACGCCAATCATCAGGCCCTTGCCGCGGACTTCCTTGATGATTGTATGTTTTTCGCCGAGCTGTTCGAGTTTCTGTTTCGCGTATTCGCCCATCTTCACGGCGTTCTCAATCAAGCCATCTTCCTCAATCGCCTCGACGACTGCTATACCTGCCGCGCAGGCGATGCAGTTGCCGCCGAATGTCGAGGCGTGCTTGCCGGGGACAAGTTTGGCGGCAAGTTCCTCTTTCGCCATCATTGCCCCGATTGCCACCCCGCCGCCGAGCGCCTTGGCCAGCGTAACAATATCCGGCTCAATACCAAAATGCTGATACGCAAACCACTTGCCCGTGCGTCCCATTCCGGTCTGCACCTCGTCAAAAATCATTACCGCGCCTTTTTCGTCGCACATCTGGCGAATCATCTCGACATATTCCTGCGTTGCGACGTTGATGCCGCCTTCGCCCTGAATCGGCTCAATCATCACCGCACAAACCTCATCGGTTAACGCCTTTTCGAGGGCATGTACATCGTTGTAAGGGACATAAACAAAACCCGGCAGCAATGGCAAAAAGCCCTCGTGATATTTGGGCTGCGCAGTCGCGGTAACTGTCGCGAAAGTCCGCCCGTGGAAACTTCCTTCAGCCGTGATGAATTTATACTTGCCCTCAGGCGTCGCCAGACGTGCAAGTTTCAAAGCGCCCTCGTTTGCCTCTGCGCCGCTGTTGCAGAAAAAAGTTTTTCCGCCGAATCCGCGTTCGCTGAGCAGTTGCGCCAACCGGCCCTGCTGCTCTGAATAAAACGTGTTATCGATATGCAGCAACTCGCCCGCCTGTTTACGAATCGCCTCAACCACCTTCGGATGGCAATGGCCAATTCCGCTGACGGCCCAGCCGGGGAACATATCAAGAATCTTGTTGCCTTCGGCGTCGTAAAGATAACACCCTTCACCTTTAACAATTACCCGCGGCAGCCGCTTGTAATTCGCGATTACGTATTTACTGTAAAGTTCTATCGTTTCCTGTGTCGTCATTTTATCTTTTTTTCCTTTTACCTTTTCACTTTTTACTTATTTGACTATTTCCGTTCCAACACCCTTATCTGTGTATATCTCAAGCAAAAGCGAATGTTCAATTTGCCCGTCGATGATATGCGCCTTCTTGACGCCCGCCTCGAGGGCGATTAAACAGGCCTCGACCTTGGGGAACATCGCGTCAGTAATAATCTTCGCGTCAATCATTTCCTTAATCTGCTGCTCGTTCAAGCTCGACACCCAGCTATTGGGGTCCTTCATATCCCTGCGAATCCCGTGCGTATCGCTTACCATTACCAGCTTCTCGGCCTCGACCGCCGCCGCTACTTTTCCCGCCGCGGTATCGGCGTTGACGTTCAGCGTCCCCCCGAACTGGTCCATCGCGACCGACGCGATTACCGGTATCGTCCCATCCGCGCAAAGCGTCTTCAAAAGCTGGCCGTTGACTTCGTTGACCTTGCCCACAAAACCTAAATCGATTTTGCGCCCGTCAGGGCCGTCAAGCCGCAATTGCTCCGCAAACAGCACGCAGCTGCTCAGCGTATGAAGCGCCATTGTCCGGCAGCCAAGTTCGTTCAGCACTTTGCAGACCGGGTCATTTACGCTGTGAACCAGCGTATGTT
>JBFZBL010000017.1:0-7070 GCA_041308485.1 Phycisphaerae bacterium | reverse complement strand
TCGGCGTCGGACAGTAACAAAACCTGTCTAGTTATCGCCTCAGCTGCGAGGAACTGGCAGTCACGCTCAATGGCCAGCGCCCACTCACAGTCAAACGCCAGCGCAGCGGTCAGGGCAATAGCCTTATAAGCTCTTGTTCTGGCCCTGAGATATTGGGCTGCATTCATTTCGAGCAGTGAGATATGATAATTAGCAATAGCCCTGAGAGCTATCGACCGGCTTTCAGAAACCGCCTTGAGCATCTCGATGGCCTTGTCTGCATTGGACTTTTGCGCCAGGCAAAGGGCCATTCGAAGCTGCAAAAAATCTCTGACAAGCTCGAATTCCGGGCCGACGAGATTTTGACGAAGCTTGTTACAGGCGTTATATGCTCTGACGTAATCCTTCTGGGCGTAGTAGCTCTCGGCAATCTGAAGAGACAACGGTTCGGCAGCTGCGGTGGAGGGCTCGCTGGCTTGCGACTCAGTTAAGCTGTCGGTGTGTGTTGCCGGCTGGCTTATCCCCGTTTTGCCGGGAAGCGAGGATATAGCTGTTTTGCCGGCGGCATGCGCAGCGAGTTGGTCTGTGTCCCGCTGTGCTGTGTTCGGCTGGTTGCCCGAAACGGGGCTCGAAGCGTGTGTATCCGCAGCGTGTGTTGATTGTGGGGAGGCATGTGCCTGGAGGGATTTAGAGGGGCTGGATGGGGATGAAACAAGTGAGTAGGTTAAAAATGAGGCGCTGAGAATAACACCGGCAATAAGGGCTATTTGCAGAATGGATAATTTACGCTTTAGAATCCCGGTTCGCTGGTTCTCGATCTGTTCTATGGGCTGTATAAGGTCGTCGGGTACGACATCGATGGGCTGGACGGTCGCATTTGCGCGAGCAGAAACCGCATTTTTCGGTTCTGCGGGAGGCAGCACAAAAATTTCGCTGGCCATAGGTGTATCAGCCGGCGAGACCTTATTGATGGGCTGAACAGCCGCATTTGCGGGAACGGAAGCCGTGTTGTCTGGTTTTTTGGAGGGCTGCGCGGGAATTGCCGAAGCGGGCTCGTCGCTACGCTCCGTGTCGCTGGCCATAGGTGTATCAGCCGGCGAGACCTTGTTGATGGGTTGGACGGTCGTATTTGCGGGAACGGAAGCCGTGTTGTCTGGTTTTTTGGAGGGCTGCGCGGGAATTGCCGAAGCGGGCTCGTCGCTACGCTCCGTGTCGCTGGCCATGGGTGTAACAGCCGGCGAGACCTCAAGCTGTTTCTTTTCCCGCGTTATTTTGCGTCTTCTTATCGTCATTGATTTTCAGCCACAAATGCACAAAGACACAAAGCAACACATTTTGTGTTTCGGTGTCTTGGCAATATTAAAATAGCAACGGCTATGCCAGGCGTGCATAGTGGGGCATTTTGCAATCAAATAGCCGTTTTTTTTTTTTTAAAAACGCGGTTTTTGATACAGATGCCGGCAGTTTCGGGCAGTTGATATGTGTCAGGATTCTAAACGAGCCGATGGATTTTCTTACAACCCTGTTTTCGAGGTGTTTGGTTATGCCACGTTCACTGTTTCCCGAGACGGGGCTCGAAGCGTGTCCTGTTCCACAGGACTTAACTGGTCGTCCTGTGTTGTTTTGGGCAGGTAAGTTCCTTTTTGGATATTATGCTGTTTGACTTTGGCGTACAGGGTTGCACGTGTTATACCGAGCAGAGCTGCTGCGCGTGTTTTTTGCCAGCCGCTTTCCTGCAGGGCACGAGAGATTAGTTCACGTTCTGCTTTGTCGAGAGAAAAGTCGCCTGCAGAAGCCTCGTTTTGCGTATTTTGTCTATCGGCTGCACTGTTCATTTCATCGAACGCAGAATGTTTGGCGAAACCGATACGATTCACGCAATGGTGTAAGCCATCCGCCGGCGGACCATAACTGTTTGACATATCGTCCGGTTCAACCATTATACTGCTTAATCCAATTTTGTCGGTAGTTTCCAGCAGAATTGCCCTGTCGATGACGTTGCGAAGTTCGCGTATGTTTCCGGGCCAGTTATGCCTTTCAATTGTTTCGAGAGCCATTTCGGTAATAGAAGTTATTTTGTCTGCCTTGCCGGGACAGACCGTTGAGGTCCTGAGGAAGTATTCGGCAAGAATACGTATGTCAGTTCTTCTGTCGGCTGTACGCAGCGGGGCGATATTTATCGGGCAGATATTAAGCCGGTAGTAAAGATCGCGTCGGAATCGGTTGGTCTGCACCTCCTGTTTGAGGTCACGATTACTTGATGCGATTATGGTGGCTTTACATGGCAAATCGGTAATACCGCCTACTTTCCTGAACGTCTTTTCCTGAAGAACACGAAGCAATTTTGCCTGCAGGTCAAGTGGCATTTCGCTGATTTCATCGAGAAAAATAGTCCCGCTGCCGGCAACATCGAGCAAACCAGTTTTGTCTCTGTCGGCGCCGGTGAAAGAGCCCTTGATATGGCCGAAGAGTTCGCTTTCGAGCAGGTTGGCGGTAAGAGCAGCACAGTTGACGGCGACAAACGGTTCGTTCGGATGCCGGCTTAAGTGCACTGCCTTGGCAGCCAGCTCTTTGCCTGTTCCGGTTTCGCCGATTATCAGCACGGGATTGCAATTGCTGCCTGCTACAAGTTTTATCATTTTGAGCGTGTGACGGATAGCCCTGCTTTTGCCCGCCATATAAGCCGCTGCGGCAAGGTCATCGGCAAAGAAACGGTTTGCATCCCCTGGACTCCCGGCTTGCGAACGTGACTGTATTTTGTTCAGGATTTGCTGAAGCTGTTCATAATCACTAGGATTGGGCAGGTACTCGATATCGCTGGTCTGTGTAAATTGCGCAAACCAACTGGGTTTAGGGCCGTTGTTTCCAACGACTACAATAGCAGTGTGAAAAGTATTATAGGACGTATCTAAAATTCTGCGGATATCGCTTGGCTGCGTGAGGTTGTCCAAGAGTATCAAATCAGGCGCGACTGTCATCGCTATATCGGCAGCTTCGACTGCGTCGTCGGCTACTAACACCTGCTGGCCAATTCTCCCAGCCAATTGCTGGATTTCGATGTGCTTACTTATTACAACAATTCTGCGTAGGACCATTATTTGTCAACATCAATTGATGTACCCACAGGCTCTTTAAATTTCAATTTGTCCCCAGTGATGTCCGGTAAATCGGCGCTTTTATCAGGACATCTTTAATCTTTTATGGGACGGGACGATAATATCGATAATGAGTTATTCTGCCCGCGTTGGCTGAAAAGTATTGCGAGCATTTTCATTCGCCGCTTCACAATCTTTAAGGAAAAAGTACTGGCTTTTATGGGACGTGAGTTTGCGTTTTTTCTTATAGGACTTTGAAGTGACGGAAAAAATATCACGGTTTAGAAAAAAGTGATAATGATACAGCAGGCAAATTTTTCCGGGTCGGCATAAATTTCGGTGTTAAGCTGGCGCGACTATGAACGGCGGTTTTTAATTCCATTTAGTCATTTGCATTTCTAACATCTGTTCTATCCACGAGTTACATTTTTTGTCTGTCAGATGCCATATTCTGGCACGGCGATTGCAGTTTTGGATTATCGCTGCGACGGGCGACAACTATGTTGACCGACAATGAAATTTTTTTTGGAGAAATTGATTATGGCAGTTTCAGCGATAACGCAAACAGCTAATGACATACAAACGGATTATATGAAGCTTCTTGTGGCTCAGCTGCAGAACCAGAATCCATTGGAGCCGATGGACAACAACCAGATGGCCTCTCAACTTGCGCAGCTTTCACAGCTGGGACAGATTGAGTCGTTGAATTCAAAGTTTTCAGATGTGCTTGCCACTTCTCAGCGAAGTTATGCCAGCTCTCTGGTAGGTAAAGTGGTTTCATTTTCCGTCACCGATTCAGCAGGGGACACACAACTTGTCAGTGGTGCAGTAAACGGCGTAATCACACAGGGCGATGATATTAAGCTGCAGGTCGGAGACTATACAATTGGTTTGGGTGATGTGTTGGCGGTAAGTTAAGAAACAATTTTCAGTTTGTACTGAGTTAAATATAAAGGAGATAAAAAATGAGTTTTGCGTTGTCATCGGGAGTTTCGGGTTTGCAGGCACATCAGCAGATGCTGGACGTAGCAGGCAACAACCTTGCCAATGTGAACACAACTTCGTTTAAATCAAGCAGAATACTGTTTTCCGAACTTTTGAGCGAGACAATCAGGAAGGCATCGCAGCCGACTACGAATAGCGGCGGTACCAACCCGGTGCAGATGGGAAGCGGCGTTGGCGTAGCAGGTATTAGCCCGAATATGAATCAGGGTAATATTGTTAATACCGGCAACTCGCTGGATGTGGCCATAGAAGGCGAGGGGTATTTTGTGCTGAGCGACGGCCAACAGAATGTTTATACACGAGCAGGGGCGTTTGCGGTTGACCAGGCCTCGGTTCTTGTTGACCCCGCGACCGGTTATCGTGTGCAGCGCATCGGCTCAGAGGGCGAGGCCGAAGGTTTCCAGGTAGCCGGCGACAGCAATATGAACGTGCCTTATGACGTGGCGATGGCGGCAAAATCGACCAGTGATGTAACAGTCGCCGGAAACTTGAGCGCCGATGCGGTTTTATCGGTTCCGCAGACAAATGTGCTTGATTCAAATATCTCATTCACGACCAGCAATGGCACGACGGCGGGCGGCACCATCGAACTCGATGAACTTGACCAGTTTACCGCCGGAACTCTTGGTACTGCTACGATTACGGTTTCAGGTTTTAACCACGCCGGCAGTGCGCTTACTGACGCGACACCTCTGGCGGTAACGGCTACCACAACACTTGATGATCTTCTCGACCACATTAACACCGTGCTTGATGCGGGGGGTACGGCCGGGGCGAATGGTGTTGCTACGCTGGTCAACGGCAAAATACGCATAACCGATGCTGAGAGCGGGTATAGTCTTTCTGATGTGCAGTTAGCATTTGGCAACACGGGCGGGACGGCTGTACTGGAAATGCCTTCCTATTTTGAAGTCACCACGGTCGGCGGCGAAGAGGTGAAGAATGTTAATATTACCGTCTACGACAGTCAGGGCGGCCAACATGTATTAAGTGGGGCATTTGTTCGCACGGACACCCCGAATACCTGGGATATGATACTTAGTTCGATAACCGGTAACGTGGAGGAACTGACCTTTGACAACCGGAGGATAAAAGGGGTTCTGTTTAATGCGAGAGACGGTTCGTACGCCGGGCTGGACAGCACAATTGGCGACGCTTCTCAGTTCACAGTAACATTTGCGCACGATACGATCAATCCGCAGACAATCGAAATATCGATGGGAGCAATCGGGCAGATGGACGGTTTGACGCAATTTGCAGGCAACTCCACCGCGGTAGCCAGGGAGCAGGATGGCTATAGCGCCGGTCGTCTTTCTACCGTTTCGGTTGACAAGCAGGGTTTGCTTATTGGCGCATTCTCCAACGGCGTGAAGAAAAATATCGGGGCATTGCAGGTTGCCTTGTTCCAGAACCCGTCAGGTTTGGAAAACGTCGGCGGCAATTATTTCATTCCGTCAGCCAACTCCGGCGGAGCGGTGGCTACGCAGGCTCTTAGCGGCGGTGCAGGCACTGTGCATGGCGGTTCTCTCGAGAAGTCTAACGCCGACACTGCCACCGAGTTTGTCAATCTGATTAACGCGCAAAACGGTTTCCAGGCGAACGCCAGAACCATAAGGGTCGCGACCGATATATTGCAGGAACTGGCCACACTTATCAGGTAAGGTTTAGGATGGTTTATATGACGACGACGCTGGCTCTTATTGTGGTTAAGTTGACACAAGGAGTGGTGGCGCTGTCAGCACATGAAAGATGGCAGGCGACAGGGAATCTCAGTTCCGGCGGCAGCGTTCTGACAACCAAGTGGTTTACCATCACTATGGTTGTGGTGCTGGTGGTTTCGGCCATTGCGTTTGTTGTTGTCCGCTTGTATAAGAAGGTCGTCGAACAAAAAGCCGCCGAGAAAGAATTAACTGACAACGCGGCGCGGAAACGGCTGACTTCGCTCGAATTTAACACTCTTATGACCGTAGCAAATAAGGCGGGCCTGAAAAGAAACGGGGACATTTTCATTCGTGGCGATGCTTTCGATATCGGCGCAGGTATTTTGATTAGGCAAAGTTATGTAGATGGGAAGCCGACGAATGAAACGAGCCGGCTGGAAAAACAACTGGCCGATTTACAGATAAAACTTGGCTATCGTAAGGTTTCATCTGCGGCTTCAAGTGGGGGTGGTTTGGCCGGGGCTGTCGGAAAACCAGCTGGCGCCAAGCCGGCTGATTCTGCGGCGGGCAAAACTGCATTTGTAGCGATGTTCCCATTTGAACAAACAATAAGTTTACTGAACGGCAGGCGGAAGCGACCGTCAGAGGGCGATTCGCCGCCAGGATTAAGCGAATCACTTCCAGAATTTATGCCTGCAACAGTTACCGGCCTTGTTGGCCGTGTTTTATTTATTGAAACAACCCTGTCGGCGGGTGTCGGTGACAGGGTTTTGGTGGTAATCGGTCAGAAGGGCAGCGAGAACGATGAAACGTCAAAGTTAATCGAGGACATCGGAATCATCGAACAGAGTGTTCAGCCGGCGATGTTGCTGACTGAGCCGAATGCTCGCCGCCTTGGTGTCGTATTGGCGGGACTAAGCGATACACAGATAGTTCAGCTTGCCGAGGTAATCATGGGAGCTAAAACTCCACAAATGGCGAAACAAATGATGTCTGCCGGTTCAAAAGAGGGACCGAAATGATACAGCCAATTACGCAAGTAGGCAGCAGCGTTGATGCGTTAACTCGTGAGCTGGAGATAATCACACATAATCTGGCTAATGCGAGCACAACCGGATTTAAGCGCAGATGCAACGCTTTTTCGAAGGTGCTCGATAAGCAGCAGGGCGGCCCGGAGACATATTCTCCAGGGACGATAGATTTAGAGTCGGCGTTTGATTTTTCACAGGGTAACCTTGTTCAGACCGGTAGAACGCTGGATTTTGCGCTGGGAGGTCGCGGCTTTTTTGTTATCGAGACACCGAATGGTCCTCTTTACACTCGCAACGGA
>JBFZBL010000016.1:0-6244 GCA_041308485.1 Phycisphaerae bacterium | reverse complement strand
AACCGAGGGACCGTTACGGCGGCCCGGTGCCTTTGAACGGTACGTCGATGCCGATGGTGCAGCCCCTGATGGTCAAACCTGCACAGAAACCCGGAGATATCGGATGATTAGTGATGCGGTTTACACATTGCTTTTTTACGCTATCGCGATAATCACAATTGTGTTTGCGCTTGCAGTTACAATGTCACGCAACTTATTGCGGGCCGCTGTCTATCTGATGATGGTGCTGCTGACAACCGCCTCTCTGTATATTATGCTTGATGCTGAGTTTCTTGCAGGCATACAGGTTCTTATCTATGTCGGAGGCATTGTGGTGCTTATTGTTTTTGCGGTCATGCTCACAAAGTCCGCCGAAATGCTTGACAGGCCGCCGCTGCGCAGAAAACTTTCAGCGGGACTTGCAAGTTTGGTATTTGCGGCAGTGACAATTTGTGTTTTCTGGACATCCCGGTTTCCAATAGCTCAAAATCATGTCGCTGTACCGCCGAATAACACAGAAGAAATAGGGCTTAAACTGCTTGATTATGGGAGCGGCGGATACATACTCCCATTCGAAATAATATCGATATTACTTCTCGCCGCCATAATCGGCGGTATTGTAGTCGCCAGAAAAACTCCGCCGCCCGAACAGCCCTTTACTACCGGAGGCGATTTGACCGGTGAAGCTGATTTTGATGCGCCTCATACTCAGCGGCCCAGGACAGGGAAACATATATGATAGAATCTCTATCGCTTCACAAACCTCATATCGAACACTGGCTGGTTCTTTCGGCAATACTGTTTGCAATAGGACTATATGGTTTGCTGAGCCGGCGCAACGCCATCGGAATACTTATGTCAATTGAACTGATGCTTAATTCGGCAGTCCTGAATCTGGCGGCATTCAACAGATTTGTTGCGCCGGCATCAGTGGACGGACAGATTATGGCCCTGTTCGTAATAGCTGTCGCGGCCGCTGAAGCGGTAGTCGCTATGGCTATATTTGTCGCGATTTTCCGCTACCGGCGTATAGTTGATGTCAACCGTATGGATTTGATGAAGGATTAGGCCGCTATGGAGCAATTTTCTTTTGTATTTAGAAACGCATGGCTGATTCCGGCAATCCCTTTGGTTTCGTTCGCAGTTCTTGGACTTTTCGTAAGTCCGATTTCGAAACGGCTGGCAGGTGTTATCGGCACAGTCGCGATTTTCATCAGCGCCGCTTTCGCCTTTCTGCTCGCTTGGAACTACTTCCTTTCGCCTGCGGGCAAAGAGCATACCGCCCTCATTGCCTGGACGTGTGAATGGCTGCGATACCAGACGGGACTTACCGTGAATATCGGAGTCCTTGTAGACCCTATTTCAGTGCTGCTGATGAGTGTTGTTACAACCGTCAGCGCTCTGGTGCACCTTTACAGCATCGGCTATATGCACGGTGATGAAGGATACGGCCGATTTTTCGGATACTTAAATCTCTTCACCTTCAGCATGCTTGGGCTTGTGGTCGCTCCGAATATCATTCAGATGTACATCTGCTGGGAACTTGTCGGGGTCAGCAGTTTTCTTCTGATTGGATTATATTATCAAAAACCCGCGGCAGTCGCAGCTTCGAATAAGGCCTTTATTGTAACGCGTTTTGCAGATTTGGGTTTTTTGATCGGCATAATCATTCTGGGTTATTACGGATATCACTTTTTCGGAGAATTCGCCCCCGCGGTCGCTTCAACGGCTGTCAAAAACGGCGTAACGAATTTGCAGCCGTTTGATTTCCTTTACCTGACTAATTCAGCTGTTTTAGCAAAACTGGCCTCAATCAATCTCCATTTTTTTGATATAAGTTTATTAACCGCATCGATGGTTCTGGTTTTTATGGGGGCAGCCGGCAAAAGCGCGATGTTCCCGTTGCATATATGGCTTCCCGACGCGATGGAAGGCCCGACTCCGGTTTCCGCATTGATACATGCCGCTACAATGGTTGTTGCCGGCGTTTATCTGGTTGCAAGGCTATTTCCTGCTTTCGCTGCAAGCGGTACCGCGCTTTTGTTGGTGGCTTATGTCGGCGCATTTACGAGTATCTTCGCAGCGATAATAGGTATAACACAGGATGATATTAAGAGAGTACTTGCGTTTTCGACGCTTAGCCAGCTGGGTTATATGATGCTGGCTTTAGGCGTCGCGACGATGGCTCATCCGCTTGGTTACTCAGCGAGTATGTTTCATCTGTTCACGCATGCTTTCTTTAAGGCCTTATTGTTCCTTGCCGCCGGCGCTGTGATTCACGCCGTGAATACCAATAATATCTGGGAAATGGGCGGACTGGCAAAGAAATTGCCGGTAACACATGCGACATTTCTGGTTGCAACACTCGCCATATCGGGAATTTGGCCATTTGCCGGCTTTTTCTCAAAGGACGAAATCCTCGCTTCCGCTCTATCCGGCGGCCACTACGTCGTGTTCGCCATCGCTCTTACCGTTGCGGGCATAACGGCTCTTTATATGTTCAGAATTTATTTCGTTACATTCTGGGGCAAAAGTCGCGGTGACGCCGCCGGGCATGCCCATGAGGCACCTGCGGTAATGCTGCTGCCTCTGGTAATGCTGGCAATACTAAGTGCAACTGTCGGCTTTGTAAATTTTAGCGATTATGTCAGTATCGGCGAGCCTATTGAGCATCACGGAATTAATTCTAAAATTGCCGTATCAGCAACCGCTGCAGCTCTTACAGGTGTTTTCCTGGCGATATTTTTCTACACAGGACAAACCGACAGAGCCGCTATGATGTCACGGCTCCTTGGCAGGATTTACACATTAGTAAAACAGAAATTCTACATTGATGAATTTTACATTTTTGTTACGCATCAAATACTTTTCAGATTTATTTCAAGGCCGGCTGCGTGGTTTGACAGACATATCGTCGATGGCGGTGTGAATTTAAGCGCCTGGATAACCAGGACAACAGGCGGGAAACTTCGCTATCTGCAGACAGGACAAGTTCAGGTGTACAGCTTATGGTTTGTTGGCGGTATGCTTTTTCTGCTTTTGATTCTGTGGGCGGGAGCAAGATGATTAGGAGATAGTGTTTACATGGGATTAGTTAGCTGGCTTATCGCGATTCCGTTTCTTACAGCGATGATCATACTTGCCGTCCCCGCGAGGAATTGGCGTATGATTCGTTGGGTAGCCGTGATTGGATGCGGCGCCCATCTTCTGCTTACCGCCGTGGTGACATATCTTTACTGGCATGCGTCCGCAGGCGATGCGATAGGCGCACAAACCCTGCTGCTAACCAAACTTTATCTGGTCGAGAAGGTGCCGTGGTTCAAATCTCTGGGCATACAATACTTCGTTGGAATTGATGGCATATCATTAGCTATGGTGATATTGACATCGATTGTCATTTTCGCGGGTGTGCTCGCGAGCTGGTATGTAAACATACGAACAAAGGAGTTTTTCGTTCTGCTGCTGACGCTGGTAACAGGCGTTTTCGGAGTATTTGTAAGTTTCGACCTTTTCCTCTTCCTTATGTTCTATGAACTGGCTGTTCTGCCAATGTACCTGCTTATCGGAGTGTGGGGAACTGGCCCCAAAGAATACTCGGCAATGAAGCTTACGCTTATGCTGCTGATTGGAAGCGCGTTTGTGCTCGTAGGTTTTTTGGCGCTGTACCACGCCTCCGGCATGCATACTTTTGACCTGCAACAACTGGCCCAGGCGCATTTCTCGAGTGATTTCCAAAAATGGGTGTTCCCAATGATTTTTATAGGGTTCGGCGTTATCGGTGCGCTATATCCCCTCCATACCTGGTCGCCGGACGGCCACAGCTCGGCGCCGACAGCCGTCTCGATGCTGCATGCCGGTGTACTAATGAAACTTGGCGGCTACGGTGCGCTGCGAATAGCGGTTTATTTGTTGCCGGAAGGTGCTATTGCATGGGGCCTGTTTTTTATGGTGCTGGCCACCATCAATATTATTTATGGCGCCTTTGTCGCCGTTATGCAAAAAGACCTGAAATATTTCACCGCCTATTCCTCCGTCAGTCACTGCGGCTTTGTATTGTTTGGCGTTGCGGCGCTTAATATGATGGGACTTAAAGGCGCTGTAATACAAATGTTCAGTCACGGTATTATGACGGCGTTGTTCTTTGCGCTTATCGGAATGGTTTACAGCAGGACACATACCCGCATGCTCGACCAGATGGGAGGACTCGCTAAAAAGATGCCTTGGCTGGCAGCTGCGTTTTATATCGCGGGCCTCGCGAGTCTCGGCTTGCCGGGTCTGTCGGGTTTTGTGGCCGAAACGCATGTTTTCCTCGGCGGTTTTTTCGGTAATATATGGGCCAGCTCAGGAGTGATGAAAGCATTGGCCATAATCGCCACGATGTCAATTGTCGTTACCGCCGTATATGTTTTGCGGGGCCTGGCCAGGGTCTTTTATGGCCCCATTACAAATCACGATTTCGAAAAAATAACTGACGCAACGCTGCCGGAACGCATATCGACAGGGTTGCTTGTGGCGGTTCTGTTTGCCGTTGGTTTAGCGCCTTTCTTATTTGTAAATATGATAGAAAGCTCACTGCTGCCTATACTGAACCGCCTCCACCAGACCGGCGCGGCGGCATTTGCGCATTAATTAAGGGAGTTTTAAAGTGAAGCTGATGTGTCCTGAGATAATTGTCATCGCCTGTGCCGTAGCCGTGCTGCTTTTAGACCTGTTTGTTAATGAGAAGAAACGGGTTCTGCTGGGCCCCCTTGCGGCCCTCGGCTTGGCCGCGGCCTTTGCCGCACTGATTTTCTTTACTCCCAAAGAAGGCGCCATCCTTGGCGGACGTTTCGCAATGGATGCCGTCGCCCGGTGGTTCAAAGTGCTCTTTATCATTTCAGGACTGGTAACAGTGCTTCTTTCCATAGATTTACTCGATGGACGTGCGGGTGTGCGCGTTCGCGGCATAGGGTCCAGAGGAGAATATTATTCGGTTCTGCTGTTCACCATAAGCGGGATGATGTATATCACCTCATCCAGAGATTTGATTACGCTCTATGTCAGTCTCGAACTTGCTACAATACCGCTTTTTGTTCTTGCGGCATGGAGACGTGATAATGCGCAATCCGGTGAGGCAGGATTAAAATATGTCCTGATTGGCGCAATGGCTTCGGCGTTTATATTGTACGGGTTAGGAATCATTTACGGCCTTACCGGTACTACTGACCTGAATTTATTAAAACAGGCCATCAAGCCGTCGCTCGCTCTCTGGCTTGCGACAGCTATGATTGTGGCAGGCGTCGGATTTAAGCTTACAGTTGTGCCATTTCATATGTGGGCTGCCGATGTTTATCAGGGGGCGCCGACACCGGTTACGGCCTACCTTTCGGTCGCATCAAAATGTGCCGGGCTTGCTTTCATATTTCAGGTGCTTTTCCGAATCCTCGGCGCGTTTGTCGCGGATGGTGCGATGATTGCGGCTGTCTTTGCGGCGGCAACAATGACGCTGGGAAATGTTGTCGCGATTGTGCAGCAGAATATAAAACGGTTTATGGCATTCAGCGCCGTATCGCAGGCGGGATATCTCATTATGGGATTTCTGGGCAACTGGGACCTTGCCGTTCCCGCTATGCTCTATTATATGCTAATTTATGTGACGACCAATCTCGCCGTATTCGCCTGTATTATTTGGTACACCAACGAAACCGGCAAAGAGCAGATCAGCGACTACCGCGGACTTTCAAGAACCAACCCTCTGATTGCCTTGTCGATGATGCTTGCATTGTTCAGCCTTGCCGGAATTCCCCCTCTGTCCGGATTCGTCGGGAAATTCTTTTTGTTCAGCATCGCTTCCAAGGCTGGTTTCCATTGGCTCGTTGGCGTTGCAGCGGTCAATTCAACAATTTCCCTGTACTACTATTTAAGAATTGTTCGACAAATGTACATTGAGGCCGCTGATGAAAATGCCAGATGTTTGCCTGTCAGCGGAGTATTGGCCTCTACAATTGCGGTGCTTAATCTTGCCGTGGTATTTTTAGGAATCATCCCTGTATTTTATGAGGGTATTTATGCTCAAACAAGTTCCTGGCACTGGTAGCCGGATGGTACACCACACAAGAATTCTTATGACTTGCAAAGATTATCTTATCAGGTCAGACCAAGCTATTACAAAGGAGGAAAACAAATGGGCGACAGCTTTTGGTCCTATCAAGCTATTTTTACCTGTAAGATGTGGTCGAAACAGCAGATTAATATAACGCGATGACAAAGGAATCAATCGTTTATC
>JBFZBL010000015.1:0-8551 GCA_041308485.1 Phycisphaerae bacterium | reverse complement strand
GGCAGTTGATAGAATGTCTGACGATTTGAGGGCGGTTTCGAGGAATTTTGAATATAAAAAGAAACGCCCTTTTTCAAGGGCGTAAACCCGAAGATGCTATCTTCGGGGGAGTTCCAAAGCTATATCTCTAATAAATATACGTATAATCGGCGATTTTGTCAAGGTCTTTTAGACTTTTTAAAGGATTTTTTTATGAGTGTCGCCACACCCGAACGTGTAATAGCTTATATCGATGGTTTTAACCTGTATTTCGGCCTTAGGGCAACGGGTTTTCAGCGTTACTACTGGCTGAATTTACAGGCAATGGCGGAGAATCTTGTCAGGCCATATCAAAAACTTGTAATTACAAAGTATTTTACCGCGCGGATATCAGGTCCTCACCCCGCCGATAAGCCGGAAGATACAAAGAAAATGGAGGAAAAACGCAGACGGCAGGCGGATTTTCTTGAGGCAGTTAATACCTTACCCGGCGTATCGATTTATTATGGACACTATATCGGCGGGATTGTTCAGTGCCGGAAGTGCAAAAATACGTGGCCTGACCACGAGGAAAAGATGACAGATGTCAATATCGCCACGGAAATGTTGGTTGATTCTTTTGAGGACAGATACGATACCGCAATGTTAATATCAGCAGACAGTGACCTCGTTCCTGCAATCAAGGGGATAAAAAGACTGTTTCCAGCAAAACGGATTGTTGTTTTCTTTCCACCCGGACGTTTCTCGGCACAATTAAAGAATGTTGGCGATGCGCAATTTACCATAGGCCGAGGAACACTGGCTAAAAGTCAATTTCCGGACAGAATTATAAAACCAGATGGTCACATTCTGGTGCGGCCGGAAAAGTGGAGATGATGTTTTTCGTGCTTTTTTGTGGCCAAAAACAATGCTTATTTCGGCTTGAAACCTTTGATATTTCCTTTGGTGTATTTTTCGCAGGCCTTTTCCAAATCGACGTCGCTGATATTGGCCAAGGTACACAGCCAGGCGAAGACGTCGGCGAATTCCTCGCGCTTGTTCTTCTTATCTTTGCCGGCAAGGGCGGTCGCAAGCTCCCCTACTTCTTCAACGAACCACAAAAACGTCTTCGGCACACCCCTTTGCCGGTCCCGCTTCTCGTATTTGGCGGATATGAACCGCTGGAATTGGTTGATGTGCATATGGCTTGTTCCTTTATAAGAACTACTAAAAATAACGAAATAGACGCGGAACAAAAATCCTAAATACTAAATCCTAAATACTAAACAAATTAAAAACTCTAATTTTTCAATTTCCAAAACAATTTTCGCCACTCCCGTAAGGGATGCCTTTCGGCAAGGGTTATTATAGCCACTCCCATTAGGGATGCCAACCGGCAAGATTACACAGATGACACCCTCCTTCGTCCCTAAGGGACTACGGAGGGCAGGCTGATTTACACTGTTTATTTTTTACTCTGTGTCCTCTGCGGCAAAACTTAAAAACTAACCGGCCGGGAAAACCATCTGCGGTGCAGCCCATCAGGGTCGCCCAAGCAGACGATTTAGCCGGCCGGCTTAATTAGCTATCCTTAAAACGCTGTTACGAAAGCAAAGCAGCTAACGTAACCTTCTGATATACGCCTCTGGCTGCGGCAAGACCATTCTCGTATGCCTTTTCCGCCTTGGTGCTGAACTTGCCCTTCTTGGTGTGCTCTTCGAGATTGAGCTGGCTGACAAGGGGACCATCCACGGCCTCTATGATTTCGAGCATCGTGATTTTGGTTGAGGGCTTCGACAGCACAAAACCGCCCCGCGGGCCGCGCTTGCTGCGAAGGATATTTGCCCTGACTAACTGCTGGAGTATCTTGAGCAGGTATTCCAGAGGTATATTGTATTCCTTGGAAATAGTCTGCGAAAGCACAATACCGTTCTTCTCGTTTTTGGCAATATAGCCTGCTGCCAGTATCCCATAGCCTGTTGACCTACTGATTTTCATTGCGTTCTCCTTTAGATAAAATTTGTATTAAACTTGCTGCTTCTTTTCACCGTGCCCACACGCACGCCGACTGTTTCAATGCCCAAGGGTGTGGACATTTATCCGCCTGAGGCAGATTTTAAGTGCGTCGAAATTAAAAATTGCCCCACAAATGTATCCGCTATTATCCATTCTGAATTACAAAAAGCAAGAACTTTTATCCAAAAAAACAGCGGAAAGAAGAATTCTACATAAAATTCGCGTCAACTCAAGGATTTTATGAAAAAAATTGTCGGGTTTTATCCGCCCATACCTGCCGCAGTGCCAACAAAAAAGAGGAGGAATCCCACAACTCGAAATCCCCTCAATTTTCGCGTGTTAAAATACCCTCTTAAAAAAATGAAAAACCGTTGCCATACGCCCAAAAATCTGTTATTTTGCCCGCTTGGCATAAGTTTTTGAGTTTTAACAGGTGTTTTTTGGGAGATTTTGTTATGGCGTCGTTAAAACCGAGAGTCAGCGTCGAATACGGGGAAAAGGCCACGATAGTCACCTTCACGGATGAAAAAATTCTCGAGGAGCGTGATATTGTCGAGCTTCAGGAATCGCTGATGGGAATAATCGAGCAGACCGACAAAATAAACCTGATACTCGATTTTTCAACGGTCAAGTTTCTGTCTTCCGCTGTTCTGGGCCTTTTAATCCGGGTAAGCAAAAAAGTTTACGAACAGAACGGCCAGCTTCGTCTCTGCAACATAAGTCCAAGAATTTATGAGATTTTCAAAATAACACGCCTGACGAAGATATTCGATATAGCGCCTGACCGGGCTTCTGCCGCAGCGAGTATATCCAGCGGACAACAACAGTAAAAGCAGGTGATAGCCCGATATCAGCCGGTTACAGTGCCAGGAGTTTTATGGGTGGTTTAACAGGTATACGTAGGTGTTGAGTTTATGCCGATTAGTCGGTCAGTCGTAGTTTCAAGCACACCAACTGCGGTGGTTGACGTATTTCGTCAGCTCCAGCCGAGCCTGAAGGCCAGTAATTTCAGTGAGGATGACATCTTCGCCGTGCATCTGGCCCTTGAAGAGGCCTTCACCAATGCCGTCAAACACGGGAATAAAATGGAACCAAGCAAGGCGGTCAAGATTGATTACGCGATTGAGCCGGACAAGATAGAGATTTGTATGACCGACGAGGGGTCTGGTTTTGACCCCGAGGTAATTCCAGACCCGCGCTATGGCGACAACCTTTACAAGCCGGCGGGCAGAGGGATGCTTCTGATGCGTTCGTTTATGGACGTGATAGAATACAACAAGCAGGGCAACAGCGTACGGATGATAAGATACCGTGAAAAGCGCAAGCCGTCAAAAAGTGCAGGCAAAAACAACACATAGCCGATAATATCCTATTGCAAATCCTGAAAGAAAGGTGTGAGCGATTTAGCTATATGCGCAGAATAGCAGTATTGGTGTTTTTTACAATTTTCGGATTGGCCGGCTGTGCCCCTGAAGACCAGCCGCCTCGAATAGTTTACGATTACGAAATGAAGCCGGCGCCGCCGACAACAACACTGCCGACGACGACGACAAAGCCGACTGCCCCCCTGCCACCGGCAACTCTTGCCCCAAGCGGCTGGATACCAACGCGATCCGAAAGGGCGTGGTCTGCTATAATAATTCATCATTCCGCCACCGATGAAGGCAACGCGACGATATTTGACAAATGGCACCGCGAGGAAAACGGCTGGAATGGGGTCGGTTATGATTTCGTAATCGGCAACGGCACCAACAGCGGCGACGGCGAGGTCGAGCCGACCTACCGCTGGCGAGGACAACTCACCGGCGCACACTGCGGAGGCACGCCCGGCAACTGGGCGAACGAGGAAGGCATCGGAATCTGCCTGGTGGGCAATTTCGACAGGACAACGCCCTCAAGCCGACAAATGGCGTCACTTGCGAAATTAGTTCGCTTCCTGCAGCAGCGATACCACATTCCCAAAAGCCGGGTCTTTGGCCACGGCTCAACTCCCGGCGGACACGTTACCGACTGCCCGGGCAGAAAATTCCCGATGAACTGGCTTAAGGCAAATATTTCATATTAGCTTCAGACTATAGACACCAGACAACAGACCATAGAACGATTGACAAACCCGCCAAACAGGCCGCGGAGAGCGTTTCTATCGTCCTATAAAACCAGGACGGCCCAATGGCGGGCCTGATTTTACATATTGGCACTGTCCGAATGCATTCCCGTTTATAAGTCGCCGCCCATTAATGCCGAAGTTCCTGCTGGTATTATCGAATATCATTGAAAGGAGTCGGCAAAGTATGGATATGTTAGGTTCATCGTATTCACCAAGCTGCGTTCTCAACGAACAGATTGCCCGACAGGTATTTGACCTTCTGCCCGAAGACGGGCCAATGATGATAATCGTCAGCCGGCAAGGCAACTGCTGGCCAAGCGATGCGGAAGGATTCACGAGACTCGGCATCAGCGACGGTTTCATCAAAGAACTCTGCGACAAAATTAACGACGGCGAAGAGCCAATCATTACACAGGTCAATGACTTCAGCATCGTCGCGACGGCACTTGCCACAGAACGCAACGATTGCGGGTACATAATGATTGTACTGCCGCACTACAGCCCCGAATCCACTATGGCCAACATCGGCCTCATCGAGATTTTGCTAAGCCAGGTCGGCCTCATCGCGCATCTTATCGAGCAAAGCAATATGCTCTATGAGCGACAGATGAAACAACTGGTCGCCTGCGGACAGGCCGAAAGCGATTCAATGCTGAACTAATCATCTGTTACCACGGAAGATTTCACTCACGCCGGCAAGCCGACCGTCTGGGCGTATAGGACACGCTGCTGGGGGCGAAGTTTCAATTCGGCGGCAAGCGCCTGCTTATTGCAGTTGTGGAACCACGCGGCTAAATTCTGCGAGGCTGCGAACAGATAGACATTTCCCGCTATGAGGCCGGCGGCAACGTTGTAATAGGATTTCTGTGTTTCAATGTCTCTGAGGCCGGGCTCCTGAAGTTTTGATTTTGCGTATTTAGCAATATCAGCAACAAAGACAAGAATTACCGGGGCTTTCGTCATAGCGCCGCCCTGGCCGCGGGAGCTGACCTTTGGCCGCAGGTCGCCATCGACGATGGGATTAAGCTGGTGTGCAACCGCATCATAAAGATATGCCGCCTGGGGCAAAACGACATAAAGGTCTATTTCCTGAGAGTTGCTTGCCGAGGCGGCGGTCCTTCCAACCTGACCGAACGGTCCGCTCTTTCGATTAACGCCCCACGCCGCCCAGAGAAGATTAGAAAGCATCTGGGGCGAAAGTTTCTCCTCGCGGATATTGCGTGTGGTTTTCCTTTCCTGGAGGGCCGCGAGGACGCTTTTGCCGCCATCCCTTTGGGGGGGCATAAGGGCGAATGGCTCCTGGTTCGATGAGGGGATGGCCGCTCTAACTTCCTCGCCGTAGGATTCGTTTTTTTGTTTTACGACTTCAGTTAAATTCGGTTTTGCCGCCGCCAGCACAAACACACCCGGCACGCTTTTTAATAATGTCCTGCGGTTCATATTTACCTCCAATCTTCAATCTTCTCCCATAATTCTATCCACATCTTCCCCGTGTTTTCAATACATACTTAAGAAAATGTTTCGCGCTGCCCCCTAAGTAATCGCCTGACTTTTAATAGGCAAATTCCCAATAGAGAGATCATACCCTCATAGTGTATAAGAAGTAACATAGTTCGAAAAACTGTTTTTCACTAGGATGAACAGCCGACGTTTCCTCAAACGCCGGCTGTTTTATTTACAGGCATGATTTAATCCGGTTTGCCGTTGTTTTGGTCTTTGGAGCGCAGTGTTCTGGAAAGGCAAAAGACAAACAGCCCCAGAATTGCAAGCCAACTTACGGACATAAATATCCAGCCAGCTAATGTCATTGCTGAATCCTCCCTGCCCTGCGTTTCCATACCAGCCAGACAAAAAAGGCAAGCGTCGCAAAGAACACGAGCAGCATAATTCGAGTTGCTATAATATAGGGGATATTCTCGCGCGGGACATTTCTGAGCAGTAGAAACGAGACCCATTCCTGTTTGAACCAGCTGCCGAGGATTATCAGCAGGAACGCCGGCGTGATATACTTTATTATGAAGCGATAAATCCGCGGGATAGTTATATCGGAGCCGACGTGCATTTCGGTCCAGGCCCTGTCCATTCCGAATACCCAGGCGAAGAGAATCACCTCAATAGTGGCAAAGACGACAATGCAAAGCTGTCCGCCCCAGAAGTCCAGCTCATCGACGACGCCGTTTTTCAGGAAGAACACAGCGGGCTGAGTCATTATGAAAGTGGTTACAGCCAGAACAATACTGGCCTGTTTTTTGGACAGGTTAAACTCGTCTTCAAGAAAAGCCAGGGCAGGCAGCGCCAGGGAAATAGATGATGTTATTCCTGCGATAAACAAAAGCATAAACCACATAAAACCAAGCAGGTTGCCGAACGCCATTTTCTGAAGGATTAGAGGCATGGTAACAAAGCCGAGGTCGAATGTCCCTGCAGCGGCTATTTTGCCGATTTCGGTCGCGCCGAAAAACACGAACGCGGCCGGTATGACAATCGAACCGCCGAGGATAACTTCGGCAAATTCATTGGCGGCCGAGGCGGTAAGGCCTGAAAGCGCGACATCATCCTGCTTTGTGAGATAACTCGCATAGGTCAGAATCATTCCTATGCCGCAGCTGAGGGTAAAGAAAATCTGGCCTGCGGCGGCAAGCCATACTTTGGCGTTTCTCAGTTCTGACCACTGGGGATTCCAGAGATATCCCAGGCCGTTGACAATGTTATTTTCGGGTTTTGCAGGGTCGGGTGTTCCGAGTGTAAGGACGCGGACGGCCAGAACAATCGCAAATATAAACAGCACAGGCAGCGTCCATTTGCAGGTGCGCTCGATTCCTTTGCTTATGCCGAAATAAATGATGATGATATTCAGAGCAAAGGTAACAATGAAGAACAGGTAAGCGGGGGTAATACTTGAGAAATACTGGTTTTGGACAAGCCCCTGATAGCCCTGCAGAAACGCCGACATAGTTTCCCGGGTGGTGCAGGCATTGTATTTTCCGAAAATAGCAAAGAAGCTGTAGCCAAGGAGCCACGACTCGATGTAAATATAATAGATAAAAATCACGATGGGGCCGAAGATGCCGATGACGCCGAAGTATTTGATGAATTTGTTTTTTTCCCAGATAGTATGAAACATTCCCGGCGCAGTGGAATGGCCGAATCCGCCTCCGAATCTGCCAATCGTCCATTCTATCCACATCAGGGGGATACCGAGGAGCAAGAGAGCAACGAAATAGGGAATCATAAAGGCGCCGCCGCCGTTGCGGGCGGCCTGAGCTGGAAAACGCAGGAAGTTGCCAAGCCCGACAGCCGAACCAGCTACCGCGAGAATAATGCCGAGTTTACTGCCCCATCTTTCCCTGGCCATAGCCCGATTTTACAGTGTATTGTTTATTTTTCAATGCCGAGGATTTTGAGCGTATCTCGTTCGATGACGCCCTGGATAACCGAGCGCGGCACCATCGGAAGATTTGCGCCGGCGAAGAGCTTATTGAAACCGAGAAGCGATTCCATGCAATCCTCTGCCTTTGCGGCAGGGAAGGCACTGCCGAAGAGGAGCTTATCCATCACGCCCTGCTCATAAGCCGAGATGACGATATTATAAACCTGCCAGACGTTGCCGGGCCTGACAGAGAGGTCCGCATAAACATTTTGGTGTTTGGTGAGGAGGCACAAGGTCTGTTCGTAGAAAGGAAATCCCATACCGCCGACGATTATTTTCAGGTCAGGGAAGTTTCTGGCAACCTCGTCGAGAAGGAAGGGACGGGCGTATTCGAGAAAACCTCCCGGACCGACGGGGGTATTGTGGAAAAAAACGGGGAGGCGCAGCTCCTGAGCGGATTCGTAAAGCTGCATCGTCCTGGTATCCGCAGGGTGAAAGGCAAATTGGGAACAATAAAGGACGATGCCTTTGAGACCGAGTTTTTCGGTGGAGGATTTAAGATTTCGGACGCTGAGGTCTTCGGTGACGGGATTGATAAAGGCGAACCCGACCATTTTCTGTGCATATCGTTCGACGTACTGGCTCAAATTTTTGTTGACCTGGTCGGGGGAGGCATCTTCGTCACTGCTGGAAGCCAGCACAATACATTTATCAACCACATCGGCGGCGGCGAGATGCTCTGAAGCGTCAAGGTTTTGCATGCCGGCGCTTCGAATATGCGTATGGCAATCAACTACCATAAAAAATCCTTCAAATCGAGGGATATACGCTACCGAGTCGGGCCAGGAGCGTCAAGGGGAAAATGGGGTGATAAAAGCCCCGCAGGCAAAACTTTCTTCGTATTATCACACCCTTTCCAAGGCAGGCCTTCGGATACGCATATTAAGCAAAAGCCACGGGACGGGCAACAGATAATGTTCGGCACGATTTCGATTAATATAATCAATATATAATATTCGGGGCCTGCACACCCAATCGGGCGTGCAGGCCCCTGTTTCTTCCGTTTAACAGGACAACATGCCGCAGCAATGCAATCCCGT
>JBFZBL010000014.1:0-3292 GCA_041308485.1 Phycisphaerae bacterium | reverse complement strand
GAAAAGTAATGCTCCGCGTCAGATACGAAAAAAGCAGCATATTCGTCGTCCTGGAAATCCCGAAAGATTAATTAAGAGTAAACGGCACAATTACAAAAGCCCCGTTCTCTCGGGGCTTTTTTTGTTGTCACTTACAGACATAAATACCTATACTTAGTTTGTATGCTCAATAAAATACTTGCTTTCTACACAAAATATTTTGCCGTCTGGGTTGTCATTTTCGCCGTAGTTGCGTATTTTATCCCTGCACCTTTCGCCGCACTGAAGGATTACAACAAATGGTTCTTCGCTGTAACTATGTTCGGCATAGGCGCGGTACTTTCAGCCGATGATTTCAGGCACATCATAAAAAACCCTGTCATTGTATTCATTGGCGCCTGCGCGCAATTCATAATAATGCCTTTCGGCGCTTTTGTGCTGGCAAAAGCATTCGGCCTGCCCGCCGAGGCCGCAGCCGGCCTTATTCTCGCCGGCGCAGCCCCCGACGCGATGGCGGGAAACGTAATGAGCTATGTCGCCAAGGCCGATACCGCCTACGCTGTATCGCTCACAACCGTTACGACGCTGGTATGTCCCGTAGTAACACCGGGACTCACTTATCTGCTTGCCGGCTCACGAATCGAAATCCACTTCTGGGCTATGCTCGTCGATGTCATGCTTACTGTCATAATCCCCCTGCTTGCCGGCTTTGCCACAAGGCACTACTTCAAAAAACCCGTGGAAAAAATCCTCCCTGTCTTCCCTGCGTTATCATCCACATTCATCATATTCATTTGTGCGCTGGTTGTGGCAATTAACCGGGATTATGTGCTTGAAGCAACAGGGCCGATTCTCGCGGCTGTAATCATCCTGAATCTCGGCGGCATGTTCGGCGGCTATGGCGTCGCAGCGCTTTTCAAAATGGACTATCGCCAGAAACGCACACTCGCTATCCAGGTCGGAATGCAAAACGCCGCCCTCGGCACACGACTGGCAATCGATTACATCAGCCCCGAAGCCGCCATCCCAACCGCCTTTTTCATCTTCGTCTGCATCCTCACCGCCGCCATCGCGGCCGCAATATGGCAGAGACGTCCGGTTAATAGCACTGTTGAATGAACGGGGATTATTTGTCTTCCAGCGACTCGATATCAGCCAGGTCTTTGCTCCTGCCGAGCGCCTTTTTATTGGCGATTAAATCTTTCTTGCTTATGAAGGAAACGACTGTCTCGCCGCAAATGCCGCTAACTTTGCCGGCCTGGGCCTTCTCCCACGATACGCCGGTAAGTGAAGTCATAATATCAATCCGCACAGGCGGCACGCCAAGCTGGACAATATTATCCGGCGATGTAAAGTCCTTCTCTGAAAAATTCAACGACTCAAAACCAAATTCGTTGAGCACCGCCAAGATACGTTTAGCATTCTCCCCTTCCGGCTTAACAAACAGGTCGATATCGCCGGTAAATCGGGGAGCGCCGTGAAACGCTAATGCGTAACTACCCACAATAATATACTCAACTTTGTGAGAGTTTAATAATTCTAACAACTCTTTGAAGTCTTGGGGTATTTTCTCCATATACCTGCCTTCTCAATATCTCTACCGCCTCGATGCGCTCTTCGGGAGGCCTGCTGAGCCAATACTCGAGGTTCTGCCTGATTTCAAAATCCCTGTCCATCTTGTGTTTTTGCACAACTTTGCGAATCATACAATTATTATAATCCAAAAACCGGGTCATAGAAAATGAAAAACAGCCGGTAATGGGCTTGCTTTTCAAGCCCCGAACTGTTATAATTTTTCAAACTTAGCACGTTCTACAGAGGGTCAATAGCGATAAATGAAGGTATTGCTGAACGCCAAACAAATCGACAGCGCTCTCAACAAGCTGACAAATCGTATTGTCGCCGATATTCCCGAAGGCGTTGAAATCGCCGTAATAGGAATCCGCAGCAGGGGTGAAATTGTCGCGCAGCGATTAGCAGGACGGCTATCCAAAAAAATCGGCAGCGACATACCCTGCGGAACGCTCGATATCACCCTCTACCGAGACGACCTCAATTCACCCAAAAGCGGTTCGCAGCCTAAGGTTCGCGCCACGGAAATCATCTTCGATATAAATGACAAACTCATAATACTTGTAGACGACGTACTGCATACTGGACGCTCTGCCAGGGCCGCGATGGATGCGTTAATCGACCTGGGCAGACCAAAGGCGATTCGACTCGCGGTGCTCGTTGACAGGGCCGGACGCGAATTTCCAATACAGGCCGATTACGCCGGCTACAAAGCTGACGCAAAACCTGATAAATCCGTTCAGGTGCTTTTAAAAGAATCTGACAATAAAGAACAGGTCATAGTTCAATAGAAATGATACTTGATGCTAGATGCTAGATTCTCGATGCTCTTATCGGGAATCGAGAATCGAGTATCGAGAATCGAGCTAAGTATGGCTGAAAAAGGCAAAATAAGGGAGTTTAAGTGGAAGCGAAAACATCTGCTCGGCCTTAGAGAATTAACCGCCCAGGAAATTACTTATATCCTCGATACCGCGCAGGGCTTCGAGGAAATAAGCGCAAGGGCAGTCAAAAAAGCCCCGCCGCTGAGAGGCAAGCTCGTCGTCAATCTTTTCTTTGAGGACAGCACCCGCACGCGGAACAGTTTTGCTCTCGCCGCAAACAGGCTCAGCGCAGATGTCGTTGAGTTCACCAAGAAAGACAGCTCCGTCAGCAAGGGTGAGACGCTTCTCGATACCGCACGCAACCTCGAAGCAATGGGTATCGACATCGTCGTCATCCGACACAACGCCGGCGGCGCACCGACACTTCTGAGCAAATACATCAACGCCTGCGTCGTAAACGCCGGTGACGGCTACTGCGAGCACCCGACACAGGGCCTGCTCGACGTCTTTACCATCCGCAAACGCAAAGGTTCACTTAAGGGACTCAAAATTGCAATCGTAGGCGATATATCACATTCGCGGGTTGCACGTAGCGATATGTGGGCGATGACAAAACTCGGGGCAGAGGTAATATTCGTCGGGCCTCCGACCCTGATTCCCCCTAAAGTCGAACAACTTCCCGTCAAAGTCAGCTATTCACTAGACGACGTTATCGAAAAAGTTGACGTTATAAATATGCTCCGCATTCAGTTCGAACGATTAGGCGGCAACCCGTTCCCGTCGGTCCGCGAATACTCGCACTACTTCGGCCTGACCGTAGAACGTATGAAAAGGGCAAAGCCCGACATCCTCGTTATGCACCCCGGCCCGATTAACAGAGGACTCGAAATAGAAAGCGAAGTCGCCGACGGCAAAAA
>JBFZBL010000013.1:0-4639 GCA_041308485.1 Phycisphaerae bacterium | reverse complement strand
TTTTTGCTGAAAATGACGCCCTGCCTGTGTTTAGCCGTCGCCTTGTTGTCATTCCTGCGCAAGCAGGAATCCAGGGTACGGCGACACTCACTCAGTAAAAACTCATCCCTTTGCCATTTGGCATCCCTTACGGGACGGGATACCGCATTTTTACTTTTTGCTTTCCTGTCCTCGATTCAAGCTTCGAAGGCTTCGCTGTCGGGGATCCATGCTTTTTTTTGCTTTTTAATTTGAAGTTGCGAGTCACGGGCCACGAGCGACTAAACTCGCCTCCGGCGTGTTCCTCATCCCACTGTTTTGAAATTTGCTGTTTTGGTAATTCGAATTTGTTTCGGATTTAGGGTTTAGCATTTCGGATTTATAATTGTGTTCAGCCTGTTTATCACTTCAATGCACATCCTCGTGTTGTGATACGAGCATTTCCATTCTCCGACCTTCGGGTCTGTCAAATTGGGTGTGCCATCCCGGCTGGTCTTCATAAACCATTCGCCGCCTTTGTGGTCAACAATACAGCGGTCAATAAAATCCCAGCAATTCAACGCCGCCTTTAAAAATTGTTCTTTGCCTGAGAGCTGATAGGCATTCAGAAATCCTACAACCGCCTCTGCCTGGGGCCACCACTCCTTGTCCGAATTGATTATCTGCTCTGCCCTGCCCTCATAAAGCAGCCCGCCATCCTTATCGATTCCCTCTTTAAGAACAACTTCCGCCATTTTAATCGCGATATCGGCCAGCTCTTTTTTTAACTTTTGATTTTCGAGAACTTCCGCCGCCTCATAAAGCAGCCAGCTTCCCTCGATATCGTGTCCAAAGGTATATGAATCAGATTTGGGCTTCCACACGTCATCGAAGAAATGATTGAAGTGGAAAGTTTTCGGATCGATGATGTGATTTCTGAAGTTGTCTATAAGGCCGAGAATCTTTTGAGCAACCTGCGTATCCTGCTCACAGCGATACAGGTTCGTATAGCTTTCGATGACATGAAGGTGGTTATTCATCGATTTCTTTTCATTCATATCCTTGTCGCTCAGTCTCGCCCCTTCCGCTACAGACCAATCCCGGCTGCATACCTCGCAATATCCGCCGTGTACTTTGTCGAAGCTGTGTTTTTCGATGAGGTCGTACATTTCGTTTGCTCGCTCAAGCGCATCGGCGTCTTTTGTCGCGAGATAGTATTCCGCAAGCGCGTAAATATAAAATGCCTGTCCATAAATCTTTTTCGAATCATCCGCGCATTGCCCCAGGTAATCAACCATCCAGAACACCCCGCCGAATCGTGTGTCCCAGAAATGCCTGTTCATATAATCGTACGCCCTTTTCGCCAGCTCAAGATACTCCGGCTTGTTGTCGAACCGGTACATCGCCGCGAACGTCCACAAGATTCTGGCGTTGAGAATCAATCCCTTCCCTGCGTGATTATCGATTTTCAAATCCGGCCCGACATAGCCCACAAACCCGCCGAATTCCTCGTCGACCGTATATTTTTGCCAGAACGGAATGATATTCTCATACAGTTCCTTTTCGACCCGGCTTACAAATGTCTCTGCCTCTTTTTTAACCATAAAAATATATTTCCTTTTGGTAATGTGCCGCCTTATCAGCGCCTGCCAAACAACCTCCAAATATTAGCACAAAGCACAATCGTCTGGGGCGCAAAATGGGCTCGAAATTCCAAAATTTTCCAAAAAATTCGTACGTTTTGATATAATAATCGCACGGATTTCAGTCCTCTGACACCGTCCCTTTTGAACAACCCCTTAAAAAAGGCGTAAAAATGCGGATAACCCTGTTAATTTAGGCAACAACAAGGCAATAAAAGTTAAGGGGCAAGCGTCATATAACGATAGATTATTAAAAGAGTTAGGTCTTTTTTTAGGAAAAAAACCGTGAAGAAAGCAATCTCAGTAATAGTTCTAATTGGTATAGTCGCCGCAATAGCCGGCGGATGGTGGTATTTCAACAAGAATAAGACGCAAAAAGTCACATTCCGCACCGTAGAGGTAACACGCGGCGACATCTTGTCAACCATAAGCGCAACAGGAACAGTCGAGCCGGAGGACCTCGTAGATGTCGGTGCACAGGTAGCCGGACAGGTTCTGTTCTTCGGTAAAGATGAGGATGGCAATGAGGTTGACTACGGCTCACCTGTCTCGGAAGGCACGGTGCTGGCAAAGATTGACGACACGACTTATACCTCGGATGTTGCCCTTGCTGCCGCACAGCTTGCTCAGGCAATGGCAGGAGTCGAACGGGCCGAGGCGGACATTTTGCAGTTGAAGGCGAAACTAGTCCAGGCCCAACTGGACTGGGAACGTGCGCAAAAGTTAGGGCCGTCGGAAGCGCTCGCCAAAAGCACTTACGATTCCTATAAATCCGCATACGATATCGCCAGGGCCAACGTGACGGTAGGCGAGGCGTCGATAACACAGGCCAAGGCGTCTGTCAACCAGTCGCAAGCGACTCTCCAAAAAGCAAAACGCAATCTCGGATATTGCACAATCAAATCGCCCGTTAACGGCGTGATTATAGACAGACGCGTTAATATCGGACAGACAGTTGTGGCGAGCCTGAACGCGCCGAGTTTGTTTTTAATAGCCAAGGACCTCAGAAGAATGCAGGTGTGGGTAGCAGTCAACGAGGCCGACATCGGTAAAATTTACCCCGGTCAGCCGGTAACATTTACGGTATCGACATACGAAGGACAGACGTTCCAGGGGACAGTCGGCAAAATCCGGCTCAACGCAACAATGACGCAAAACGTAGTAACTTACACAGTCGAGATTGAAACTGATAACTCTAACGGCAAGCTGCTGCCCTACCTGACCGCCAATGTTAATTTCGAGGTCAGCAGAAAAGACGATGTTCTGCGGGTCGCTAACGCCGCCCTTAGATGGAAACCAAGGACCGAGCAGGTTGCGCCTGAGTATCAATCGGTATTAAACGAATCTGATGAGCAGGGAAAAGCGGCAGGAAAAAAACAGCACGACCCCAATGCATTGCCGGCACGAACATCAGATCATAGGAAGGCAATCCTGTGGGTCAGCGAAAACGGTTCGGCTAAGCCAATCAAAGTTATGGCGGGTCTGAGCGATGATACAATGACTGAAATCCAGGGCGAGGACGTCAAGGAAGGTCTCCTGATTATAACAGGTGAACAGCAGCAGACAGCGGGCGCAACAGGAACGGTCAATCCATTTGTTACGCAAATCAGACGAAGCAGGCCGGCAGGACAAGGGCAGGGACAACGCTAACCGGCGCTGTGAGTTTACGATAATAAACAACAGCAGGCATTATGGAACTGATTGAGTTAAAAGATATTCGTAAGACATATTACATGGGCGATATTGACGTCCCCGTGCTAAAGGGCATTACACTCTCAATCGGCAAAGGCGAATTTGTCGCACTCATGGGAGCATCGGGGTCGGGTAAAAGCACCCTGATGAATATTTTAGGATGCCTCGACCACCCGACATCCGGTGAATACTGGTTTGAACAGCGGGAAATATCAAACGTGTCCGCCGACGAACGGGCATATCTGCGAAATCATAAAATAGGTTTTGTGTTCCAGAATTTCAATCTCCTGCCCCGTACAAGCGCGCTGGAAAACGTGATGATGCCCTTGTCATACACGCGGGAGCATTTGTCGGACAGTGAAGTAAAGCACCGCGCCGAAGAGCTTTTGAAGCGGGTGGGGCTTGACGACCGTATGCACTATGAGCCGTCGAGATTATCAGGGGGCCAGCAGCAGCGTGTAGCAATCGCCAGGGCCTTGATTAATAATCCTTCGGTCCTGTTCGCCGATGAGCCGACGGGCAATCTCGATTCAAAAACGAGTGAGGAAGTTCTCAAAATGCTCCAGAAGCTCAACAGCGAAGCAGGCATTACAATTATAGTTGTAACACACGACCCGAACGTTGCACGACATACTCAACGGCAGATTCACATTCAGGACGGTTTAATCGTAAACGGCCAGACGCCGCAGGGAGGTTCGCAATGAGATTATTCCGCGTAATGCGAATACTGCGAACAGCGATGCGGGCGATACGCAGAAATCCCATGAGAACGGCCCTGACGATGTTAGGCATAATCATCGGAGTCGGCGCTGTCATCGCGATGATGGAAATAGGCAGGGGTTCTGCGACTTCCATTAAAAATACTATCGCTAAAATGGGAGCAAATAATTTTATGATTTTCCCGGGCGCCGCCACGAGCAGCGGCGTGGGATTCGGCGCAGGCACAGCTATGACACTCACTCCGCAGGATTGTGAAGCAATCGCACGCGAATGTCAGGCGGTCCGCGCGGCAGCACCCCTTGTTCGGGCGAGAGGGCAGGTAATTTACCAGGACCGCAACTGGGTCCCTATGGATATCTACGGCACAACCGCCGATTATCTCAATGTCCGCGAATGGACAGATTTGGCACAAGGTGAAATCTTCACCGAGAAAGAGGTTCGAAACGCCACGAAGGTCTGCATCATCGGTCAGACAATTTCACGCGAACTTTTCCATGGCAGCTCGCCGGTGGGAAAAGAAATCAGGGTTCTTAACGTGTCATTTAAAGTTATAGGCGTGCTCAGCGCAAAAGGCGCAAATATGATGGGATTTGACCAAGACGACATTGTTTTGGCCCCATGGACGA
>JBFZBL010000012.1:0-4673 GCA_041308485.1 Phycisphaerae bacterium | reverse complement strand
CTTTTGCTGCCGCATACGGGGATGGCGGTTACGGTAGATATCGGTGAGGCAAACGATATTCATCCCAAGAATAAGCAGGACGTAGGCAAGCGCCTGGCTTTGTGGGCGCTGGCAAAAACATACGGCAAGAAAATAGTTTGCTCAGGCCCTATTTACAAATATATGGTGGTTAAGGGTGATAATAAGGCGATTTTGCATTTCTATTACGTTGGCGGCGGACTTGTCGCTAAAGGTGATTCGTTAAAGGGTTTTGCGATTGCCGGCGAGGACAGGAAATTTGTCTGGGCCGACGCGAAGATTGAAGGCGACACGGTCGTTGTAAGTTCCGATAAAGTTAGTGTGCCGGTCGCGGTGCGTTACGCCTGGGCGAAAAACCCGGTATGTAATCTTTACAACAAGGAAGGTTTGCCCGCGGCTCCGTTCAGAACCGACATTTGGCCTGGTGTTACGGATGGCAGGCGTTAGGCAAAGGGGATTGTGGTTTATATTTTTCGGGGTCGGCGTGAAGGTGATGCCGTAAACAGATGACTAAGGGATGTATATTCCCGAAAACCAGCCGACTTCTCGTAAACAGTCAGTTCCGGACTGTTATGGCTAAGCGATTATCCGCTCGGGACGGATTGCTTGTGCTGTACGCCTGCGAAAACGGCCTCGATTACCCCCGTATAGGTATATCCATAGGCAAATCATGCGGCAACGCCGTAATTCGCAACCGGCTTAAACGGCTGTTAAGAGAGGCGTTCAGGCAAAATAAGCATCTTGTTACCCCGGGTTTTGATTTTGTGGTCTCAATGTCGCCACAGTGGGCCGGGCGAATCCGCGAAGGAAAGGGCAAAAAGACCGTTGCAGGAGCGATAAAGTATGCGCAAATCCAGGATTCTTTCCTTAAATTAGCGGCTCAACTTACATCCGGAGGGGGTTAATTTATAATCTTTAGCCTCTTTGCTGCCGATAAATGCTTATGTGAGCAGAGGTTGCCCATTGGGCTCCAAAACCGGGTTAGTTTCGATAGGTAAGGCAGCGAAAGAGGCAGGCATATCACGCCAGTCGCTGCAGTATTACATTATGCTGGGATTGCTTGAAGCAACCAAAATCACAAAAACCGGCAGACGACTGTTTGACCCAAAGACGATTGAGCGGATCAAACTTGTAAAAAAGCTCAATAAAAGCGGCTATCCTCTGCGGGCTATACGCGAGTTGTTCTTAGAGGGCAGAACGGATATGAAAGGAAAAGGGCGGTGAGCGATTACGAAACAATGCAGCGAAGACGCAGTATGGCCGTCGGGGTCTTTGTCATCGTGGCGGTTATAGCGTTCTTCTGGCTGATATTCAAATTCGGCGACCTGCCAGTTCTTGTCAGTGAGATAAAGTCGTACAAAGTAAGAGTTCAGTTCCCAAGCGCACCGGGTGTTCAAAGGGATACCCCTGTCAGATTTTGCGGCTACCAGATAGGTACGGTAACGGATGTCAAGCCGCCTGATGTGCTTCAAGACCAAAATACAAAAAGATGGTATCACCAGACAATGGTAATTATAGCCATCGATAATCAGTATAACAATATACCAAGCAACATCGAAGTTAAACTTATGTCACGGGGTCTTGGTTCAAGCTACATTGAGTTGAGAGAGAGAGAGGTGGAGGAAAAAGGGAAGTTTCTTGTTGAGGGCAGCTTGCTTCAGGGTGCTACCGGTACGGCAAGCGAGTTTTTCCCGGCGGAAACCCAGCAGAAGCTGGATGACCTGATTACGGGTATATCAGCGTTTGTCAAAAACAGCAACGACGTTATCGGTGACGCCAATAACAAAGCCAATTTCAAAGGCGCACTTGCCAGTCTTGCAGACGCCACAAGAGAGGCCAACGAGGCCGTGCACCAGATTAAGGAAGCTGCTGACGCCGGCAAGACAATGTTTCAGAACACTGACGCCAGGTCTGCCCAGCTTACTGCTTCTCTTGTCGCAACCAGCGATAAGATGAGCGAGGTAATGACCCGTCTCGAAAGTATTCTCGAAAAAATTGACAACGGCCAGGGCACGGCGGGTAAGCTCGTAAACGACGGCCGGCTTTATGAACAACTGCTCGAAGACAGCAAACAGCTTCATCTGGTCCTGCAGGAAATGAAAACTTTTGTGAATGAATCAACAGAAAAAGGCATTTCTATCAAGCTGAAGTAGGGTTGCCTTGCGGGCCGCAAGAGAGTATCATTTACATTTCTTTTAATCAAAATCGTGGAAGGTGCGCGCAAATGGCTAAAAATTCCGTAATCCGTCCGACAGCGGAAGATAAGAAGGCCGTCGGTAGAATTCTCGGATTGGCAAGACAAGCGGATATCGATATCGTCGGCGGCAAGGTAAGAAGGACGTCGTCACGGTTTTGCCTCGGCGTTGAGCATGGTGATTATAACGGCACCGAGCTTTTCGGTGTGGGTACGGACCGCTTTATCTGGATGGCCTATAAGCCGGCTGATACATCGCGTACGCGGATTTACAGCGGTAATTTCCCTAACGACGGAGTAGTAGAATTCGAGCTGGGCAGCATACCTGAGCCGAGGTCGCTGCAAACGGCCGATACGTGGGCACGTTTTGCTTATGGCGTCGATTTTGTCCTTCGTCGGGCGGGATACAAAATCAGCAGGGGAATCGATGGAGTAATCTATGGTAACATACCCGGCGGCGGAATGTCTCGCTCTGCGTCTCTGACTCTTAATCTCATACTTTCCTTTCTCGATGCCAATGGCATAGAAGAGCCCGACAAGCTCAGGATAGTCGATTTGGCGCAGCAGGTTGAAAATGATTACATCGGCTCGCCATGCGGCAAATTGGACCAGATCATGATACTCTTCGCCCGCGAGGGATTCGGCACATACTACAATCCTCAAAAAAGGTCGGTTGAATATGTCCCTCTGGGTAAACGCGCAGCCGATTTCTCGATTGTCGTAATGGATACCGGAACGATTCGGCCTGGGCTTGAAAAATCGACTTATAAAATCAGGAGGGCCGAGTGCGAACAGCTCGTTTCAATCCTTCAGAAGAATGGCTATAAAATTTCCTGTCTGGCTGATATCAAAACAGAAGGGCAATACGAGAAGATTCTTGCCCAGTTTGCCGGCCAATACCCTGACCTTTGCGACAGATTCAAGTATATCTTCGCTGCCCAGCAAAGATTTTACGAAATGCTGGATGCCTGGAAACGCGGCGATGTGGCAACGGTGGGGCGGATATTCCGCGAAGATGGTATCGGCCTTCGGGATGAGTATAAAATCTCCGGCCCTGAGCTTGAAACGATGTGCGATATCGCAAGAACCATTCCGGGCTGTCTTGGCGAGCGAATGTTGGGAGGCGGCGACAAAGGCGCAGCCGGCGCATTGGTCAAGACTGCGAACGTCAACGCCCTCAAAAAAGCGGTTGATGCCGCATATCCTGCAAGCCGGCCCGATTTTGCGGTTCGACAAAGCTCACCGCAGGCGGACAAATACGCTGTTCATGTCTGCAAGGTCGTCGATGGCGTGAGAGTGTACGAAAACCTCCTTTAAGAGGAAAAAGGTGTCAGGAACCTTTTTATGGTATTAAGTATGGTGTCCCCAGAATTCCGGCGGATAGGCTACACAGGAAACATTTTTTTGCTATTTTATTCTTGACTTTCTTTCCGTAATCTAATAACATAATAACAGCCTGGGAAGAAGGGGCGAGGTGAATGTCTGTAGTTCAGTAAACGGTAGAACAGAGTAGTTTTCTAACTAAAACTACAAAAAAGCGGAACGTACAGAATTCATTTGAGAGGAAAGATAAAATGAATGCGGTATTGGGCTTCAGGAGGGTGTTTTTTGCTGTTTTTGTCGTTTTAATGATTCAAACCGGCATAGTCCAAGCTGTCTCTCAGAAACTTTATTGGGTAGACAGCTATTATAAAAAAATAGAACGTGCCAATCTTGACGGGTCATCACGGGAAACTCTGGTTACTCCAACCGGCTCAAGTCCGGGAGCTATAGCCATAGATGGAATAAATGGCAAAATGTACTGGACCGATGATGTAGCCGATAAAATTGAACGTGCTAATTTAGATGGTTCCGGAAGAGAAGTCATCGTAAGCGGTTTAAAAACCCCCGTTGGAATTACTATTGATACAGTTCATGGGAAGGTTTACTGGACAGATGCAGGTACCGATAAAATCCAAATGGCAAATTTGGACGGTTCTGGAATAGAAGACATTATTACATCTGGTTTGGACCAGACGCCGTGCATTATCACCGATGTTAGTAGTGGCAAGATATACTGGTCGGACTATGGAACCAACAAAATTGAACGGGCCAATCTGGATGGTTCTGGGCGACAAACCGTTATCGGGACTGATTTAGAGACCCCCTGGGGACTTGGTTTGGATATTGAACAAGGAAAAATATACTGGGCCGACGGGGCAGATTCATACAGAAGGATAGAATGTGCAAATCTGGATGGTTCTGGAAGAAAAGTTATTATTGGTGGATGTGAGCTACTTGGTTACATTGCCATTGATAGTGTAAATGATAAAATATATTGGGATCAGTCTCTTTATCCTCCGCGAATAGCATGTGCAAATCTGGACGGCTCAAATATACAGAATATTATTACAACTGACGTATCTATTCTACGTGGTTTGGCAATAGGGCCGGTACCCGAGCCAACCACGATTTTATTATT
>JBFZBL010000011.1:0-16392 GCA_041308485.1 Phycisphaerae bacterium | reverse complement strand
TACTAAAGTTATGGGGTGATAATTCTGAGACATTAAGATATTTGTGCTGTGTATCACCACTAATTAAGGAGTATTTTCGTTGGCCGAATTGCCATTTTATTCCTGACGACCCTTGCGAGATTCTTTTTTGGCGGCCTCAAGCAGGATATGACGACCTGTCAGGTCTAGAGTTTGTTAATATCATCATAGACGAATTTTCTTTGCCAGAGAATTTCTTTGACAATTATGCAAATCTGACTTACAGACAGTTTATAGAAAAATTGATTAGTAGTTGTAGCCGGTAGGATGGGCTTCAGCCCATCAATTCTGATTCATGGCAAAACCGGGGCCAGCAACCGTTTTCCAACTTAGCTTGCTATGAACAACGAACGATGAACTATGAACTGTATTTCGGGTCACGAATCACGAGCCGCAAGCGACGAATGAAATTTATGTAAAATTTCATTCACGTCCACTCTCTACTCATTCAAAACACCCACTTTTTCTTCACTTTTTATTAAAATTTATGATTTTCTATACTTTTCTTAACTTTGGCCTATAACGCATCGGCTCCCCCGTTTAATCGCTTATACGCCATTTTCCCCCCTTGAATTTCCACCGAATACCCCCACTTCGCAAAATTCGCACTTTTTCCCAAAATCATAAATTTGCACTTACATTATTTTTGAATTTGTTTCGGATTTATGGCTTGGCCATCCCTAACGGGAGTCACTAAGATTTTGAATTAAAAAAGCAGTGTGAATCTGTGTTAATCCGTGTCTAAAAAAACTCTGCGGAATCTGCGCAATCAGCGTCTAAACCTTTGACGGCAGCGTCACCGTAACCGTCGTTCCTTTATCCGGCTGGCTGGCGAGCGTTAGTGTGCCGTGATTTATCTCTATCAGCCGTTGCGCGTGAGCAAGGCCCATTCCGCGTTTTCTGCCCGCAGGCCTCGCGGAAAAGAACGGCTGCGTGGCTCGGACAAGCGTCTGTTCATCCATACCCCGCCCCGAATCGATTACCTGGATATTTACAGTGTGGTTCGTTTTATCTGCCGAGACCTCTATCGCTATCGCGCCTGAGCCGGACTGGTATGCCTCAAGCCCGTTGCAGATGATGTTTGAAATGGCGCAGGAAATCTGTGCCGAGTCAACGAAGGCCGCCGGCATATCAGCCGCAATGTCGATTTTGACATCGAGCTGGTTCGTTTGCTTTTTCTGTTTCGTCAAATCGACCGCGTCGTTGATTATCCGTCTTACGGCTGTTTCAGTGGGCCTCGGCTGTTGGGGGTTCGCGTAGCTCATCAAATCGTCGATGATGCCGGATAGTTCCCCCGCGTTTTGCTGAATCTGCTCTAAGATGCGCTTCCTGTCCGGGTCGTTTTCGCTTTTGGCGAGTAACTGCGCCCGTCCTGATATGACCGACAGCGGATTATTCAATTCGTGTGCCGCTCCCGCCGCCATTTCCGCCATTGCCTCCGAACCTTCCGCCGTCCTCTGTCCTCTGCCTTCAGTCCTCTGTTCTTTGCTTGCCTCGGCGTAGTTCTTTAACGAAGCCGGGTCTTCCGTTGTCTGAACGCTGTCCGCTGAACGCTGCTCGCTGAATGCCTGTGCAAACCGCTCCGCATACCACTGCTGGCTGCCGATTGTCCCTAACATATCGAGTACTGTGCCCCCGAATTCCGCAGCGGGCCTGAATCGTTCGGCGATATCGCTTCCGGCGGGATGACGAAGCTCGAATATGATTATGCCGACCGTCCGTCCTGCCGACTGAAGCGGGGCGATTTTGGTGCGGATGAGGTCGAATTTGACATCGCACTGCTCGAACAGCCAGTCAAGGGTGTCGTCGGCGTCCGATACGGCGAATTTTTCCTTCATCGGCTGCGGGATTAATTCCGCGTCCAAAGGCACTTCCAGCACAACCGCCTTTGCTTCGCCCTGTTCCTCAGCGATTGCCCCCTCAGCGATATTTTCTTCGAGCTGGTCCGTAAGATAAACACAGACAGGCCCCGTATGGAAAAAGTTCTGCCAGACAGTCGCGTAATTTTTCGCCATCTCAATCGCAGATATTGATGAATTGATTTTTGGCATCAGCTCTTTGATAAAATCGAAGAAGCTCGCGCTGCTTTGCAGCTTGGTGCTTTCCTCGAATATTTTCGAACCGTCAGCAGACAATTGGCCCGCCGTAGCTCGCAATGCGTCGCAATATGCCCAGCCCGGCTTCAGGATGTTCAGCCCCACCGCCTCGCTTCTGTTGTTGACCATCTCTGGCAATTGCTGCTCAACCTGCTTTAGTTGTTCGGCTGTCAGCCCCAATGTCCCCGCGATGGCTTCAGGCGTGATTTGCTCGTCGTAACTGCCCGAGTCGCCGATTTCCGCTCGGCGAACCATAATATCCGCAAGCTCCACAACCGCGGCAATCCTGGCCTGCGGTATCTGTGAAGCTATCCCGCCATGACTGTGATGCAGCCAGAGTCCAAGTATGATGTCACTGGGTAGGCGCAGGTTCTGTGCGAATCGTTTTGCCAGTATCGTGTGGTCGAGGCCGAGATTTGCCTGCTCAACTTCACAGAAACTTGACTTTTGGGCCCGGGCCTGCTCCAGGAGCGTATCGAAGCTTTTTGGCATCACCTCATCGAGCAGGAACTTGCCTATATCGTGCAGCAGGGCGGCCAGATACGCGGTGTCGCCGTCGATGGGGGGCGATACGAATTTCGTGAGCAGTTTGGCGCAGCATGCCGACGCCAGCGAGTGCCGGCTAAGCTCTTTTCTGAAATCGGTCCCTGCGTCATCCGTTAGTCCCCCGCAGATTTTGGCCGACAATATTGCGTCACGAAGTTCCCGCAGCGGTATGTTTTCCATCACCTGCAGCAGCCACGTGTCGCATTGTTTTATTACGATTCCTTTGTTATGGCAGAGGCGCAGCGCCAGTGCCGTAATCGCCGGGTCGGACTCGACCAGTTCCGCCAGAGACGCAGGGGTCATTTCCATCCGGCTAAGCTGCGTTATAAACCTTGCGGCCACCGCGGGCAGAATTGAAATTGATTCGCACTGGCCCACCGCAAGCTCAATCCTGCGGGCGGCAGAATTGTCCGGATTCTGTCCCGGCATATTGCCCATCCTCACTTATCAGCTATCGCTGCTGTTTTTATAATCGTTTGTGTTCCGACGCCGGGTGCGGCCGACAGCCAAACCGGTTTTACGCGCTTTTTTGCATCATCTCAAGCGAAGCGCAAATCCTGTTGATTAAGTCATTGATATCGAACGGCTTTTTCACAAAATCCTGTGCCCCCGACTTCAAAAGCTGGTCTATTTCTTCCTGCTTTATCACGCCGCTTACAATAATAATCCGGATGTTCTCAAACTCCGGGTTTTTCCTGATTGTATGGCAAACGACATTGCCGTTGACGTCGGGCAGCATATAATCCAGTAATATGCAATCAGGCCTGAACCGCTGCGTTTGTATCCCCGCCTCGTAACCGCTGGTCGCTGTCTTGACGTCGAATCTGCCGTCACGCGACAGCACTTCTACCAGCAAATCCACGATTTCAGCATCATCATCGACGACCAGTATCTTCTTTTTCCCCGTTTCCAGCCCATCTAATGGGATGGCATTGCTCTTCATAAACTTCATTAAGCTTTCGCGGGGTATCCTTCTGAATCGTGAGCCCGGTACGCGAAATCCCTCAAGCCGGCCTGAATCGAAACACCGGATTATTGTCTGCTGGCTTACCCGGCAGATTTCCGCTGCCTCTCCTGTTGTGAATAGCTCCTTCATTTCACAATACCCTCTTTTCTCAATCCTTTTCGTACTGACCTATCTAAATTGCCTCAATGCCCTAATTTAACTGTCGGACAGGGGGTTTGTCAAGCATAAAAAAATTATTCCGAAAACCCGTTTACAGCGTAATTTTTCACTATTTTATCGGCGGCTTCCATTTACTACCTTATTATTTCAGCTTATATAGTGTTATTATAAGACCTTTATGGTTTGAGTGAAAACGTTTACCGGCAAGGACTTATGGTTGCATAGCCGCAAAGGACAGGTGTAAATTGACGTCCGCAACGGCAATCGAATATAATCCTGCTTATGAAGGCAGACCACGTTTACGAACTGATACGCAGAGAAAAAATAATTGTCATCGCCCGAGGCGTGAGGGGTGACCGGGCAGTTAACCTCGCCGAGTCGCTTCTCGCAGGCGGCATAAAGATGCTCGAAGTTACCTGCAACACCAACGGCGTCTTTGAAATGATAAAATTGCTCCGCGAAAAAATGGCGGGCAAAATGTGCATCGGCGCGGGAACTGTAATAACAACTGAGTTGTGCCAAAAAGCAATTGAAGCAGGCGCGGAATTTATGATTGCGCCGGATACCAATACCGATGTGATTGACTATTGCGTCAAACACGATGTCGCTGTTTTGCCCGGCGCGGCGACGGCAACTGAGATTCTCACTGCTAAAAGGCACGGCGCGAAAATGGTCAAAATTTTTCCCGCCTCATCACTCGGCGTCAATTACATAAAAGCCCTGCGGGGGCCGATTGATGATATGGATTTTGTCGCGGTCGATGGAGTTAGGCCTGAGAACATGGCGGAATATTTTGCTGTCGGCTGCGTGGCCATAGGCGTAGGCGCATCGGTCGTGAAAAAGGAATGCATCGAGAAGGGCGACTGGAAAGCGATAACAGACTCCGCACGGCGATATGTTCAAAACCTGCCGTGAGTGTCGTTCACTGAACGCTGATTAAACAACCGGATACCCGAGTATCCTCTCGTAGGCGGCGAGATAGCCGGTCATCATTTTATTGAGTCCCCAATTATTCCGGGCATCTTTCATAATTCTTTTGGCCTGTTTTTCCCATTCCTGCTGGTCTTTTCTGAAGAACCTGTGATGCTGCACTGTTTGCTCCAGCCCATACCGCAGGCCGCCCGCGTCGTAATTTTCGAAAAGGACTCCGTTGCCATGGTCCTCATCATCGCCCAATTTTTTCAGCCGCAGGGGGATGATTTTGTCGTGAAAGCCGCCTGTATTGCGATTTGTGGCTGTTGCTCCATAGAGATTTCCCACCAGATCAATCTGGCCGAATGGCTCATACAATGACGCCCCGAATACGTCGCTCGCCGCGGCGTAACCCAGCGTACTAAGGTCTTCATTGAAAGGCCAATATGTGATTTTTCCGCCCGATGCGCACGCGATTCTCCCCATTATGTCCACATCGTTCCTGTCATCGCCCACCGGGTTTCCGACTACCGCGATTTGAACGTCCGGATGCTCGATTACAAATTTCAGGGCGATATCTTCGAGTAATTCGATTCCTTTCTGAACGCGGTCCAGCCGGCTCGGCCAGTACAGCAGAATCGCTTCCGGGTCAACTTTCAAACCGGTTTTCTTCTGGAATTTGACCAGGTTGAGTTTTTTTGCCTCGACAACTTGGTCGTTGAGCCCGAATGTTTTCGCGAGTCCCGGCTTGTCAACATCGGGATTTTCAGCCTGGTTTTCAGGATATACTGACGGCGATATCCCGTTGGGGATTGAAAATGCGCAGCCGTATCGGTATTTGGCCTTGGTTTCTTTCCTGACGCTCCACGGTATGAAGTGCCTGTCCGTGAAGTAATCATTGATTGTTTCGTGGAGGAAGCGGTCGCCGACGTAGTTGACCAGCGCCGCGTTTTTAATCGCCGTGGCCTGGCAATCGACACATTCCCTGCCCCAGTCGCTGCCAATATATAAATTACTCCACAGCTCGCTCAGATTCACGCCGCCGAACATCTCCAGCGGAATATAGCCCGTGTGCGAATTATGCAAAGTGTGAAGCACTGGAATACTGCGGAGCTTGGCGAAGGCGGTGATGATGCCGCCCGCCATCCAGTCGTGAGAATGAATGATGCCCCTGCCCTCATGTTTGGAGAGGACTTCGCCGATGAGGAAGCGTTTAATCTGCCTCTGGAACTCCGCGGCGGTCGCGCGAGGGTCGCCGTCATAGGCGCTCATATAATTTTCGAAAAGAGAGGAATCGACCATCTTTATCTTGTCGCGCGGCAGGTGGTATAAACTCTCGATGTACTCTTCTCTGCTCATCCCCGAATGTTCCATAAACTTTCTCTGGAGATTGAGCGTGATAATGTATGTCCTGACGCCCCTGTTCGAAAGTCCCCTGCACAGGGCGGCAACCACTTCGCCCATGCCGCCCGATTTACCGGAGACGTACTGGGCGAAATCGCCCAGGCCCTTGGTAGGCAGGCGGTCAGTTTCGGGGCTGATGATTATGACGGGTGTCCGGGCGCTTTTTTTCAGAATGGTGAATCTTTCGAGAGACCTTGTGAGCATCCAGAGCTTGTCGCCGATGGTACGGACCGTTTCGCCCATCGTGCCGTAGGGGCTGAAATAGGAATGGACCGCCTGGTCTGAGCCGGTGCTTTCGTGGAGAAAATAAAGATGGTCGGATGTGGTAAGGTGCCGCCATTTGGTCTGCAGCTCGCCGCCCGCGGTTTTGGCCTTTTTTTCGAGTGCCTGGATGCGCGAGAAGAATTCCTGCTGGGTTTTATTGCCGAGCCAGCCAAATGTGTCTCTAGCGGCGTCCGCCCAGGAAGAGGTCGATAAGCCGTGAATATCAACTATGGGGCAGTCGGCATTTTTGAACAGTTCGGCTACCTCGGTAGGAGCTGCCATTCTTATGCTTTCGTATTTTGCCAGCTCGCTGGGAAGTTTTTTCCAGAATTCGAAGATGCCTTTGTCTTCCCAGATATGTTCGCCGATGTGCTCATAGTCGTAGCCGAGCAGCACCGCTTCGCCGTCTATTTCGGCGATGTGTTTGGCATAAAGTTCGGCGGGGACAGGCGTGTGTGGGAATCGAAAGGCGATGTCGTCTGAGAGTTCCCTGTTTCTGGGGATGACGATGAGGTTGCCTGTTTTTGCGCGGAAGACGGCGTTTGGTGAGACCAGCTTGCCGTCTTTGCGGCCGAACATATCGGCGCGCTTCTCGCAGAGCATCGCCTTATATCCCATATCCGCGACGACACCGGCGATATCGTTATTGAACATCAGCTCGGTGTTTCTGAAGCATTTGGGCTTGATGCCGAAGATGTCTTCCATTTTGCCCCTGTGCAGGCCGACCTGGTCGCGGAATTCCTGCCTTTGCGCGTCGGCGAAGAGGCTCGCCAGCGAGTGATAATAAGTTTCCTCGAGGAATTCAACCTGTTTTCTGCTTTTGCCGGCGGCCAGAAGCTGCTCCAGACAAGTGATTACCTCCGGCTTATACATTTGCGCCTGTTCGAGGAACGTGCCCGACATGCTGAATGTGATTTTGAAATCAGGATTCTCCTCGATAAGTTTTGTGAACATCATTGTGGCGGGCAGATAGCATTTGTGGGAGACCTTTTCGAACACCTCCTTGTTCATCTCGTCCCAGATGAACTTGTCCTTTGCGGGGTGCAGCCGGAACGGCTGGTGCAGTTGAAAATAAAATGTCGCTATCGGCATTTTCCACCTTTTTAGATGTTATATTCGCCTTTAATCCGGCCGACAACTCGCCCCGAACACAGCCGGACAGCTTTAGCCAAACGAACTTTTCAGCCCGGAATGATTATAAAACACTTTTACAAAAAACGCAAAGGAAATGGTCTTTCTTGGCGTTTTGTTAAAATGGGAAAATTAAAGAACAGGCGATTTAATCGTGTTATTTCCTCGCTGTTTTATCGGACGCCTGAATGCCTCGATTTTCTTGCGAAGTCACGCCTTTCGCCGGTGTCAGCGGTAGAGACAAAGGTAGCTTGTGTCTTCGTCGGTCTTTACCTTGAATTTCTTATTGGCCGGGACGGTGAATGAGTTGCCGGGTCCGAAGTCGGCCCATTTTGCGCTGTCCGGCAATATCGCGGCAAGTTTGCCCGTGATGACGGTCATAACTTCAACGGTCGATGTGCCGAACTCGTATTCGCCCGGCGCAATAACGCCGATGGTCGCGGGGCATTGGGCCGTTTTGAAGCCGATGGATTTTACGCTGCCATTGAAATACTCATTTACTTTAAACATCTGCGTCTCCGTTTATTCCCATTCAATTGTTGCGGGGGGCTTGCTTGAAATATCATATACGACGCGATTTACGCCGCGGACCTCGTTTATGATACGGCTCGAAATCAGTCCAAGCACTTCATAAGGTATCTGCGAAAAATCGGCGGTCATAAAATCGGTGGCTTCGACTGCGCGGATTGCGATGACGTTTTCGAAAGTTCTGCCGTCGCCCATAACGCCTACGGTCTGCACCGGGACAAGCACGGCCAGCGCCTGCGAGATTTTTCTGTATAGCCCCGCGGCCTTGATTTCGTCGATGAGGATTTCATCAGCGGCACGCAGGACTTCGAGACGTTTGGGTGTTATTTCTCCGATTACGCGAACCCCCAGACCCGGGCCGGGGAAGGGATGACGCCAGACGATGTGTTCGGGAAGCCCCAGGTATTCTCCGACGACACGCACCTCATCTTTGAACAGGTCTCTTAATGGTTCGACTAACTCGAAGCCAAGCTCTTTGGGCAGTCCGCCGACATTGTGATGTAATTTTATATTTGCCGCCGGATTGCCGTCTTTATTTCCTGACTCGATGACGTCTGGGTACAGGGTTCCCTGTGCGAGGAATTTGGCGTTTTTAATTTTAGCCGCCTCTGATTTGAACGCGGCGATAAATTCCGCGCCGATAACTTTTCGTTTTTGCTGCGGGTCGGTAATACCCGCGAGTTTCGAGAGGAATTGTTTCGACCAGTCAACGACTCGCAGGTTGATGTGAAAATGGTCCCGGAAGGTGAATTCTACTTCCTGGCGTTCGTTTTTGCGAAGCAGGCCGTTATCGACGAATATACAGACCAGACGCTCGCCTATTGCCTTGTGCAGCAGGGCGGCTGTTACTGAGGAATCGACACCGCCCGAGAGGCCGCAGATAACCGTATGGTCGCCGACCTGTTTATCGATTTTTTTGACCGTGTCAGCGACGAAGTCGCTCATCTTCCAGTCGCCCGAGCAGCCGCAGATATCGTAAAGAAAATTTTTCAGGATAATCTGCCCTTTGGGTGTGTGCGACACCTCCGGGTGGAACTGGACGCCGAAAAATTTCTGTTTTTTGTGTTTAACCGCAGCGAACGGGCAAGTCTTTGTGTGCGCGAGCTTGACGAAATTATGCTCTGCGTCCTCGACCTGGTCGCCGTGGCTTTCCCAGACGGTTGTCGAGTCTGGGAGATTCGCCAGCAGGCCTGTTTTGTTGGTGATTGTCAGATTTGCCCGGCCGTATTCCCTGTGTTTTGCCGGGACGACTTTCGCTCCGAGAGTCTGGCAGCCGAGGTGCATTCCGTAGCAGATACCCAGTATCGGCACGTTCAACTCGAAGATTTTCTCATCGCATTTGATTGCGTTTTTGTCATAGACGCTTGCAGGGCCGCCTGAGAGTATTATTCCTTTGAGGTTTTCTTTCGCCAGTGTTTTGGCGGGTGTGCCGGCGGGGACGATTTGTGAGTAAACGTTATGTTCGCGGACACGCCTCGCGATGAGCTGCACGTATTGGCTGCCAAAATCGAGAATCGCTATTGTTTCGTGTTTCATAATTCGTCGCTCGTGGCTCGTGTCGCGTCGCTCGTGAGCCGAGTCACGTTTTAGTCCTCAAGCGGTTCAGCTGTTGAATAATTTGGCGATTCTTTTGTTATTTTAATGTCGTGCGGGTGCGATTCGCTGACCGAGGCGGAGCTTACGCGGACGAAATGCGATTTGGTCCGAAGCTCTTCAATATTCCTCGTTCCGCAATAGCCCATTCCCGCCCTTAGTCCGCCGACGAGCTGGTAAACAAAGTCGCCAAGTGCGCCGCGGTAGGGGACTCGCCCTTCGACGCCTTCGGGGACAAGCTTGTCTTTCGAGGCGGTGGCTTTCTGGCCGTATCTGTCGGCTGACCCCTTTACCATCGCACCCAAGGAACCCATACCCCTGTATTCTTTGAACTGCCTGCCTTTATAAATGACTAATTGTCCCGGGCTTTCACGCAAACCGGCGAACAGCGAACCGAGCATCACGGTTGAAGCCCCGGCGGCAATCGCCTTTGTTATGTCGCCTGAATGGCGGATACCGCCGTCCGCGATAACGGGAATATCGTGTTTACTGGCGATTGAGATGCAGTTTATTATCGCCGAGACCTGCGGCATACCTGCGCCGGAGATAATTCTTGTGGTGCATATAGCGCCTGGGCCAATTCCAACCTTCACGGCGTTTACGCCCGCGTCGATGAGGTCCTTGGCGGCATCGGCGGTCGCGATATTGCCCGCGATGACGTCAATACTGTAATTGCTTTTAATCGATTTTACGGTGTCGATTACATTTTGCGAGTGCCCGTGGGCGGTATCTACGACGATGACATCGACTTCTGCCGCTATCAGTGCCTCCACTCGCTCATAATCGTGGACGCCGACTGCTGCCCCGACTCTCAATCGGCCTCTCTGGTCGCGGGCAGCGATTGAGTATCGCTCGACCCGGTCGATATCTCTCATTGTTATCAGGCCCGTAAGGTCGCCGTTATCATTGACCAGCAGCAGTTTTTCGACCTTATGTTCCTGCAGAATTCCCTTGGCCTGTTCGAGTGTAGTATTTGGCGGTGCTGTCACCAGGTTGTTCTTTACCATTACTGAGCTGATTTTGGCATCGTAGTCCTTGAGGAATTTGAGGTCTCTTTTGGTCAGGATGCCTCGCAGTTTTCTTCCCTCGACAATCGGTATGCCTGAGACGTTCTGCTCAGTCATCATCTGCTGGGCTTTTCGGACCGGCTCATCGGGCGAAAGCGTAATCGGGTCTATTATGACGCCGTTTTCCGAGCGTTTGACCTTGACGACTTCTCTTTTCTGGTCGGCGACTGGCAGATTTTTGTGGATTATACCGATGCCGCCTTCCTGAGCGAGCGCTATTGCCAGCGCTGCTTCGGTGACGGTGTCCATTGCCGCCGAGACAAGGGGGATATTGATTGTGATGTTGTTGGTGAGTTGCGTTTTTGTGTCTATCTGGCTGGGCACGACGTCGCTCTTGGCGGGTATCAGCAGGACATCATCGAATGTTATACCTTCTGCGATGATTTTGTTCTTATCCATATATTGTTCTCCGGGGCCAATTGCTGAGCTTAATTAAACGAGTAAGTATAGTGATATGCCGCTGATGCGTCAAATCTATTTTCCGCCCTGATTTTGGGTTATCTTCTCAGAGCGGCGAAGCAGTCCGGGCAGAATAAATGGCCGGAATCGATTTTGTGCAGCTCGCTTACCGCAAGGTCGTTTCTGCCGCAGCAGTCGCAGGGCTGCGTTTTTTTCGGGGCGGGTATTTCACGGATTGCAAACGGCAGCGGTTTTCTCTGTTGTGCGTTTGCCTCTTCATGCACCCCCGCCTCGGCGTTTGCCTGTGCCGTTAATTCTTTCTGGATGCTCAATTCTTCCTCAACTTCGGCAAGTTTCTGTGCCTCCGCCTTTGCGTTTTCTTCCGCCTTTAATCTCGCCTCAGTCTGGGCTATGAGTTTTTGTTCCAGCTCTGTCTTTGCCTGACGTTCCTGGCGCAATTCTTCTTGAGTCCTGGTTATTTCGGCGGCCAGCATCTCCATCTGTTTTTTCGTCTGCTCTTTTGCTTCGGTCTCGGCGGTGATTCTTTTATGTGCCTCGCCGTTCGTGGCGGCAAGAGTCGTCTGCTGTTTTTCGAGTTCAGCCAGCCGGTCCGCATATGTCCTGAGATTTTCCTGTGCCGATATCCTGTATTCGGTTTCCTCGGCCAGTTTTCGTTCGACGTCGGCTTTTGCCTGCTGTATCGCTTTTAACTGGGCTTCTATTTGCGAGACCTTTTGCGATTCGCTTTTAAGTTGTTCTTCCGCCGCTGCGATTACCCTTTCGTATGCTTCTGTCTTTTGTTTTATCGCTTCGCCCGTTTTTTGCTCAGCCGAGCTTTTTGCTTCGGCTTCGCTTCCTAATTTCCTGTGCAGTTTTTCTTTTTCGTCTGTTTCAGCCAGCAGAGTTTCCTCAAGTTGGGTAATTCGTTCCTCATAGGCGTTTGCCTGGGTATTCAGCTGATTCCGCAACTGTTTTTCAATATCAGTTAATTCCGATGTTTGCGTTTTGGTCTGCTCTTCGATTTGAGCAATCTGTTTACGATAATTTTCAACCTGCTCTTCGAGTTGCCGGCGGGCATGGGCTTCGCTGTTCAGCCGGTCGCGAAGCGCTTCTTTTGATTGTTCCCTTTCGGCCAGTTTGTTTTTCGCTTCGGTCAGAGCCTCGGCGTAATTCTTCGCTTTTTCCTGAGCGGTCGCTATTGCCTCGCCGTAAACTATTGCTTTTTCTTCCAACCGTGCGCGCAACTCCAGTTCGGCTTTAGCTTTGGCCTCGATTTCATCGCGGGCCTTTTCCTCCGATAATCGTCTTGCCTTCTCTTCGGCCTCGGCCCTGCCGTCTGCTTTAGCAAGTGCCGCCGCCAGAGTATCTGCCCTTTCTTCAGCTCTCATTTTCGCGGCTGCCTGAGCTTCCAGTTGTTCCTCGGCTCGGTTTCTCGCCTCTTTTTCCGTCTCAAGTTTTCGGCGAACCTCCGCAATCGCATCGCCAAGCTCCTTAATGCTGCGCTCCGCGCCGGCCCTGTTCTGTGACTGTTCAGAGGTCTGCTCTCGTAACTGCTCGATTGTAACCGCAAGCGTTCGGACCTGTTGTTCTGCCGCGAGTTTGGCCTCGATTTGCTGATTCATCTGTTCCTGCATTTTAGACAGCGTTTCCGTAAAGTTCTTAATTTGTTCCTGAAGTTCTATTTTTGCCTGCTGTCTTGCCTGCTTCGCCGATTCGATTACTTCTTTTGCTTTTAGTTCCGCCGATTCAATCGCCTCTGTGGCCCTTTGCTCTGCCAATTGTATTGCTTCTTTGGCTTTTTGCTCCGTTTCGGCTCGCGATTGCGTCTCTGCCTCCGCAATCGTCTCTGCTCTTGCTTTTTCTTCGGCTTGTTTTTGTGCCAGTTCCTGTGATTCCATTCTCAAGCAAGTTTCGTTTTCGAGGTTTGCTTCAAGTTGGGCCGTTTTCGCTGATTGCGTATCAATCCTGCTCTTGAGCTTGTCAAGCTGCTCGGCGTAATGGCGCAATTGCTTTTCTGCCTTTTCCCTTGCTTCGGCCTGCGATTGCGCAATTGCCTGTGCCCTCACACGTTCCATCGCTTCATGCTGCGTCTTTTCTTCGAGCTGCTGTTTTTCCTGAATAATCGCGTTCAGTTGCTCCTGAATTTTTGTTTTATCCGTGGTTTCGCTGTTGAGATGTCGTTCTATCTGGTTGAGACGCTCGGCATAAGCCGACAGCTGCTCCTGTAATTGCGCCGTAACCTCCCGTTCGGCGGCGAGTTGTTCCTCTGTCTGTGCCCTTTTTTCTTCCTCCCGGCTTAATTGGCTCTGTGCCTCGGCTAATGTTTTCTGATAACTGCGTACGCTTTCCTCGATTTGCTTGAGACGTGCGCCTTCTTCGTTTAATTTTTCTTCGGCTGCGCTACGCGACTCGGCGAGCAATCTCGATTTTTCCTCGGCCTTTGCTATCGCCTCGCCGTATTTCGTCGCTTTTTCCTCAAGCTCGACTCTTATCTGCTGTTCGACCTGCTCCCATTTTTGCGCTTGTGCCTCAGCTTTCGCCTGTGCCTGCTGCGTGGCCTTCGATTGCGCTTCCACAAGCGCCTCTGCCCTTGCCCGCTGCTGCGCTTCGCTTTGTATCTTTTTCTCCGCCTCCAGCCGGGCTTCTTTTTCCGCCTTCAGACGGTCTTCGGCGTCCTGTGCTACACTGGTTTGCAGGATTAGCTGCTGCTTTACCTTGTCTAATTCCGTTCGCAGTTTGTCTGCTCCCGCTTGTGCGGCCGATTTACGCTCGGCGATTGCTATTCTTTCAGCCCGGCCGTCCAGTTCTTCTTTGAATCTCATCTCCATAGCGGCTAATTTTTCCGCCTGCTCACGCGCAGCCGATTCCGCCTTTGCCCGTGACTGGGTTTCTTCGCTTAATTTCAGTTCAATTTGTGCTTTTACCTCGTTTGCCGCTTTGGATTCGGCCTTGAGGCCTTCAAGTTGTTCCGTCAGGCGTTTGATTTGTTCAGTCGCGTCTTTTTTTACTTTTTGTTCAGCGGCTAACTGTTCCGCCAGCAATGTTCGTGTTTTTGATTCGGCGTCTATTTGTTTCGTCAGCTGCTCCGCCTGTGCCTGATATGATTTGGCCCTTTCCTGTGCGGTGGCTGCCTCACGGGTATAAGTCCTGATCTTTTCCTCTAATTGTGCGCTTGCCTGCTGTTCGAACTCGACGCGTGCCTGCGTTTGCTCCTTTGCCGTTTTTTCTGCTCGCATCCTCGATTCTTCAGCTGATGCCGCCCGTGCCTCGGCCTGTGCCCGTTTTTCCGCTTCGAGCCGGGCGGTTTTCTCCGCGAGCAGCCGTGCCTTGTTTTGCTGCTCTGCCAGGTTTTCGGCCTGCGTCTTTGCGGCTATTGCCCCGGCCAATTGCTCCGCCAGTCGCGTTTTCGCCTCACTCTCGGCCTTTGCCGAATGTTGTGCCTCCGCTCTCGCTTTTGCCTCAGCTTGCGCGATAGTTTGCGCCTGCAGTTTCTCCTCGGCTGTTTTGGCGGCAAGCTGCTCGGCTTTTGTCCTCGCTGTTTTTTCCGCTTTTAGTTTCTCCTCGACTTCCAGTCTCGCGTTTGTCTGCGATTCAAGCCGCTTAGTTGACTCGGTTAGCTGTTCTGAAGTCGATTTTGCGTGCTGTTCAGCGAGACTTCTGGCCTTTGCCTCCGCGTTTAGCTTTTCCCCGGCCTGGTTGGATGCCTCCGTCAGCGTCCTGATTTTTTCTTCCGCTTTTGCTATCGTCTGGCCGTAAGCTTTTGCCTTTTCTTCCAGTTCCGCTCTCGCGTTCCTTTCGGTTTGTCTGGCGGTCTGCAGTGCTGCTTCCGCCTTCTTTTCCGCCTCGGTTCTTGCCTGTTGTTCGGCCTGCGCAGTTGCTATCTCTTTGACAATTTCTTTGCTTAGCAGATTTGCCTTCTCTTCTGCGGCGGTTCGCTTCTGGACTTCAGTTTGAAGACGCTGTTCGATGTCCGCTTGTTTGCTGATTTGTGAGTCGAGCTGCGACCGCAGCTGCTCCAGTGCAGTTGCGATATTTTTCGCCTTTGTTTCGGCTTCAAGACGCGACTGCGTCTCAAGGCGTAACTGTTCTTCGGCGTGTTTTTTCGTCTCTGTGGCGTTATTGAGCTTATCTTCGAGTCTTGCTATTGACTGGCCGAATGCCTTTGCCTTTTCCTCTATTTCCGCCCTTGCCTGTCTTTCGGTTTGCTTGGCGGCCTGCAGCGCGGCCTCTGTCCTTTTTTCCGCCTCGGTTCTCGCCTGTTTTTCGGATTGCGCAGTTGTTCTTTCTTTGATAATATCTTCGCTTAGCAGATGCGCCTTCTCATCCGCGGCGGTTCGCTTCTTTATTTCCGTTTGAAGATGCTGCTCGATTTCTGTTTGTTTACTGATTTGCGAGTTGAGCTGCGACTGCAGTTGTTCCAGCGCTGCCGCGATATTTTTAGCCTTTGTTTCAGCCTCAAGTCGCGATTGCGTTTCAAGGCGTAATTGCTCTTCGGCGTGCTGTTTTGCTTCTACGGCGGTATTGAGTCGCCCCTCGAGCTGCGCAATTGACTGGCCGAATGCCTTTGCCTTTTCCTCGATTTCCGCCCTTGCCTGTCTTTCGGCTTGCATGGCGGCCTGCAGTGCGCCCTCTGTCCTCTTTTCCGCCTCGATTCTCGCCTGTTGTTCGGCCTGCGCAGTTGCTATCTCTTTGACAATGTCTTTGCTTAGAAGATTTGCCTTCTCATCTGCGGCAGTTCGCTTCTGGACTTCAGTTTGAAGACGCTGTTCGATGTCCGCCTGTTTGCTGATTTGTGAGTTGAGCTGCGACCGCAGTTGTTCCAGTGCTGCCGCGATATTTTTAGCTTTTGTTTCAGCTTCAAGGCGCGATTGCGTTTCAAGGCGTAATTGCTTTTCAGCCTGTTGTTTTGCTTCCGCGGCGGTATTGAACCGCCCCTCGAGCTGCGCAATTGACTGGCCGTAAGCTTTTGCTTTCTCTTCAAGCTGCGCCCGCATCTTTTCTTCGGCCTGCTGGCGCAGTTGTTTTTCAATCTGAATTTGCTCTTGTGCCTCGCTTCTGGCTTTTGCCTGCGCTTCCGCCATTGCTTCGGCCTTTGCTCTTTTCTCAGTTTCGGCCTGCGTGCGTTCCCTCGCGGCGGTCAGCAGGGTGTTATGAGCATCTGATTTTTCCCGCAGTTCTTTTATTGTTTGCGATTGCGTCTCGATTGTCTTCTTCAATTCTGCAATCGCCGCTGCCTGTTCATCGAGTTTTTGCCGAACCTCGCCGGCTGCCGCGGTTTGTGCCTGTGCCTCTTTTTTAGCCTCGGCGA
>JBFZBL010000010.1:0-22597 GCA_041308485.1 Phycisphaerae bacterium | reverse complement strand
ATTTTGTATTCGTCGCCCTCTGAATCGGTATAAAAAATCGCACAGTTTTTGCTGAGGATTGTAATGCCCCGCTCCTGTTCGAGGGGGTTGGAGTCCATAATCAGCTTGTTTTCGCCGGCCTGGAGCTTATCAAGCTCTTCGGTGCGGAACATACCTGACTGGTAGAGAAGCTGGTCAACCAGCGTTGTTTTACCGTGGTCAACGTGAGCAATTACTGCTACATTACGAATATAATCTGAATACATAAAAAAAACTCAAACCTCATAAGGAATTACGAACTTAATCAAGACGTGGTTAGAATCGTCGTGAAGATACCATATTCTATAGTTATTCTACTCGTATGTCAAATGAACTATGCGATTATTCGAAAAGTTTTGGGTCGCCAGAACCGGAGCCGGATGAAGGATAGATGACGTGCAAATCAGGCGTTAAGACAGCGCCGCTGCTTAGTTTGTGCGATTGGACTCGGCCGGAATCCATAATATGCTCGACTGTAACGCCCTGTGCAACAAAATAATCAGAAAGAAGCCGGCGATGGCATTTCCAGAAGAGTTTTTCGGCGCACATAACGGAGGAGAGCTTTTCTGAGGCGATTGATAAAAGTTTTTCTATCGCCAAACGAAACGGGGTTGTTTGCATATAATCAGCGTAGTGCCGAAATGCAGAATGCGTGAGGCCCGCATTCAGAGAATCAGCAGGATTGGGGGCCGATCTTCGGCCTCCGAGGTCTTCGAGCCAGATGTATTCAACACCAGCCGAGGGAAGGGCTTTTTCGAGCCACTCACGATTGAAATGAGGGAACTTGCGCGAACTGGGAAAACGCCTGATATCGAGGATGGCTTCGATTTGAAACTCACGGAGCAAAGACAGAAACTCATCAAATGGCCTGATAGAATGGCCTATCGTAAATAGTTTTACCCCCTGAACGGAAGACGGATTAATTTTTTGCACATTTGGTTCCATAGACAATTATATATATTACAGTAATGATACACTTTAACAACTGGCGAAAAACAACAGCGAACTAATATCTCTGCTGCCGCTCATTTCCCAGAGCAATGATTGACAAACGCAGTGAAATCGCCGATAATCCTGTCCAAATAGCCGAAGTGGCGGAACTGGCAGACGCGCAGGATTCAAAATCCTGTCCTGGCAACAGGGTGTGGGTTCAAGTCCCTCCTTCGGCATTGTTCGTCGCTCGTATCTCGATATGGTTTTTATTTCCGTCCGCTGTAATAAATGATGGATTCAGCTAAAACAGGGTTCATACAAAGTCCGTGGAGAAAGACGTTTCTGGTTTGCGCCGGATTCGCGGCATTGCTCCTTTCCGACGGCGCAAAGGCAAATGAAAAGAAAATCTCTCTCAGTGAAAACCTGTCGATAACAGAAATTGAAAAAGATGTATTTGTTATTAACCATAGTTTTCCCTGGTCTTCAAATTCGCTGCTTGTCCGGGTTTCTAATTCCGACTGCATTTTAGTCAATACGCTGTGTGATAATCAGGGCGCAAAGCTGCTGGCTGACTGGATTAAGAATAATTTCGGCGATGTAAACCTTGTCGCTGTTAACACCGGTTTTCACGTTGACAATCTTGGCGGCAATGAATACTTCCTGAGCAAAGGGGCGGTCATATATGGCTCGAACTTGACCTCAAAGCTTGTGGCCGAACGAGGACAAAAAGAAAAGGACCAACTGCTCGACTGGTTTAAATCGCCCGAAAAAAAGAAATACTATGACGCCTATAAGGACTTTAGTTTTGTGCCGCCAAATCGCATCTTCGATATTAACGAAGGTCTGCACCTTAAAATCGGAGATGAGGACGTTAATGCTTTTTACCCGGGGCCATCACATACGATTGATAACGTGGTTGTGTATTTCCCCAAAAGAAAGATTCTGTTCGGCGGGTGCATGATAAAGTCACTGGATTCAAAAGACGCGGGTTATACGGCGGATGCGGATATGAAACAATGGCCCAAGTCCGTTGAAAAATTGTTAAGCATATACAAGGACGCGAAAATTGTAGTGCCGGGCCACGGCAATTATGGCGATACGGCTCTAATCAAACATACTATTGAGCTTCTCGACAGCATTAACGCCAAATCCGCGCAATAAGACCGAAATATACAAAACCTCTTCTGTCAATTTCTGGACTTATCTTCAGAAAAAGCGTTGCTGTCTTTGAACTTACTTTTTGATATTGTCTTGCCGTCACCGAAGTCGTTTCTACTGTAGAATTTCCCATTTACATAACGTTCTGTAAAAATCATCTGTCCTCTGAGTACGTGCTCTTTGTAAGTATCAATTTCACCGTCATATCGTATTTCACAAACAACTTCATAATAAGTGCCATCTGTTACATATTTAAAGTTATTCAGCATTTCCGGCCTTGCACCGTCTCCTGGAAAAGGAATTGTTAAATCAGACAACTGCGGCGGGTATTCACTCTTCGCTTTGTAATAATCGTCTAATTCTTCACGTATTGCAGCATTTAACCACAACATAGCGGAAAGGTAACCCATTCTCTCTTTTGACTCATTGAGAAACTTAGAGGCATAAAATGCGAACCAAGACAGACAAACTATTCCAATTACTGCAAAAAAAATCAGGATTAATTTATGTTTAGTTCGCATCTCAATCTATTTTTTGATGAAGGGCGATAACTCTCTGAGGCGGGCAATAATGGGGGGGATTTTTTCGATGGTAAAATCAACTTCTTCCTCTGTATTGTATCGGCTCAAGCTGAAACGGATTGAGCCGTGAGCGGCGGTGAAAGGGACGCCCATAGCGCGAAGGACGTGCGATGGTTCGAGCGAGCCGGAAGTACAGGCGGAGCCGCTGGAGGCGCAGATACCAAATCTGTCGAGCATAAGGAGGATTGCCTCGCCTTCTATTAATTCAAAACTGATATTACTCGTATTGGGCAGACGGCTTTCGGTATCGCCATTGACCATACAGTCAGGACATTCCGCGAGAATGCCCTTTTCGAGTTTATCACGCAGGGATTTGACCTTTTTATTTTCCTGGTCGAAATTCTTCATCGCCAACTCGCAGGCCTTACCAAGGCCTATTATGCCGGGGACATTTTCTGTGCCCGCCCGCCGGCCGCCTTCCTGATGGCCGCCGAGCATAAAAGGAGCGAGACGAGTGCCTTTGCGGACATATAAAATGCCGACGCCCTTGGGGGCATGGAGCTTGTGACCCGATAAGCTGAGCAAATCTATACTGCTCTTAGAAAGGTTGATGGGGATTTTGCCAACGGCCTGAACTGCATCGGTATGAAAAACGATACCTTTAGCTTTTACCATATCAGCGATTCGCTCAACAGGAAATACCGTTCCCGTTTCGTTATTGGCAAACATAATCGTTACAAGTGCGGTGTTATCGTCGAGATGCGATTCCAGCTCCGATAAATTGAGACGGCCCTTTTTATCTACCGCGAGCTCAACAACGATATAGCCCTGGTTTTCGAGGTCGCGACAGACCGACAGGACAGCCGGGTGTTCGACGCGGGTCGTGATTACTTTTCGCCTGTTGGGGTGAGCGGCGAGCGTGCCTTTTATGGCGGTGTTGTCACTTTCGGTGCCGCAGCCGGTAAAAATAATTTCGCTCGGGTCGCAGCCGAGCAATGCCGCTGATTTTTCCCTTGCTTCGCGTATTTTAATACCGACCTGCCCGCCGAATGTGTGCATACTCGATGGGTTTCCGTAGAGGTCACAGAAATACGGCTTGATTTCTTCGAGGACCTCATCAGCAACTTTTGTGGTGGCGTTGTTGTCGAAGTATATTGTTTTCATTTTTATTTCCTTTGCTCGTCAGCCGAATCCTTTTGCTCCTCGACACAGATATCGGGGCTTACAAACTCCCTGATTTTCGCCTCGACGAGGTCTCTCATCGTGATGTTCGCCAGTGCACATTGTGCGCACATGCCTCGAAGAGCGACGATTACCTTGTTGCCGTCAACGTCTATGAGGTCGATATTTCCACCGTCACCACGAAGTGCAGGCCTGATTTGCTCATTTATTGTCTGCTGTATAAGCTGGATTTTCTGGATATTGGTCAGCTTCTGGCCTTTCGCAGGCGCGGGTACAGCTTTCTGTTTTGCCCTTTCGCCCTCGATGCGTTCGATAATTTTTTCGATTTCGCCCTTGCAGCCGCCGCAACCCCCGCCAGCTTTGCAGTAATTTGTAACCTGCTCGACGGTGTCGAGGTTGTTTTCGTGAATGACTCTTTCGATTTCTTTTTCGGTAACACCGAAACAGGTGCAAACGACCCTGCCTTCAAGTTCGTGTTTCTTTTTGCTGCCGCCCTTATAATTTTCGATTGCCGCTTCAAGGGCTTCTCTGCCCATAACTGAGCAGTGCATTTTCTGTTCAGGCAGGCCTCCAAGATAATCGGCGATATCCTTGTTTGTAACTTTGGCCGCCTCTTCGAGGGGCATTCCCTTGATTATCTCGGTCAAAGCGGAAGAACTGGCGATTGCGCTGGCACAGCCGAAGGTCTTGAACTTGACGTCTTTGATTCTGCCCTTTTCGTCAAGCTTGAACATCAGTTTCAGGGCATCGCCGCACGCAAGCGAACCGACCTCGCCTACGCCATCGGCATCCGGTATCTCGCCGACGTTTCGCGGATTGAAAAAGTGTTCTCGAACCTTATCTGTGTACTCCCACATAATTTTTACCTCTGGCTTTCATTAAGCGACTGCTCAAAGTCTGCTATTATATCATCGATATGTTCAGTGCCAACCGAAACACGGATGTAATCCGGCGTTACACCCGCGGCAAGCTGTTCAGGCTCCTTTAACTGCTGGTGCGTCGTACTGGCGGGGTGTATCACAAGCGTCTTGCTGTCGCCTATATTGGCGAGGTGGCTTGCGAGTTTAACGCTGTTAATGAATTTAACGCCTGCCTCTTTGCCGCCCTTGATACCGAAGCCAAGAATAGCTCCCTGCCCATCGGGCATATATTTCTTTGCCAGCTTATGGTCTGGATGTGAGAGCAGGCCGGGGTAGTTTACCCAACTGACCGATTTATGACCTTCGAGCCATTTGGCGAGTTTGAGCGCGTTTTCACTGTGGCAAGGCATACGCAGATGCAGCGTCTCAAACCCCTGAAGGAACAGGAAGGCGTTGAACGGGGACATACAGGAACCCATATCACGCAGCAACTGGACCCTGGCCTTGAGGATATAGGCGAGATTGCCGAAGCTTTCGACGTATTTGATTCCGTGGTAGCTGGGGTCCGGCTCGGTAAGCTCGGGGAATTTACCGTTTGCCCAGTTGAAGTTTCCTGAATCGACGATTGCGCCTCCGATGCTTGTGCCGTGGCCGCCGATAAATTTGGTGCAGCTATGAATAATGATATCGATACCGTATTCGAATGGTCTGAACAATATCGGCGTCATAACGGTATTGTCGCATATAACGGGCAGGCCGTTTTTGTGAGCGATGTCGGCTATCTTATCGTATTGCAAAATATCGTTTTTGGGATTGCCTACGCTCTCTATGTAAATAAGACGTGTGTTTTTCTTAATCGCCCTAGCGAAATTTTCCGGGTTTTTCGGGTCAACGAACGTTACCTCGATTCCCAGTTTGCGTAAGGTCTGGCTAAACAATGTAACCGTTCCGCCATAAAGCGAATTCGAGGCAACAAAGTGCCCGCCCGCTCCGCAGATATTCAGGATGCTCACATAAATCGCTGATTGACCGGAGCTAAGCCCTAATCCCGCGACGCCTCCTTCGAGGGCGGCCAGGCGCTTTTCCAGAACGTCGGTCGTGGGGTTCATCAATCGCGTATAGATATTGCCGAATTCTTTAAGCGCGAACAAATTCGCCGCGTGGGAACTGTCCTTGAAGACGTAACTCGACGTCTGGTAAATAGGGACCGCCCTGCTGCCGGTATCGGAATCCGGCTGCTGGCCCGCGTGAATCGCCAAAGTTTCGAGATGAAGTTTTTTCTCATCGCCCATTGTTTTTAACCTTTCTATTTAGCGGGCAAAATCGCAATCATTTTATCCAGTGCGTTTTTCGCCCTTGCCGCGATATCAGCCGGCACCGTGATTTTATAGTGCATATCTTCAAGAGACCAGAGCACCTTGTCGAGCGTTATGCGTTTCATATTCGGGCAAATCGCCCGTGTAGTCGCCGGGAAAAACTCCTTGCCCGGGTTTTCCTTTTTGAGCGAGTGAATTATTCCTGTTTCCGTTGCCACAATAAATTTTTTTGCGTCGCTTTGTTTGGCAAATTTCAGCATTTGGCCCGTGCTGAAGAGTTTATCACTGACAGCCTTTACCGGTTCAGTACATTCGGGATGCGCCATCACAATCGCGCCTGGATGTGCGGCTCTGGCCTTTTTAATATCGTCTTCAGTTATAAAAACATGCGTCGTACAGTAACCGGGCCACAAAATCATTTCGCGACCGGTCCTTTCGACGACAAACCGACCCAGATGCTGGTCGGGTACAAAGATAATCTGCCTGTCCTTCGGCAGTGATTCGACAACCTCAACGGCATTTGCGCTCGTACAGCAATAATCACTTTCCGCCTTAACCTCCGCTGAACTGTTCACATAGCAGACAACCAGTGCACCAGGGTGTTTTTGTTTCAGCTCTCTCAATTGTGCGGCTGTTATCATATCCGCCATGGGGCAGCCGGCGTTTTTATCCGGCAAAAGAACTGTTTTGCCGGGGGACAGAATCGCGGCGGTCTCGGCCATAAATTTCACGCCGCAGAAAACTATCACATCGGCATCCGTCGCCGCCGCCCTGATGCTTAGCGCAAGCGAATCGCCCGTGAAATCCGCTATATCCTGAATTTCACCCGGCTGATAATTATGCGCAAGTATGACGGCATTGCGCTCGGCTTTTAACTGCCCGATTTTTTCAATCAACTGTTCGTTCATTTTTTTGTTTTTCTTTTCCCGCTCTTTTTGGCAGAGTGTTTCTTATAAACAAGCTCGGCGTTGGGTGTCATAACTGTAACGCCCGGCGGGACGGATTCCTTAATCCAGACGTTGCCGCCGACTATCGCCCCTTTGCCGATTGTTATGTCGCCTAATATCGTCGCTTCCGCGTAAATCGTTACGTTATCCTCGATTGTCGGGTGGCGTTTGCCACCCTTTATAATATTACCCTGAGCATCTTTCTGGAAACTAAGCGCGCCAAGGGTTGTCCCCTGATAAATTTTTACGTTATCACCGATAATGCTTGTCTCGCCAATCACAACTCCGGTGCCGTGATCGATAAAGAAGTTTTTGCCGATTGTGGCGCCGGGGTGAATATCGATACCCGTCTTGGCGTGAGCGCACTCCGTCATAATTCGCGGAATCAGCGGGACCTCTTTAAGATAGAGTTCGTGAGCTATACGATATATGGCAATCGCTATTATGCAGGGATAGCTGATGACAATCTCTTCGGGAGATTTCGCGGCAGGGTCGCCGTCATACGCGGCTTTTACGTCGCCCTTAAGCATTTCCCGGATATGCGGAAGATGCGTCAGGAGATGGACGGTAGCATCTTCAGCCATTTTGTGACAGCCGCCTGTAGTGCAATTTTCCAGCCTGCAGCGGTACTTGAGCGCCCGTTCTATCTGGGTGGAAAGCTCCGTGTAGATGTGACAGAGGATATCTATAACGACAAAGTTGACGTTCGATTTTGTGACGGTCCTTTTGCCCGTGTAGCCGGGAAAAAGAACTTCGAAAAGCAAGTCGAGCACTTCCAGAATTTTGTCCCGCACAGGCAGATTAGCGGCGTCGATAAAATTTATTCCCAGGTCACCCTGATAGGTTTCGATGATTTCAGCGACTAATTGCTCAAGCTTTTTGTCTGTCAAATCAGCTTTGGCCATATTAATGTCCTCTCAAAAAAATATGGGGGGCCAGCTCCTTCTATGTGACCGTAGCAAACATTTCGGTGGAGATATACCGTTCGCCGGTATCTGGCAAAATCACAACTATCGTTTTGCCCTTATTTTCAGGGCGCTGCGAGACCTGAACCGCCGCCCACATCGCCGCGCCGCAGCTTATACCGGCCAGTATTCCTTCTTTGGACGCCAGTTGCCGAGCGGTTTCCATCGCATCCTGATTTGTAACCTGAATGATCTCATCAATTATCTCACGGTTGAGCACTTCAGGCAAAAAACCGGCACCGATACCCTGAATTTTATGCGGGCCGGGTTTGCCGCCTGAAAGCACGGGAGAATCCTTCGGCTCAACCGCAATGACTTTGAGATTGTTATTTCGGCTTTTCAACACTTCTCCGCAGCCGGTAATTGTTCCGCCCGTGCCGACGCCGGCCACAAAGAAATCAACCTTGCCATCGGTATCCGCCCAAATCTCTTCCGCTGTCGTCTCACGGTGAACCTGCGGATTAGCAGGATTATTGAACTGCTGCGGCATAAAGGCATTCGGCGTTTGCGCGACAAGCTCATCGGCCTTTTTTACTGCGCCTCTCATTCCTTCGGCAGCAGGGGTGAGTACAATTTTAGATCCAAACATGGCCAGTATCTTTCGCCGTTCAATGCTCATCGATTCAGGCATCGTCAATATCAATTGATACCCTTTAGCGGCACAGACAAAGGCGAGTCCTATGCCCGTGTTGCCGCTCGTGGGTTCTATTATTACAGTGCCCTGCTTTATCAATCCCTTATTTTCGGCATCCTCAATCATTGCAATGGCTATTCTGTCTTTAACGCTGCCGCAGGGATTTCTGGACTCAAGTTTTGCAAGTATTGTCGCCCCGCCTGCATTCAACTTGTTAATCCGAACAAGCGGCGTAAAGCCAATCGAAGCTGTTATGTCATCAAATATCGCGCTCATATCAAATTCTTATCCTATATCTGGTAATCCGATTTAGTTACTTTGGCCTTGTCAATCACGTCCTGCAGTGTTGTGGACTGCAGGACATTTCTCACTGCCCGCTGAACTTCACACCACACCTGCTTAGCAACACAGTTTTCAGACCTTGAGCAATAGTTTTCGTTGGCGACACATTCGACGGTCACGACCGGACCTTCGAACACATCGAATACGTCACTGAGTTTAATCTTTTCAGGCGGATTAGCCAGAATATATCCCCCTCTTGCGCCTCGCTGACTTCTGACAAGCCCCGTTGATTTCAACGCCGACATTATCTGCTCAAGATACTTAATGGAAATATCCTGATTCTTGGCGATAATCCTTGTTTGGAGAGGCCCCTTTCCGTAATAGTTGGCCAACTCCAAAATCGCTCGCATCGCATATCTTGTTCTTGTCGATAGTTTCATGGTCAATTCTCCATTATTCCTACTGTCTTGGTAGTATATTATACGAACAGCTCTTAATATAGCATTAAAAAATAGCAAAAAAAATTTTAAAAAGTGCTTGACACATGTTTTTCGATATGCTACTATTCCCATTGTATTAATAGGATTAGACTATATAAGACAGCGTTTAGGAAGGCAATAAATGGGCATTAAGCAAGAAAATAACGAATCTGCGACAAATGATGCCATAATCCAGGATATTCGAAACGCGATTGTCGGCCTTGATTACGGAACAGTAACTATAAAGGTGCATAACTCAAAAATAACACAAATCGAGATAACCCAGAAGAGACGCTACGATGATAGCGGCTTAATGGAGAAAGGAGGAGGCATTTAGCATCAAGTATTGTATGCAGCCAAGCGGTCAAGCCGCATCGGCCGAAGTAACTTAACGGTTGGTTAAAAAAACTAAATTATCCGCAGGAACAACCAGTCATCTGGAAACCCCCTGCCAGACAGAAGGAGCTTTTCAGATGAAGAAGTTAATTGTTGTAAGTTTGGTTGTTTTGGTAAGCGTTTTAACGAATATGGTTTCAGCAGGAGTTCCGCTCAACAATCTGGAAGGAGTAGGCGGTATCGCATTCAATCCCTTGGCATATACGGCGGGAACCGCCTTTGACCAGAACGATTTTTCCCTTGCTAACGTTTTCAGCAAGCCCCAGTTTGGCGCCTGGTACGTGCATCTCGGTGAAAGCAATATCGACTGGACAACATTCGGCGTAGCGGAGACATTTTTTAAACGTTTGGAGCTTTCATACGGGCACGAAACCATCGCGATTGAAGCGGCAGACAATATTTACAAAAATAATTTCGGCGCAAAATTACTTGTTATTGAGGAAAGCGACGTTATCCCGGCTGTGTCAATAGGCACGATTTTGAAACATACGACTTTCGACGTACCAGACGGCGTTGATAATTCGGGCGTTGACTATTACGTCGTTGCGACAAAGCTAATTAAGGAATTGCCGGTGCCGGTTTTGCTGTCGGGCGGCGTGATTTCCACCGAAGGCAGGACCACAGGAGTGCTCGGCTTCGATGAAGACAGGGATGAAACGTTCTTCGGCAATATCGACGTTATCCCGCTCAAAGACGTCGCTTTCGGGTTTGAATACAAACAAGGAGCCGAATTTGATGATTTCAAGAACGATGACTACTGGAACGTCCACACAGCATGGTTCGTTAATAAAAACCTGACATTAGTCGCAGCTTATGTTGATGCGGGAGACGACGAATCAACTTCCAAAGTGGGCCTCGGTGACGGCGTTGTTTTCAGCATCCAGTATGCCTTCTAAAAACAAGAGGAAACAATAACGAAAGGAGTAAGTTCAATGAGTAAAATTGACAATAAACTAAGATTGGAAACATTGGCACTTCATGGCGGACAGGAGCCCGACCCGACGACCGGCTCACGGGCCGTGCCGATTTACCAGACAACATCGTACCAGTTCAAAAACACCGAGCACGCCGCGAATTTGTTCGGGCTGCGGGAATTCGGCAACATCTACACCCGGATTATGAACCCTACGACGGATGTGCTAGAGAAGCGAATCGCCCTGCTCGATGGAGGAGTTGGCGCACTGGCGGTCTCAAGCGGGCAGGCGGCAAGCACACTGGCAATTCTCAATATCGCGCAGGCAGGCGATGAGATTGTGTCCGCGGATAATCTTTACGGCGGGACATACAACCTTTTTCACTACACCCTGCCTAAGTTCGGGGTAAACGTCAAATTTGTGAAATCCAACGATTTAACTGCGTTTCAAAAAGCCATCTCGCCGAGAACGAAAGCAATTTACGCGGAATCGATTGGAAATCCTAAATTAGACGTAGCGGATTTGGAGGGCATCTCCAACGTCGCCCACAAAAACGGTATTCCTTTCATTTTGGACAACACCGTTTCGCCATATCTTCTGCGGCCTTTCGATTTCGGCGTGGATATCATCATATATTCCGCGACGAAGTTTATCGGCGGGCACGGGACATCAATTGGCGGGCTGATTGTTGACTCCGGGAAATTCGACTGGACCAACGGCAAGTTCCCGCTGATTGCAGATGCGGACCCGAGTTATCACGGCCTGAATTTTGTTGAGGCGCTGAAGCCATTGGGCAATATCGCCTACATTATCAAGGCCCGTGTAACACTCTTGCGCGACGTCGGGGCCGCGCTCTCACCCTTCAACGCTTTTCTATTCCTTCAGGGATTGGAAACACTGCACCTGAGAATGCCGAGACACTCGGAAAACGCGCTGGCTGTGGCGAAATATCTGAGCAAACACCCCAAGGTCTCGTGGGTGAATTACCCGGGACTTGATTCAAGCCTGGATAAAGACAAAGTTAAGAAATATCTGCCAAAAGGCGCAGGCGCAATTCTGGGCTTTGGGATTAAAGGCGGCTCAGAGGCAGGAAGAAAATTTATTGATTCCCTGGAGCTGATTTCGCACCTCGCAAATATCGGCGACGCAAAGACCTTAGCCATTCATCCGGCGACGACCACGCATCAACAGTTATCGCCCCAAGAGCAGATAGCTACGGGCGTAACGCCTGATTTTGTGCGACTGTCAATCGGCATCGAACATATCGATGACATAATCGCGGATATCGAACAGGCATTGAAAAAGGTATGAACACAAGTAAGGAGCATTAAAATGAGCAGGATATTTAAAGATATAACAAAGACCATCGGCAACACGCCTTTGGTGCAGCTAAACAGAATTACGGCAGGCCTGAACGCCACGGTACTGGCCAAGCTGGAATCGTTCAATCCTCTCTCAAGCGTCAAGGACCGCATCGGCATAGCGATGATTGAAGATGCCGAAGAAAGAGGATTGCTTCATAAAGGTTCGGTGATTATCGAGCCAACGAGCGGCAATACGGGAATTGCGCTGGCATTTGTCGCGGCGGCAAAGGGTTACCGGCTGATATTGACGATGCCCGAAACGATGAGCGTCGAAAGGAGACAGTTGCTGAAAATTTTCGGCGCAGAATTAGTGCTCACAGAAGGCCCGAAGGGAATGAAAGGAGCAATTGAAAAAGCAGAAGAGCTCACCAGAACTACTCCCGACAGCATTATTCTGCAGCAGTTCAATAACCCTGCCAATCCTGAAATACACCGCAGGACGACGGCTGAAGAGGTATGGAATGATACCGACGGCAAGGTGGATATTCTTGTGGCCGGCGTAGGCACGGGCGGAACTATTACAGGTGTCGCCGAGGTAATCAAACAGCGAAAACCAACATTCAAGGCAATCGCTGTTGAGCCGGAGGCGTCACCTGTGCTGTCCGGAGGAAAACCCGGACCGCATAAAATACAGGGAATAGGCGCTGGCTTTGTCCCGCAGGTTTTGAACAGAGATGTAATAGACGAGATTATCCGCGTAAAAGAGGCGGATGCGGGCAACACAGCAAGGCAACTGGCGAGACTGGAAGGTATTCTCGTTGGTATCTCGTGCGGAGCTGCCTTATGGGCTGCACTGGAAGTGGCGAAACGGCCTGAAAACGCAGGCAAGACAATAGTTGTTATTCTGCCCGATACCGGCGAACGGTATCTTTCGACATGGCTGTTCCATGAGCCGTAGTATATAGCGGAACTGTTACGGATAAACTTGACGCGGCTTCGGCGCAACAATAAGATTGGCGTATGGCAAAACATTCTCTGCCCAGACCATCGCTGGAACATCTTCATCGGCTGACCGATGACACGGGGCTGTTTCAACACGCCAAGTTCACGATACCGCTCCGCAGCGAGGGCTACACAACCGACGACAACGCAAGGGCTTTAATCGTAACAACGAAATATTATGCCCTTTATCGCAAGCCGGAGACATTACAACTAATCGACAGGTATCTGGCCTTTGTTCTTCATTCACACAACGATAATGGCACGGTGAAGAATTTTATGGATTTCGACAGGACCTGGCACAAGGCAGAGCCGGTTCACGATGCGCTTGGGCGGGTAATCTGGGCATTCGGGACTGTTTTGGCACAGCCCCCATCCGAGATTTATATACCTATAGTTAGAGAACGAATTGATATAGCGATGCCACTTATAAAGAAACAATACCCGCGTGGTATGGCATATTCAATATTGGGTTTAGCAGGTTATCTAAAACAGTTTCCTGATACGGAGAACGTCAAACGCTGTATGGCAAAGGCGGCGGATTCGATTGTGTCGCAGTTCGAGAAAAATGGTACGCCGGATTGGCTCTGGTTCGAGAATATTCTTACTTACGACAACGCGATGCTGCCTTGTGCGCTTTTTGTCGCAGGGACAATCCTGAAAAATAAAAAGTATCTGCAAGTTGCTCAAAAGGCCTGCGATTTTCTTCTAGCCAATACATTTACAGGTACTCACTTTAGTTTTGTCGGCTGTCAGGGCTGGTTTCCACGCGGAGGCAAAAAGGCACAATTCGACCAGCAGCCAATCGAGGCAGCGGGGACAATACTGATGTTAGACGCCGGATATAAAGCGACGAAGAACAAAAAATATCTGATGCTGCGGCAAAAGGCATTTAACTGGTTTTGGGGCGAAAACGATTTGGGAATCCCGCTTTACGATTCAAAGAGCAAGGGCTGCGGCGACGGCCTTGGCGCCGAAGGTATCAGTTTAAATCAGGGAGCGGAGAGTACCATCAGCTTTCTACTCGGCCTGCTGACTATGCTTGAAAGTCATAATTAATAAAACGGGACTTTTACCCAAAAGCAGCATTTGAGAAGCGAATCGCATATGTTAAATAACCTTAGAAGCAGACCTTATTATGCTGTAACCGCAACGCAACAAAGGGGTTATCCTGCAGACGAATCACAGCATATAATGGCCCACGCGGAACAAGGACAGCAAACGCTTGACAGGACAAGTCGAATAATTAGAATTTAGAGACAAAAATGCAGCCTAAATTCACGCAAAACGTGAATGCGGGGGACCCAATGATTGGGGCGTATTCCTCTTCGAGGATAGGGTACTTTCAAGCCCGAGCCCGACAGCTAACCTCGCAGGCATTTGAGAGAGCATCGCACAGAGATGAAAAACTGCTGCTATGCCGGCAGTTTTTTTGTTTTTGGGCTGCTCCTGAAAAGGAGACAAAATGGTCTGGGTGTACTGGGTTAGCGGGATACTTACGGTGCTGCTTATGATTTATCTTGTCGTGGCGGTTCTGATAGCGGAGAAGTTCTAATGATTGCCTCCGGCATAATACAAGTCATCCTGTTTTTGTCAGTAGTTTTGCTGCTGGTCAAGCCATTGGGCTGGTATATAGCGAGGGTATATGAAAACAAGCCTTGCGGCCTGGACCGCCTCTTGGGGCCGAGCGAGCGAGCGATTTATCGGCTCTGCGGTGTTAACCCGGCCAACGAAATGGGCTGGAAGAGATATACCGTCTCGATGCTTGTTTTTAACGCGGCCAGTTTTGTCGTTTTATATGCCCTGATGCGATTGCAGGGTTTTTTGCCATTGAACCCGCAGCATTTTCCCACCGTTGCTCCGGACCTGGCATTCAACACGGCCGTCAGTTTTATTACCAATACCAACTGGCAGGCATACGGCGGCGAGAGCACGATGAGCTACCTGACGCAGATGCTCGGCCTAGCGGTGCAGAATTTTGTATCCGCAGCGAGCGGTATGGCGGTGCTGGTCGCGCTTATCCGGGGATTTGTTCGACGAAACAGCCAGACAATCGGCAACTTCTGGGTCGATTTGACTCGTTCGCTTTTGTATATCCTTCTTCCTTTGTCGTTTGTTTTAGCAATCCTGCTTGCGTCGCAGGGCGTGGTGCAGACGTTCAAGCCATATTCCAATGTTGTCCTTGTTGAACCGGTTACGATGGCCGACGGCAATAGTGTTACTGAGCAGACAATCGCGGTGGGACCGACGGCCTCGCAGATTGCCATCAAGCAATTGGGCACTAACGGCGGCGGATTCTTCAACGCCAACTCCGCTCATCCGCTTGAGAACCCTACACCTTTATCGAATTTTCTTGAGATGCTGGCGATACTTCTGATTCCGGCGGCGCTTTGTTACACATTCGGCAAAATGGCGGGTGATACGAAACAGGGCTGGGCGATATTGGCCTCAATGGTAATCGTATTCATCTGTCTGCTGGCCCTGTGCTGCTGGTCGGAGCAAAAGGGGACACCGCAATTAGTTTCAGCGGGCGCAGATTTGCAACCCAGTGCTACGCAAAGCGGCGGCAATATGGAAGGCAAGGAAGTCCGCTTCGGCATTTTCAACTCTGCCTTGTGGGCCACGATGACGACGGGGACATCCTGCGGGGCGGTCAATTCGATGCACGATTCCTATACGCCTTTAGGCGGAATGGTCCCGATGTGGCTGATACAATTAGGAGAGGTGATTTTCGGCGGGGTCGGGTCGGGGCTTTACGGGATGCTGGTTTTCGCGATTCTGGCGGTTTTCATCGCGGGTTTAATGGTAGGCAGAACGCCTGAATATTTAGGTAAAAAAATAGAAACTTTCGAAATGAAAATGGCCTCATTAGTAATACTGCTGCCGATATGCCTAGCGTTGATTGGCACGGCGGTGGCTGTAGCGACAAAAGCGGGACAGGCGGGCGCGTTCAATCCCGGCCCTCACGGTTTCAGTGAAATCCTTTATGCGTATTCGTCGGCGTCGAATAATAACGGCAGCGCTTTTGGCGGTATTAACTGTAACACGCCATTTTATAATTACACCCTCGCTATCGCTATGCTTGGCGGGCGATACCTGTTCAAGATTTTGGTGCTGGCAATCGCCGGTTCGCTTGCGGCCAAGAAATATGTCCCCGCAAGCGCAGGGACACTTGGCACTTCCGGGCCGATGTTTGTCGTCCTGCTGATTAGCGTTGTTATTGTTGTCGGTGCGTTAAGCTTTATACCGGCCCTGGCTTTGGGGCCGATTGTGGAACATCTGATGATGATTGGCAGATAATTATGAGTGATAATTCAAAAGGAACTAAATTATTTGATTGGGCCATTATCCGGCCCGCCGTCAGGGATTCTTTTCTCAAGCTCAATCCCCGCAGGCAATTCCGCAACCCCGTGATGTTTGTTGTTCTGATTGGAAGTATTCTTACTACGATTTTATTTATCCAAGCGGTTATTGCGCAACAGCATATAATTATAGAATTTGCTGAAAGCCCATGGTTTATTTTTTGGGTTTCAATATGTCTATGGTTTACGGTACTGTTTGCCAATTTCGCCGAGGCAATGGCCGAAGGGCACGGCAGGGCACAGGCGGACTCACTGAGAAAGGCCCGCAAAGACCTGGTCGCAAAAAAGCTCACCTCTCCCCGACATGGCGCTACATACGAGACAATCCTGGCATCATTATTGGAAATTGGCGACGTGGTTCTGGTTGAAGCGGGTGATTTTATTCCAATCGACGGAGAGATTATCGAGGGGGTGGCGTCGGTAGATGAAAGCGCGGTCACAGGTGAAAGCGCGCCGGTCATCCGTGAAAGCGGCGGGGACAGGTCAGCGGTTACGGGAGGGACACGCATTATTTCAGACTGGTTAGTCATCCGGGTTACCGCAGAATCAGGCAATACTTTTTTAGACCGGATGATAGCGATGGTAGAAGGTGCCAAACGCCAAAAGACGCCCAATGAAATCGCTCTTACTATTTTATTAGCGGCGCTGACCATTGTTTTCTTAGTGGTTACAGCGACTTTGTTGCCTTATTCATATTACAGTGTTCTGCAGGCGCATAAGGGGGAGGTAGTAACGATTACGGTTCTTGTGGCGTTGCTGGTTTGCCTTGCCCCGACGACTATAGGGGCGTTGCTTTCTGCGATTGGAATCGCCGGCATGAGCCGACTAAGCCAGGCCAACGTTGTGGCAATGTCCGGCCGGGCTGTAGAGGCGGCAGGCGACGTGGATGTGCTGCTGTTGGACAAGACCGGAACTATCACGTTGGGCAATCGTCAGGCAACAGAATTTATCACTGCTGACGGAGTGCCAATTGAGGATTTAGCCAATGCCGCCCAACTTGCCTCTTTGGCGGATGAAACCCCTGAAGGCAGGAGTATTGTCGTGCTCGCAAAGCAGCGATACAACCTGCGTGGAAGGGACATTGAAAAGTTAGGCGCTAAATTTATTCCTTTTTCCGCCCAGACGCGAATGAGCGGCGTTGACCTTGACGACAGGCAGATTCGCAAGGGCGCGGTAGATGCGATTGAACAATTTGTCAAAAGCAGGGGCGGAGCGATTCATGATAAAATTCGACAGATGGGCCAGAAAATTGCCAAAGACGGAGGCACGCCTTTGGTTGTGGCGGACGGGGCAAAGGCACTTGGGATTATTCATCTCAAAGACATCGTCAAGGGCGGCATCAGGGAACGGTTCGGCGATTTGCGCGGGATGGGCATCAAGACGGTGATGATTACCGGCGATAACCCGATGACCGCGGCGGCGATTGCCGCTGAGGCGGGCGTGGATGATTTTCTTGCGGAGGCGACGCCGGAGGCAAAGCTCGAGTTGATTCGAAGATATCAAGCCGGCGGGCATTTAGTGGCTATGACAGGCGACGGGACAAATGATGCGCCGGCACTGGCGCAAGCGGATGTGGCAGTAGCGATGAATACGGGTACACAGGCGGCCAAAGAGGCGGGCAATATGGTCGACCTGGATTCAAACCCGACCAAGCTGCTCGATATCGTGCAAATCGGCAAGCAAACGCTGATGACACGCGGAGCGCTGACGACTTTTTCAATCGCCAACGACGTGGCCAAATATTTTGCGATTATACCGGCGGCGTTTGCGCTGACCTACCCGTCGCTTAATACGCTTAACGTGATGGCACTTGCAACGCCCAATAGCGCGATTCTGTCGGCAGTGATTTTTAACGCGATTATTATCATCTTTCTGATTCCACTTGCGCTGAAGGGTGTGAAATATCGCCCGATGCCCGCGACTCAACTGCTGAGAAAGAATCTGCTCATTTACGGCGTAGGTGGACTGATTGTGCCTTTTATCGGAATTAAATTGATTGATATGCTTCTGGTAGTTTTGCACTTAGTGTGATTAAATAATATCAGAAAAAGGTGAGAATATGATTCGTATCCTGCGACAAGCGGTTGGCTGTTTAGTGGTATTCACCGTAATTACGGGTGTCATTTACCCCTTGATTGTCACCGGTTTTGCTCAATTAGTATTTCCGCGTCAGGCCAACGGCAGCTTGATTATCCACAACGGTAAAACCGTTGGGTCTTCACATATCGGGCAGTCATTCAGCAGTCCGAAATATTTCTGGGCGCGACCATCAGCGACATTGCCGAACGCCTATAACGCTGCCAGTTCGTCCGGCTCGAATCTTGGGCCACTTAATCCGGTGTTGGCCGAAAACGTCAAAGCCAGGATTGCGCAGTTAAAAGCCGCGGATACTGCGAGTAAGCCATTAGTTCCGGTCGATTTGGTAACAGCCTCGGCAAGCGGTCTCGACCCCGACATAAGCCCTGCAGCAGCGGAATATCAGATTTCCCGTGTCGCAAAGGCGAGAAACCTTGATGAAACCAAAGTAAGGGAACTTGTAGTTAAATTAACCAAAAGCAGGCAGCTTGGTGTTCTTGGCGAACCACGGGTCAACGTGCTGGAGCTTAATCTTGCTTTGGATAATCTTAAAGACAAATAGTGAATAACGAATGGATAATCAGCGACCAAATCCTGATGAGCTGCTCGAACAAATCCGCAAGGAGGAAAAAGCGAAGGCCGGCGGCAAGCTGAAGATATTTTTCGGCTATGCGGCGGGTGTCGGCAAGACCTATGCGATGCTGGAGGCCGCAAGAGAGCAGGCCAGCGCCGAGGTGGATATTGTTGTCGGGTATGTTCAGCCGCACGCGCGGCCTGAGACCGAGGCGCTTATGCTGGGGATGGAGCTTCTGCCGTTCAAAGAGGTGGAATACAAAGGCATAAAGCTGAAGGAGTTCGACCTGGACGCGGCGCTGGCTCGCAAGCCGGCGGCGATAATTGTCGATGAGCTTGCCCATACCAATGCCCCCGGATTGCGGCATACGAAGCGATGGCAGGACGTGGAAGAATTATTGGACGCAGGCATAAGCGTTTATACCACGCTGAACGTACAGCATTTGGAGAGTTTGAACGATATTGTGGCGAAGATTTCCGGTATCGCGGTCCGTGAAACAATCCCTGATACTGTGTTTGACAAGGCCAATGAAATTGAGCTGGTGGACCTGCCGCCTGAGGATTTGCTGCAGCGGTTCGAAGAGGGCAAGGTATATTTCCCGGCTGATGCCGAGCGGGCAATGCTGAAGTTTTTCAAACTGCCCAATCTGACTGCCCTGCGCGAGCTGGCTATGCGACGAACCGCCGACCATTTGAGCGCGCAAACCCAGACAACAGGAGAGGGCCGGGCGGGAGCGACCAGAGAACGATTGCTTGTTTGTATCGGTCCCAGTCCGACATCGGCGAGGCTAATTCGGGTTGCCAGACGGATGGCAATGGCGCTGCGTGCGCCCTGGATAGCGGCCTACGTGGACACAGGCCGCTTTATGAGTGATGCCGCTCGTCAGAAACTCGCACGCAATCTTAATCTGGCCGAGCAATTGGGTGCAGAAACCGTTACGCTCGGCGGGGAAGATATGGCCGAGGAGATTGTAAAATATGCCCAGTCCAAAAGTGTTACGAAAATCATCATCGGTAAGACCGGCGAACCTCGCTGGCGTGAGTTAACAGGCAGCTCCATCGTAAGCAAAGTGTTACGTCACAGCGGCGACATAGATGTATATGTGATTAGAGGCCAAAAAGACCCCTCCGACGAAAGTAAGGCCCGGTATCCTGTCAGCCGGCGTAAAATTAGCTACATGTCTTTCGTCAATACAATCGCGGTTACTGCAATCAGCGCTATTCTTGCCAAGCTGATGAATATGGCGGGTCTTAGCGAAACCAACCAGGCGATGGTGTTTATCCTGGGTGTGGTATTTGTGACCGCAAGATACGGACTTGGCCCCGGTATCTTCGCTTCGGTTGCCGGGGTGCTGGCTTTCGATTTCTTACTCGTGCCGCCTTATTATAGTTTCAATGTCACTGATACACAGTATTTTATTACGTTTGCCGTTATGCTGATTATCGCGGTTCTTATCAGCACGCTGGCGTTTCGGATTCGCCGGCAGGTGGAGACGCTGCGTCAGCGGCAGTGGCGCACTGAGGCGCTGTATCGATTAAGCAGAAAACTAGCCGCTACCACGGGTGCCCGTCAGCTCGTGGCCGTCGCCCAGGAGTTATTATCGGAGAGCTTAACCAGCGAGGTAGCGATATTTCTGCCCGATGAAACCGGTCGGCTGAAAGCAGCAGTCAGCCGTCCCAGCAGTTTCGCCGGCATGGAAAAGGAAATTGCCGTCGCCCAATGGGTATATGAGCATAATCAGATAGCAGGTGCGGGAACCGATACGCTGCCCGACGCCATCGCAATTTATGTGCCGATGACCAGCCCGCGGGGCGCTGTAGGTGTTTTGGGTTTGAAATCCGGTGAGCCGGGCAGATTTAATGCGCCGGACCAGAGGCAAATACTTGAGATGGCGGCCGACCAGCTTGCTTTATCAATCGAGCGGGACCGGCTGGCGGAGCAGATTCAGGAAGTGCTCCGGCAAAAAGGTGCAGTTTAAGTTTGCGAGGGGGTTTGAGTATCGGCCATGTCTTCGCTGCGTTTATTAATCGGGTTCGCCAGCTACGATGGAGCGGCATAACCAACGTTATACTGCCAATAAGAGTAGATATATAAAAATACTGGTCTTGTTGCTATAATATAGCAACCAAACATCCAAGAGGAAATTCTTGATGCGTATTGCGAGTTTCAACGTCAACTCTCTGCGGGCGAGAATGCCGATTGTTCTCGACTGGCTAAACGAAAAACGGCCGGATGTCCTGTGCGTGCAGGAAACAAAGGTTCAGGACAAGGATTTCCCGACTGAGGCATTCGATGAGGCAGGATACAACTACATCTTTGCAGGCCAGAAAAGTTATAACGGCGTAGCGATTTTAGCGAAAAGCAGAATAGCGGACGTGCAGGCGGGATTCGATGATGAGCCGAAGGACCAGCCCCGGCTGATAAGGGCCGAAATTAATGGGGTAATAATCATCAACACCTACGTCCCACAAGGGTATCTGCCCGAATCAGACAAATTTCAATACAAGCTCGAATGGTTCAAACGATTGCGCAGGTTCTTCGAGGAACATTTCAAACCAACTGACCCGGTTTTGTGGGTTGGCGATTTGAATATCGCGCCGGAGGCGATTGATGTTTACGACCCGGAAGGTTTATTGGGTCACGTTTGTTTTCATCCCGACGTTCACAAAGAGCTGAAAAACGTGGTGGACTGGGGATTTGTTGATGTGTTCCGGCTGCACAATAAAGAGCCGGGGCAATATACATTTTGGGATTACAGGCCGATTAACGCAGTAAAACGCAACCTCGGCTGGCGATTAGACCACATTATGGCGACAAAACCATTAGCCGAAAAATGCACCGCCTGTTACATCGACAAGGCCCCGCGACTATCGCCCCGTCCCAGCGACCATACGCCTATTATCGCGGAGTTTGACGGGATTTAGATCTGCCTAGGCTTTTCCACAGCACTCTTCTGAGCGGAAGAAACATGCTGAACCTGCCCGAGTGCAGCCAGACCGCCAAGGTTCATGGTATCGAGAACCGAACTTGGAATGAGCATCAATGAGCCGCCCGCGCGGATGCCTTCATAAACGATATTCATTGCGCGGAGCTGGAGGGCAACAGGATTTTCCTGATAGCCCTTCGAGGCAATCGCAAACTTTTCCGCAATTTCCATTTCGGCCTGGCCGAGGATGCCTCGAGCCTGGCGTTCCCTTTCGGCCTGCGCCTGTTTGGAAAGTGCATCCTTTAAATGCTCAGGAATGGCAATGTCACGGATTTCAATTGAATTAACGGTGATACCCCAGGCTTCGGTTTTGGCCTCGAGCACTTTCTGGAGTGTCTTGGCAACCTTTTCCCGCTCGGAAAGAATCTCAGCAAGGGAATGAATGCCCACTATGTCCCTGAGCGCCGTCTGAACCGCCAGCGAAATTGCCTGATAGTAGCTCTCGACTTCCAACAGGGCTTTTTGAGTGTCCCAGACGTGCCAGAAAGCGATTGCGTCGATATTGACCGGCACAGTATCGCTGGTGAGCATAGCTTCACTGTAAAAAGTTGTAGTACGCACACGCATATCGACGATGCGGATAACATTTTCGATGACAGGGATAATCATAAAGAAGCCCGGCCCTCTCACTGAACGGAAATGACCCATGTGAAGCACAATGGCCCTGTCCCATTCTGCCAGAAGGTGCGCG
>JBFZBL010000009.1:0-12109 GCA_041308485.1 Phycisphaerae bacterium | reverse complement strand
TTGACTGGCCTGAGCCGATTAAGGAAATGCAGCGTAACTGGATTGGCAAAAGTATAGGCGCGGAGGTCGATTTCAAGGTTGATGGTCGAAATGACAATATCCGCGTTTTTACTACTCGGCCGGATACGCTTTTCGGCGCTACTTATATGGTTCTTGCGCCGGAGCATCCGCTTGTTGATGTGATTACGACAAAAGACAGGAAAGACGCGGTGAAAAAATACCGCGGGGAAGCGGCACGCAAAAGCGACTTAGACCGCACGGACTTAGCGAAAGAAAAAACCGGTGAATTTACGGGCGCATACGCAATTAATCCCGTCAATGAGACGAAAATCCCGATTTGGATTAGTGATTACGTTCTAATCAGTTACGGCACAGGCGCGATTATGGCTGTACCCGCGCATGATGACAGAGATTTCGAGTTCGCGAAGAAATTTGAGCTTACGATTATACAGGTAGTTGACTCGCCTGATGTGGAGCAAAGAGAATTAGTAAAGCAGGGCAAGTTATGCTTCACGGGTGACGGGGAGGCGATCAACTCGGGACAATTCACGGGGCTTAAGACACCGGATTTCAAAGAGAGGATTACAAACTGGCTTGAGGAAAAGGGTCTTGGTAAAAAGGCCATAAATTATAAATTACGCGACTGGCTTTTCAGCAGGCAGCGATACTGGGGAGAGCCAATTCCTCTTGTGCATTGTGAGCAATGCGGGATAGTGGGCCTGTCTGAATCGGAGCTGCCGTTGAAGCTGCCTGATGTGCAGGATTACACGCCGCCTGCGACGGGCGAGCCGCCATTGTCGAAGGCGACCGACTGGTTAAAGACGACCTGCCCGCAATGCGGCGGGATTGCTTTACGTGAGACGAACACGATGCCGCAGTGGGCGGGGAGCTGCTGGTATTATTTGCGGTATATCGACCCGAATAACAACAGTCGCTTATGCGACGGGGCGAAGGAAAAATACTGGATGCCCGTTGATTTATATATCGGGGGGGCGGAGCACGCGGTTTTGCACCTGTTGTATTCGCGATTCTGGCACAAGTTCCTTTTCGATATTGGTTATGTCAGCACAAAAGAGCCGTTCAAGAAGTTAGTCAATCAAGGGATGATTTTAGGCGAAGACGGCCAGAAGATGAGCAAGAGCCGAGGTAACGTTGTCAATCCCGACAAGGTTGTCGCAGATTACGGTGCGGATTCGATGCGCCTTTACGAGATGTTTATGGGGCCGTTAGAAGCCGTGAAACCGTGGAGTATGCAGGGGGTCGAGGGGGTGCACCGGTTTTTACAGCGTGTCTGGCGAGTTATTATTAATGAAGACACAGGCAATCTTAATGCTGCCATTCAGAACGTCCAGCCCGATGAAGCGACTGCGCGGTTGCTGCATCAGACGATTAAAAAAGTCGGCGGCGACGTCGAGACATTCGGGTTCAATACTGCAATCAGTTCGATGATGATTCTTGTCAATCATCTTACAAAGCAGACGGTTGTGCCAAAATCGGCCGTGGAGCAGTTGGTGCTTATCCTGTCGCCTTTTTCGCCGCATATCGCGGAGGAGCTTTGGGAAAAACTCGGACACGACAAAACACTCGCTTATGAGTCCTGGCCGCGGTTCGACCCTGAGCTGGTAAAGGAGGCTGAAATCGAACTGGCCATACAGGTCAACGGCAAAATCAAGGACAAGATTGTTGTCCCCGCGCAGACGGATGATGAGCAGATAAAGCAAAAGGCGCTCGCAAGTGACAAAGTTATTGCGGCCCTTGGAGGCAAACAGCCGAAGAAGGTAATCGTAATCAAGTCCCGGCTTGTAAATATTGTCGTTTAGAAAGGAGTTATCGCAATGAACAGCGATTGCGATAGAAGATGCCTTCTTATACGAGGCGCTAGTTTTGCAGCAGGAATGGCGCTGGCGGGTGTTGGACTTGGCGGCTGCAATAAACAGTCCGAGAGTAAAGTAGCCGTAAAGGAAGGCGGGGAGATGATTGCTTATTGCGGATTGAACTGTACCACTTGCCAGATTTATCTTGCGACAAGAGAGACGGACCCTAAAAAACAAAAGAAAATGAGGGAAGATATAGTTATCGCTATCAAGAAATACCTCGGCGAGGAAAAACGGGTAGAGGACATTACCGACTGCGACGGGTGCAAGGCACAAAGCGGAAGATTGTTTTCTAATTGCCAGAAGTGCCAGATAAGGAAATGCGCGAGCGAAAAAGGTCTTGAGAATTGCGCATATTGCAGTGAATATGCCTGCGAAAAATTAAGCAAGTTTTTTGATTCTGAAGGTGAACAGGCCGGTGCCAAGAAACGGCTGGATGCTATAAGAAAGTCAATTTAGGAAAAAGGTGCCTGAGATGTTTGTCGAAATCGAAGCCAAGTTAAAAGTTGATTCATTCAAAGGTATTGAAAAAAGATTGAAGGCCCTCGACGCGGAGTTTTTGCGTGAGCGGCTTCATACCGACGCTTATTTTGACGACGCCAAATCAACGATGCGAAAATCCGACAGCGCGTTGCGAATCCGCCACCAGCTTATCGGGCGACGAGACCAGGTCGTGATAACTTTCAAAGGGCCGAGGCGGAAAGGTCGGTTCAAACAAAGACAGGAAATTCAGTTCGAGGTCGGCGACGCCGAACTGGCGGAAATGTTTCTTGCAGCAATCGGGTATAAAAGAACGCTTGTGTATCAAAAGAAGCGCCGCGTGTGGCATTACCGCGATTGTGAAATTGCGCTGGACGAGCTGCCTATTTTAGGGAAGTTTGTCGAAATAGAGGGGCCCGGCGCACGAAGAATCGCCGAGGTGCAGAAGAAGCTTGGTCTGGAAGATTTGCCGCACATACACGAAAGTTACGCGGTATTGATGCGAAAAGGTCTGCGTCGCCTGGGCAGGGAAAGCAGCAGGGTTTTCTTTAAGAAATGACCACGGTTATTTCCAAACACTATGAAACCTGAAGACGGTTACATTGCGTATATAATCAATCCGAAATCCGGCGCAAGCAGCGGAGAGAAGCTCCCCGGCTGGCGATTTGAGCAGTATCTCACCGGCAGAGGTTTCGACGTTCGTATGAACCTCACTCGATCGCTGGAACACGCCTGTGAGCTGGCCACAAATGCTGCCGGCGATGCTGACTGCGCGATGCTTGTCGCCGTGGGCGGCGACGGCACTATCAGGGAAGTTGCACACGGCCTCGAAGGCAGCGATAAGCCATTGCTGATTATCCCGGGCGGCACCGAAAATCTTCTTGCCAATGAGCTTGGCCTTGAAAAATCGCTCAAAACCCTGACCCGAACCTTCGAAGCCGGGTTTACGCGGACCCTCGATTTGGGCAATGCCAACGGCAGGTGCTTTACATCGATAGCCGGTTTCGGCTTTGACGGCGAGGTCGTCGCCGAGGTCAGCGGGAATCGCACGGGTCACATTAATTACTTCGATTACTTCTGGCCTCTCTGGCGAACCTTCTGGCGGTATCGTTTTGATCCCATTACTGTCGAGGTCGATGGTGAGCAGATTTTTGACGGGCGGGGGCTTGTTTTTGTCGGCAACATCTCCAGGTATGCCCTGGGCCTTAACATCCTCGAACATGCTGACTATAGTGACGGGCTTCTCGATGTTTGTGTTTACAAATGTGCCCACCGGACGCATTTAGCCAAACATTCCTTGATGACTGTTTTCCAGCAGCACCATCGCTGCAACGACGTTGTTTATCGGCAGGGTAAAAATATCACCGTCAATTCCCCGAATCCGAAACTGGCAGTTGAGATCGACGGTGACCCAGGCCCGGCGGTGCCTGTAAGCATATCCATCATCCCCAAAGCGGTGCGTGTGATGGTTCCCGAAGGCGCAAAACCCGCGGGTATCAGGGCGCAGATATTAAGGGCGCTGAAGTAGCCCTTTGACAAATAACGTCCTATCGAGGATAATCGCCTAAATAGATGACGAATATGCGAGCTAAAATCTTCAAAATCGGTTCTGTAGAGGTCGGTCTGAAGGCCCCGATGTTTCTCATCGCGGGCCCATGCGTAATCGAAACAAAGCAAATCTGCCTCGATATTGCCAATCGGCTGGCGGATATTTCCTCGCGCACAGGCATAGGCGTTATTTACAAGGCCAGTTTCGACAAGGCCAACCGCAGCAGCGTATCGAGTTTTCGAGGTCCGGGGCTGGAAAAGGGGCTTGAAATTTTAGCTGCCGTGCGCGCTAAAGTTAAATTACCCGTTATGACCGATGTTCATTTGCCTGGGCAGGCCGAAAAAGTCGCGAAGGTCGTCGATGCTTTGCAGATTCCCGCTTTTCTATGCAGGCAGACCGATTTGCTATGCGCCTGCGCGGAAACGGGCAAGCCGGTTAACGTCAAAAAAGGTCAGTTTTTTTCGCCTGAAGAGATGACCAACGTTGTCGAGAAGATTCGTTCATGCGGCAACGATAAAATAATGCTCACCGAGCGGGGCACGTTCTTCGGATATAACCGCTTAGTCAACGATATGACCGCTATCAGTATTATGAAGGGCCTTGGCTGTCCTGTTGTCTTCGACGCGACGCACAGCACTCAGCAGCCGGGCGGTCTTGGCAACGCCAGCGGCGGCCGGCGTCAATTCGCCCCCATCCTCGCAAAAGCCGCGATTGCCGCCGGGGCAAACGGCTTGTTTCTTGAAGTCCACACCAACCCTCAAAAGGCCAAATCCGACTCCGCTGTTGTTATGCCTATTGAATGGGTTGAAGACCTGCTCATAAATTGCAGAAAAATCTTCGAAATAACCAGCGGAGCGAAAAATGGCTAATACAGGCAAACACCTCTATGGGCCGGTACCATCTCGCCGGCTGGGACTCAGTTTGGGAATCGACCTGGTTCCATTTAAAACCTGCACTCTCGACTGCGTTTATTGCCAGCTCGGCAAGACCACTACTAAGACACTTGAGCGGAAGGAATATATTCCGGTCAACGATATTATCGTCGAGCTGCAGGAAGTGCTTGATGCCGGTCTTCAGGCCGACTATATAACCCTCGGCGGTTCGGGTGAACCCACTTTGCACTCTGGTATCGGCCAGATAATAGCGGCTATCAAAAAAATAACCTCTATTCCCGTGGCTATCCTTACAAACAGCACGCTTTTTTACCTGCCCGAGGTCAGGAAGGATTGTGCCGGTGCCGATGTGATTCTGCCTTCCCTCGACGCAGGCGACCAGCAGACTTATGAGGCCATAAATCGCCCGGTCAAACAGCTTACTTTTGACATGCTTGTTGATGGCTTGTGCGCGTTAAAAAGGGATTATCCCGGCCAAATCTGGCTTGAGGTCTTCTTTGTGGATAAGTTGAACACCAACGACGCCCAGATTACCAAAATTTCCGAGGCGATAAAAAAAATTCGCCCGGACAAGGTTCATTTGAATACAGCCGTCAGGCCGACTGCAGAAAAGGACGTCGAAAAAGTGGCACCCGACAAGCTCCAGGAGATAGCCCGCCGGCTGTCGCCCAATTGTGAGGTCGTAGCCGACTTCATATCCGGACACTGCCGAAAAAACGTATCCGATGTACCTCAAACCCTTTTATCAATGCTGAAACGCAGACCTTGTTCGCTGAACGACGTCTGCTCGGCCCTCGGTCTCGATGCTGTCGCTGCGCTGGCCTATCTCGGCGAGCTTAAAGACCAGGGTATAATCTGGTCCGAAAACAAGCAGGGTAAAACGTTCTTCGGGATGTATTAACCGCCTGCCCCGAGATTTATTTCGACCGTTAAATCCTTCCAGAATCTCGCAACATTCATCCTTAATTTGTAAAGACCGCCGGTATATTGGCCGATAAAACTCCTGTGGACTTTCCATCAGCGACGATATTATCGCCGCCTGCGGTGAGGATAAAAAAATTCACCGGTAAAAAAAGTCTTAACGGAGCCTTAAGTGTGCCGGATTAAGACCGATAAAGATAAGGGGAATGTCGTCCCCCTGAAGCGTTAAAAACGAAGGAAACAGGTCGTCGTGAGCAAGGCAAGCAAACAATTAATTCTCAAAAAGGGCAAACAGAAATTCATCTTCCGTTACGAAAGCGGTTCAGAGGATAAATTACTGGACGTCCTTGTTGAGCAGGCAAGGAGCGGCCGGACGGATTTCGACTGGTTCGATGCGGCCGTGCTGAGCTTCAAGCTTACGCAGTCGCTAATCGGCCAGGCCGACGAACTCATCGGCGATAATGTGAATGTGAAACAATAAACCCTGAACCGCGAGGCCTTCTCAGAGGCCCGCAATTTTTTGTTGGCAATGACGGGTGCAAATATGGAAGACAGCATAATTATCCAGGACTTTCTCAACTACCTCCAGTTCGAAAAACGTTTCAGTCCTCATACGGCCAAGTGCTACGGCGTTGACCTGCTGCAGTTCGGTGAGTTTCTCGCCGGCCGCGGCGAGGGGGCTGAAATACACGGCCATGACGACGCGGTTGGTTCGCATGACTCGGGAACGGCCACCGCCGTAGCGGCTCATCCGAAAGTTAACGTTGACCAGCTTCTGACTTCAGTTGATGTCAACGCGGTGAGGAGCTATATGGCCGTCCTCAACGAGAAGCAGTACTCCAAGGCCACCATCGCACGCTAGCTGGCGACCCTGCGACGTTTCTACAAGTTCCTCGTCAAAAGAAACCGCGTAAGCTCTAACCCGGTCGTCGGCATCCGCACGCCAAAGCAGGAAAAACGGCTTCCGCGTTTCCTCGAGTATGAACAGATAAAACGTCTTCTCGAAACGCCTCCGGCCGACAGCTGGCTCGGTGCCCGCGACAGGGCCATTATGGAAACCCTTTACAGCACGGGTATGCGGGTCAGCGAAGTTGTCGCGATAAATCTCGACGACGTCGATTTCCTCGGCGAAGTCGTTCATATCAGGGGCAAGGGCAAAAAAGAAAGAATATGCCCCATCAGCTCGTCGGTTCTGCAAATCGTCCAACACTATATGGAGTTCAGAAACAAACGCGCCCAGCTTAACGGCAACTTCGACGGCAAGGTCCTGTTCGTCAATAAGCACGGCAAACGCCTCAGCACGCGAAGCGTCCGCCGGAAAATGGATAAATACCTCAAAATGGCTGGATTAGACCCGGCCATCAGCCCGCATACGCTGAGGCACAGCTTTGCTACCCATATGCTCAACCGCGGCGCTGACCTCCGCAGTGTTCAGGAGCTGCTTGGCCATCAGTCACTTTCCACAACCCAGATATACACGCATCTGACGACCGGCAAGATAAAGGAAGTTTACTCTGCAGCGCATCCGAGGGAGAACGAACCGCCGAAATCTCAAAACTAATCAGATTTTACAGAGATAAAAAATAAGGGCCGACGATTATCGCCGGCTCTTTTGCTTTTTTGAGATGACTGGCTATGGGGGATTAACTTACCTTGCTGTTGTTGCCGATATATTCTGGGACAAGCTCTTTAATTTTCGCGGCTATCCCGGCGTGCTCCCCGATTTTCGCGAGAGCCACGAGTTCCGCGATTTTTGCCCGCAGGCGCTCTCGGTCCATCGGTATATTTTTCCATATACCAATTTTGGGGTGTCTCGTTTCCTGCATATCCTCGCCTTTAATCGAAAGCTCCTCAAAGAGCTTCTCGCCGGGGCGTAATCCCGTGAACGCTATTTCGATATCCTCGCCGGGGCGGAAGCCGCTCAGCGTAATCAATTCCGTCGCCAAATCGACGATTTTTACCGGCTCGCCCATATCGAGCACAAAAATTTCGCCGCCTTTGCCCATCGACGCCGCCTGAAGCACAAGCTGGCTTGCCTCGGGTATCGTCATAAAGTAGCGTTTCATATCCGGATGCGTAACCGTCAAAGGCCCGCCCTGGGCGATTTGTTTTTTGAAAATGGGGACAACCGAACCCTCAGAGCCGAGGACGTTGCCGAACCGCACCGTGACGAAATGCGTTTTGCTTGTCCTGTTTAGGTCCTGCACGTACAATTCGGCGACCCGCTTGGATGAGCCCATTATGCTGGTGGGATTTACCGCCTTGTCGGTGCTTATCATAACAAAGCTGCCCGCACCGAATTTGTCTGCGGCGTCCGCTACCGTTCGGCTTCCCACAACGTTGTTTTTAATTGCTTCTCCGGGGTTACCCTCCATCAGCGGCACGTGCTTGTGTGCCGCCGCGTGTATGAGAACTTCGGGTCTGTATTTCTCAAAAATGCCTTCCACTCGGCTCTGGTCGGTGATGTCGCACACTACCGCCGTCATTGTGATATCAGGATATTTTTCTCGAAGTTCGCGCTCTATATAAAACAGGGGATTTTCCGCTTGTTCCACAAGCAACAGCAGCTTCGGTCCGAAATGGCATATTTGCCGACACATTTCCGACCCGATGGAACCGCCTGCGCCGGTGACCAGTATCGTTTTTCCCTTGATGAACGCCTCGATTAAATCCGTGTCGAGCTGTATCGCCTCTCTTCCCAGCAGGTCGTTAATTTCAACGTCGCGTATCTGCGAGACCCTGAATCTGCCCGTCGCGATATCCGTCATAGAGGGCACAGTCCTGAACCGGACTTTTGTCCCCTGGCAGACCTGCACCACTCGCCTGCGCTGCTGCACCGTTGCGGAGGGCATTGCGATGGCAACCTCCTCGATATTTTTGTCCCTGCAGATTTCCGCGAGCTGTTCCACCGTCCCCAATACAGGTATATCGTGTATCCTTATGCCCTGTTTGGCGGGGTCATCGTCGATAAACCCTATCACCTCATACTCCGCCACGGTCATTCGGTGAATCTCCCGCAGCAGCGATTCGCCGGTGTTGCCCGCTCCTACAATCAAAAAGCGTTTTAATCTGCCTGACTCGACGGTGCGGAATTCTTCGTAGTAAAGTCGTATCGCCATTCGCAGCCCGGCCAGAAGCAATACGGTGCAGAACATATCCACCACGAATACGGCCTGGCTGACGTCGAATACGTTCGGTATGCTTTTTCTCACGAAATCGAAATACAACCCCGCCACCCACAGCCCGAAAACCAGCATTGTGCTGACAAGCGACGCCCGGACTATGCCCGTCAAATCCGATATCCCGACATACCGCCACCAGCCTCGATACTGTTTGAAAAGCCCGAAAATCACCGTTTTGATGATAAGGACGAATACCAGCAGAAGCGGATACTGTCCAATGAGCCACTCTGTCCTGATTTGCATATTCGAGGCCACCAGAAACGACAGCATCAGTGACACAGCGAACACGACAAGATGAGCCAGCACTATCAAAGGTCTTCGAAACCGCAGCAGAAGCGTATTAGGAGCAGAATGAGAAGCCGCCGGATTTGCGGCTTTGTATTTTGTCTCTATATCTGAGTTTGGTTCAGTCATAATTTACTATCGGCAGGCCAAGCCCTGTGCATAATCTGCGCAGGTGATTCTATTGATCGCTTAAATGGTTGTCAAGAAACTCTGTCTGCTTGTTTATCGGACGGCCGGCGGCTGTTCGAAGCGTCATACAGTCTTTAGAGTTGTGACGGCTGCTGTTCGATTTCGGCGGACTGTATTTTTGTCTGGGCTTCGGTGTAAACCTGTTCGAGCGGTGTATAGTCAACCTGGTTTCGCATCAGCGCGTATATCACGGTGTTCGATGAGAAGTAAAAGCTGATTATGAAGGACGCCACCAGTCCGACGATTACAAGAGCTGACAGATATACCAGAAGGGCCGCCGCCGATTCCGAGCGGTTGCCCGCGGCAGACGAGTATGCCACGAGGCGGGAGAAACTCGGCTCAGGCCAAATCGCGGCAACTTTATCAGGCAGCCCTCTTGCGCTTTGTACAAAAGCCCCCAGCCGAAGCCCTCTGTATGTTGACCACAAAAGCAGAAACGCGAAGAATCGAACAAAGATATAACAGATAGCGCCGTAAATGACCGCTATCGCAGTATAAAACCCCATGCGCCACGGCCTGGCATATACATAATTAAATGACCGGCTGACGGCGTCCAAACTATCCGAACCGTTATATGCCACCGCTGGAAACGTCAAGTTGAAACCGCCTACTGCCCCTAAAACAACCGCCGCTATAATTGCCCCGGCCGCCAGTGCGGGCAGCGTCAAAACCCCGACTGTCAGTTCTCCCAATCCCCATGGTATATTGCTTATCAGACCGATTATCGCTGTGCAGGCGCCGGCAATCGCCACGATTATCACAGGCACTATTGGAGTCCCGAGAAAGCTTGTGAATCTTTTTATACTGAATCGAAGTGATTCCGTTACCCCCGGTTTTTCTCCTCTGGCGAATTGCAGCGCCGCTATCCGGCATATTGCGCCGCCGCCGACAGAAGCAATACATAAATTTATCGCCGCAAAAATCAGGCAGTAAAGCGGATGATATTTGACTGCCCATTTTATCGCCCGCAGGTACTCCTCGATATTATCCAGAACCCCAAACATGTCAAACGCGAAAATCGCCCGCAGTGAGTGGTGGAATTTCACAATCCCAAAGCCCCACATCGTCGAAAACACCCCTCTATGGTGTTCTGTTTGTGCGTATTTTTCTATATATAAATCAACCCTCTGCGGTGCAGTCAGGAAAAGGGTAAGCTCTGTTTCAGCCCCGTTTGTACCAGGGGTTGTCACTACCGTCTTCGGCAAATCCATAATCCAGCCGACAAGCCCCGTTGTCGCTATCATCCAGAATGCGATTATCAGCTTGCTCGGCTGTATCGCCATACGGAAGCTCTGCAATATCTTTGGAAACAGCAGGCTGTCGAGAATTTTGCCCGCCGGATTTTCACCATTCATTTCGGTCCCTTTCAACCATCTTCAATTGAGCTGCAGCACACCCCGCATCGACGCTGCAATCATGAAGCCGTATTATTGGCCGGTTGCACCGGCTTGTCAATCGTTTTCGATTTTGCCGGGGCTGTCCGTTTTGGCGGCCTTATTATCTTCTTCGACGGCCGGAATGCTATAATTGGCGTCGAGCCATTTGCCGAGGTCTATCAGTTTACAGCGGCTGCTGCAGAAGGGGTAAACTTTATGCTCCCGGCTGGTCTGTCGGGCGGTATCATCGATAATCTTGCGGCATACTGGACATCTGCTTTTCATATAACTCAATAATCTAACATTCATATCTTTTTATTAAAGGGTATTCCCTTTGAATCTTCTTAAAACGGCTGGGTTTTTAGGAACAAATGTGGTATATTAAATGTAATGACTGTTATTCGTAAAAGTAATCATACCACCCCTATTTAGTGCATTGCTTTGTTGTTGATATTTGTGAGCTATGGGGATGAAAAGACGCAGGTTCTATCAGAACACAGCTATCGTTTCCGCCATGCTGGCATTATGCCTGTTTTCAATAAAGGCCTCGGCCGGAGAGAACTTGCTGGCAAATCCCGGCTTTGAATCCGGAACTACGGGGTGGAGCGGCTTTGGCTGCTCTATCACAACCTCGAGCACAATAAAACGAAGTGGAACCTACAGCGGAAAGGCCTACAGCAGGAGCGGAACATGGAGTGGACTTCAGCAAAATATGATGGGCAAAATGGAGTCGGGGAAAACCTACACCATCTCCGGCTGGATGATGCTTGAAGGCGCGGGCAGCGATGGAGATACAATCAAAGCTACTGTCAGGCAAAAAGACAGCCGCGACGGTAACGACCACTACTTTTTCATTGACGGGGCAACCGGGTATAACGGAACGTGGATTCTCATCTCAGGCTCATTTACCCTTAATATCGTCGGAACGTTGCAAAGTTTGTATCTTTATTTCGAAGGTCCTGCTTCAAGCGTTGTCTACTATCTCGACGATGCAAATGTGCTGGCCCCTGACCCGCCGCCCGACCCAAACGCCGCCGGCGATGTCAATTTCGGCATAGTGCATCAGGAGCTTGAAGGTTTCGGCGCCGCCGGTGCCTGGTACGAAGGCTGGCTGTTGGCGCATCCTCAAAAAAATACTCTTTACGATATTCTTTTCAGAGACCTCGGGCTTGATATTTACAGGGTTCGAAATTGTTACGGCTTTGATGGCGGCTATATAAACAGAACTAAAGAAATTGTTCAGGCAGCCAAGGCCCGCAATCCATCGCTTAAAATTCTGAATTGTGCCTGGACACCGCCGGCTTATCTTAAAAGCAACAACGACACAAACTCATATCCCTCGCCTGGGACGCTTAAAAAA
>JBFZBL010000008.1:0-6488 GCA_041308485.1 Phycisphaerae bacterium | reverse complement strand
TTGCCGCCCGCGACATGGTCTTCGAGGTTGATTACGTTGAAGGTCTTGACTGGATAATCGAGCAAAACAGCAAGCTGCCCCCCTCGGAGAAGATTCGGGTGGTTTCGGTATCGGCTGCGCCTGGCATATCCGGTACTCCGTCTTCAGATAATCAAAAAAAATGGAACAATGCGATGTCACGGGCGGAAAACGCGGGGATTCTTGTCCTGGACTGCACAAATTATCACGGATTTATCTTGCGTTGTTTTCTGAATCCGGCAAACCGCGAAGATCCTTCTCTGTGTTCGTCTGATATACGCCGGGACCAGAAGTTCGATTCGAAAAATGATATGCTTTTCGCCCCCAGCGGCCCCCGAACAATAGCTGAGCAGTATCAAAAAGATCGATTCACATATCAGTATAACGCCAAAGGCGGACAAAGCTGGGCGGTTCCCTACGTTGCGGGTGTTCTTGCTATGGGCTGGCAGGTAAATCCAGGTCTTGGACCGGAGCAAATGAAAGAAATACTTTTCAATTCGGCTGCAAAAGGAAAAAACGGCGAGAAGATAATTGACCCGCAGAGATTTATCGGAATGGTCAGGGCAGCCAAACCTAAAAGTGTTTCAAATTACTGATTCAGCGCCGCGAGGACGCTCATCGCGTTAAAGAGCATGTGGACGAAAATGGGGCGCAGAAGCGAGCCGCTTTTTTCATAGGTATAGCCGAGGCAAATCGACAGGGCAAAAAGGGCGAGCCAGTGTTCCGGGTTTTCGTGGCAAATAATGAAAATAAACGAAGCGAGGAAAATCGCAGGCCAGGGCCTGATGTATGAGCGAAAGAGGGTTTGGAGCATCCCCCGAAACATAAGCTCTTCGTAAGCCGGCACGACGATAACCGCTGTGAAGACAATCAGGGCGCGCAGGTGCCACTGAGAAAATTCGATTATCTGTTTTAATTCGTCGTGCTTAGGCATTTGAAATTTGTCGCCTAAGAGTAATTTACCGATTATGGTTGTCAGGATAATCGCGCCGATGACGGCCGGCATTGCGGCGAGCAGATTGAGGAACGCGGCGGCAAAGTCGCGGGGAATAGTTTTCGGATTAAGCCCCAGCCCCTTTAGGCCGCGGACGAAAGTAATTTTGGCAATCATTACAGCGGAAACGACTGCGGGGATTACGCCGAGGCAAAGAGCCAGGTTGTATGCGAGTGAATCCTGCCAAGCGGAAAGCCCCGTAAATACTTTTTCCTTAACAGCAAATAATACGTATATAGTTCCTATTCCCAAAAGAAGCGGAACAGCCAGAAGGGGCGGCATAATATTTTCGCGCGCTGGCGAGTTATCGAGCGCCTTTGTGCCGAGGGATGTTTTGAGAGCCCAGACCAGCAGCACCAGGACGCCTACTGAGCAGACAACGAGGTCCGCTATGGTTGTCTGAGCGCCAAACTCTTCGAGAATACTTGTTATTCTTGCGATATCCACAATACGACTGTCTCTCTTGATAAAAACGAACGTTTGTATTACCATACACGAAGTCGATTTCGCTTTTCAAGGAAAATAGATATGGACATATTTCGAATCGAAGGACCGGTTCGGCTTTCGGGCACGGTATCAGTCAACGGGTCGAAGAACGCGGCGCTTCCGATTATGGCAGCGGCGATACTCGCTCCGGGCAAATCAATCCTCAAAGGCGCTCCCCGGCTTTCGGACATCTCGGTCTTCGGACAACTGCTCGTGGATATCGGCTGCAAGGTGGAGAGAGCCTCCAACGGTGATATCAGCATTGACTCGACCACAATAGGCAAGCCCGTTGGAGAATATGACATCGTCCGCAAGATGCGCGCGGGAATTTGTATTCTCGGGCCGCTTCTGGCACGATGCGGCAAGGCGCAGGTTTCTATGCCCGGCGGCTGCGCAATCGGTTATCGCCCGGTTGATATTCACATTCGCGGACTGCGCGAGCTTGGGGTGCATATCGACCTTGAAAACGGCTATATCGTGGCAGATGCCACCAAGGGCCTGAAGGGTAACGAGATATTTTTAGGCGGGGCTTTCGGCTCGACCGTTCTGGGTACGGCAAACGTGATGATGGCGGCGACGCTGGCTAAAGGCACGACGGTGATAGAATCCGCGGCCTGTGAGCCGGAAGTGACAGATTTGGCGAACTGCCTTAATAAAATGGGCGCGAAGATTACCGGCATCGGAAGCCCTCGTCTTACAATCGAGGGAGTCAAGCAGCTAAAACCTTTCGAATACGAAGTAATACCCGACCGCATCGAGGCGGGGACATTTATGGCGGCGGCGGCGATTACCAAGGGCTGCCTGCACATACATAACTGCCGGCTCGGTGACCTGATGGCAGTCGTTGACAAGCTTCGCAATATCGGTGTTACCGTCGAGGCGGAAAATTCCGGCTGTATTGTCGCCTGCTCAGGGCACGTCAGACCGACCGATATCACGACGCAGCCGTATCCCGGTTTTCCAACCGACCTTCAGGCACAGTTTATGGCGCTGCTGGCCCTGGCGGAGGGAAACAGCATCATAATCGAAAAGATTTTCCCGGACAGGTTTATGCACGTCGCGGAATTAGCGCGAATGGCGGCCGATTTGCGAAAAGAAGGCGCGACCGTAATCGTATCGGGAGTCAAGAAACTGATTGCCGCGCCGGTTATGGCATCCGACCTGCGAGCATCAGCCGCCCTTGTAATCGCGGCTCTTGCGGCTGAGGGGACAACCATAATCAACCGCGTTTATCACATTGACCGCGGCTACGAAAAAATCGAGGAACGGCTTAATCCCGTCGGCGCAAAAATCACCCGCGAAAGCGAATGAAAAACTACAAATGACAAATCCAAAACTCCAAACAAATCCAAATGACCAAAGACCTAAATTCCAAACGTATGACCTGGAGGAGAGGGCTTTTCAATATGCTAAACGGGTAAGAGTGTTTGTAAATAAGCTACCGAGAAACATCCCAAATATCAGGGACTCCGGACAGTTGGTTGACGCATCGGGGTCGGTTGGTGCGAATTACATTGAAGCTAATGAATCGCTGGGCAGGAAAGATTTTCTGATGCACATAAAAATATCCTTGAAGGAAGCAAAAGAGAGTCGATATTGGCTTCGGCTGGTCGATACGGGGAATATAGATGACTTGGAGAGCGAACGAGGTTGCCTGATTCAAGAAGCCACAGAATTGACGAGTATTTTCGCCTCAATTGCCATCAAGAGTCGATAGGCGTTTGAGCATTTGGAAATTTGGTTTTGGAATTTGTTTGGGATTTCGTATTTGTAATTTGGGATTTCTATGAAAAGAGTTCTTGCAGTCATCGGCAGTCCGCGCAAGGGAGGAAATACCGATTTGCTTATCCGCAAGCTGGCCGAAGGGGCGGCGTCAAAAGGTGCGCAAGTTGATACGATTATGCTGGCGGGACTGAATATCCGCGAGTGCGACGGCTGTCACGTCTGCTGGAAGGGCAAACCCTGCTGCAAAAAAGATGATATGCTGGGCCTTTATGAGAAAATCATCGAAAGCGACGCGATAGTGTTCGGCACGCCGGTTTACTGGTTCGGGCCGACGGCGCTGATGAAGGCGTTTATCGACCGGTTTGTGTATTTCAACTGCCCCGAAAACAGGGTGAAAATCAAAGGCAAAGTTGCGGCTACGATAATACCGTTCGAAGACGACGACCTCGACACCGCAAGACCGCTCGTCGAGCTTTTTGAAAAGTCATTTGAATACCTTGAGATGCGATTAATCGGCAGTGTGGTTGTGGGCGGGGTGGGCGAGAAGGGTGATATCCTCAAAAAGCCGGACCGGCTAAACGAGGCATACGAGCTGGGAAAGCGGCTGGCGGATTGACTAAAGCCGCAATATTTAGCACTTGTAGCGGCAATCATTCGTATAACCCTTAAAATTTTGTTTATACGGAAACAGTAACTTTATGAAATGGTCGTTAAACGCAGGCCGGATATTCGGCATAAGATTCCGCATACACGTTACGTTTTTTCTGCTGCTGCTGTATGTGTTCTTCTCGGATATAAAGGCGGGCTTCGGGCAGGCCGGTTTGTCGGTGCTGTTTGTGTGCGCGATATTCGCCTGCGTCGTTATTCACGAGCTTTCGCACAGTCTGGTGGCGCGGCGTTTCGGCAGGGAGCCGAAGAGCATTACGCTATTGCCCATCGGGGGAGTCGCCGCGATAGATATGATGCCGACGAAGCCGTCGCAGGAAATAATGATATCGATTGTCGGCCCGGCCACAAATATTGTGATAGCGATATTGCTCGGCCTGCTGGGCGGCTTAAAATTAGTTGAGGCCATCGAAAAATCAAACATGACCCCATCCCAGTCATTTCTCGCAAATCTTATTGCGGCCAATATAGTGCTGGCGGTGTTCAACCTTATCCCCGCACTGCCTATGGACGGCGGACGGGTCCTCAGAAGCATACTGGCGATGAAGTTCGATTATTTGCGGGCCACTATATGGGCGGTGGGCATAGGCAAAGTAATCGCGGCGCTTTTTATAGTCTTTGGTTTTTACAGCGGAGATTTCTGGCTGGCGCTGATTGGCTTTTTCATTTTCTCCGGCGCGGACAGCGAAAGACAGCAGGCAATCTACCTGACGATGCTTGCTCAAAGGCCGCCCGATTTGACAATACCGCCCGAATATATTAACTTAGGACAGGATGATCGGCTTCCGCGGCAGTAACCGCGCGGCCGGACAATGTGGGTGTGATAAATTGGAGGTAAAAGACATGTCGAGACAGGATGATAAAAGAATCAATCGCAGGAATTTTCTGAAAACAGCAGGATTAATCGGGGCAGGCAGTGTATTTGCGGCGGGGAAGGCAAAAGCCGCTGATGCGAATAAGCCGGAGGAACCGGCGGCGCAAATGCCGATTCAAAAAGTGCCGAAAAGAAAACTCGGCAAGACGGGAGTCGAAGTCCCGATACTATCGCTAGGTTTCGGCAGGCCCGGCGAGCAGGCGATTTTGAGGCAGTCGCTCGACTGGGGCGTGGGTTACTGGGATACTTCGCTGATTGCGGCAAACGGACAGAGCGAACAGAGCATCGGCGAATTTATCGCCAAAAACCAGGACCGCAGGAAAGAAATATTTCTCGTTACCAAGGAAAACAAATCGAAGACAACAGATGATTTGGACAAATGCCTGCAGACATCTTTGAAACGGCTCAATACGACTTACATCGACCTGTATTTCGGCGTTTATATGGTAAATGATATGGTGCGATTCACCGACGACGTCAAGAAATGGGCCGAGAACGCAAAGAAGCAGGGCGTGATAAAACACTTCGGCTTTACCACACACGAGAATATGCCCCAGTGCCTTATGGCCGCCTCGAAGCTCGACTGGATTGACGCCATAATGGTGAAATATGATTTCCGGCTGATGCAGGATAAACAGATGCAGGACGCAATCGACGCCTGCAACAAGGCGGGAATCGGCCTGATAGCTATGAAGACGCAGGCAATGCGGTTCCGCAGGGGCACGGTCGATCCCAATGTTGCCGCCGCAGAGGCCGAGGCGGACAAAAAGATGCTCGCTCATTTCCTCGAAAAGGGTTTCACCGAGGGCCAGGCGAAAATAAAGGCGGTGATGGATGACCAGCGCATCAGCACGGTTAACTCTTCGATGCCCAGCACGGCACTGCTGATGGGTAATATCGCTGTCGCACTGGATAAAACCAAACTTGCCGCCGATGATATGGATATGCTCAGGCAATACGCGCAGGCGACGTGCAGCGGATATTGCGCAGCGTGCGAGCACATTTGCGGGCCGCTCGCCTCGGGAGTTCCGGTCAGCGATATTATGCGGGCATTGATGTATCACGACAACTACGGCGATGTTGCCCACGCAAAAGCGGTGTTCGCTGAGATTCCGGCTGATGTAAAACAGCGTTTGCTGGCGGTCGATTACAGCGCCGCGGAACACGTCTGCCCGAACCACATGCCGATAGGCAAACTTATCGCGGACGCGGCGGCAAAACTGGCGTAGGCGATTCCGGAAAGCGCGTTATGATTCGGATAACAGGCAGCACGGTTATCAGTGAGGGCGATATTGTTTACCGATTCTCCCGCTCGGCCGGCCCCGGCGGGCAGAACGTCAACAAACTAAATACCCGCGTTACTCTTCTTTTCGATATCAACCACAGCCGGGGTCTGACGGCTGAACAAAAAGAGCTTCTATTTGACCGGCTTTCGTCACGGATTTCAGATGATGGTTTTTTGACTATTGTTTCGCAAAGACACAGGACCCAAAGCGCAAACCGCAAATCCGCGCAAAACCGTCTCGTTGAGCTGCTCAAGTATGCCCTGCGAGATATACCCGTAAGAAAAGAAACAGATGTTCCGCACGGCGAAAAACGGAAACGCCTGCTCCACAAACGCCGCCGAAGCGAGATTAAACAGATGAGAAAATCTGTCGCTTTGGACTGAACTGTTTACAATAATAGGCGGCTGTGGGGCTGTTGAAAAAGTCGCATACAATTTTC
>JBFZBL010000007.1:0-5499 GCA_041308485.1 Phycisphaerae bacterium | reverse complement strand
TTTTTTACCGGCCGGGTCCCATGCAGACCGACCCGTTAACCTGGTCAGGCGGGGAACCGAGCAGCCATACGCGGTGTTTGGCCGTGCCGTGGCAAACCCGGCCGATCTTTTTTTATGGCTTATACTGTACTGGCACGTAAATACCGTTCGCAGACCTTCGACGACGTTGTCGGGCAGGAGCCGATTGCGCAGACACTCAAAAACGCCATAAAGACCAATCACGTTGCACATGCCTACCTTTTCACGGGGACGCGGGGCGTCGGCAAGACCACGATGGCGCGAATACTGGCGAAATCACTGAACTGCCTTAAGGCCGACGGGCCAACGGCGGAACCATGCTGCAAGTGCGATAGCTGTCTGGCCGTAAACCTCGGCGAGGATATCGACGTTATCGAAATTGACGGGGCGTCGAATCGTGGAATAGACAACATACGAGACCTTATCAATAATGCGGTTTACAGGCCCGCACGTTCACGCTTTAAAATCTATATCATCGATGAAGTGCATATGCTTACCACTCCAGCATTCAACGCTCTGTTGAAACTGCTCGAAGAGCCGCCGAGTCATGTAAAATTTGTTTTCGCGACGACCGAGCCACAACAGGTGCTGGCGACGATTCAATCACGGTGCCAGCGGTTCGATTTCAGAAATATATCGCCAGCCTTTATCGGTAAGCAGCTAAAGGCCGTCCTCGACCAGGAGAAGATAAAATACGAGGAAGACCTTATTCTGGCCCTTGCCAAGCTTGCCAATGGTTCGATGCGAGATGCCCTGAGTTTGCTTGACCGGCTTATCAGCACGGGCGTTGCGCCGCTGACCGCGAATTTGCTTGAGGAATATCTTGGTTTTCCAAACAGCGAAAAGGTCTGCGGTCTTGTTGCCGCGATAGGCGACTCCAATGCGGCAGACGCACTTGCCGCGGCAGGGGAGCTGACTAATTCGGGCCTTACCGAAGTGCAGATTGCCGACGCGCTTGTCGATTATATGCGGGACCTGATGGTTGTTAAGGCGGCAGGGGCCAAAAGCGAACTTGTGATTCTCACGGAGCAGCAGAGAGCGCGAGCGGGGCAGCTGGCGGAAAAATTCGATATAGCAGGGCTCGTCTATAATATTACGACCCTCGAAAAATTGCGATGGTCAATGAAAAACAGCGAATCCGCAAGGGCGCTCCTCGAAGCAACAATTCTTCGTTTGGCGATGAGCGAGCATTTCCTCGATGTTGATTCATTGCTTGGACAATCGAACCTGCCGCAGGATAAAAAAAAAGTAACCACTGAGCATCATACAGCCCCACCCGCACAGCCAGATGTTCCGGGACAGGGGCGATTGCCGCTGATTAGTGAAATTGAGTCGGTGAAAATTCATTGGCAGGATATCGTTAAAACCCTTGGTCCGGGTGCCGCGGGATTACTCAGTGCTGCCGAGCCGGTTCGGATTGAAAACAATACTTTGACACTTGAGTTCGCCGCCTCTTCTTCTGTTCAAAAACAGATGTGCGAGAGCAACGGCCGGCTCGAACAGATAAAAGCGGCACTGACCAAAAAGTTGGGCGTTCCCGTTATCGTCGAGCTTAGGCTTGCGGCTGCCTCAGCAAATGCTCCGCCCGCTCCGGAAAAAACCAAAATAAGCAGCCAGAGACAAAACGAAATAATCAACGACCCAGCAGTCAAAACGGTGATTATGGGTCTCGACGCCACTATAACCAATATCGAAGACAACTGATATTAACGGGCTTGTGTCTGATATGGTGATATGACGATGTCAGATAGCAATCAACATTTGCTGCCGCGGGAACGTATCGTTTCCATAGATGCCCTGCGAGGTTTCGATATGTTCTGGATAATCGGCGGCGGCACTTTTTTCGAAACCCTGCCGAAGGTATGGAAGAATAGCTTCACGGAAACAATCAAAAATCAAATGGAGCATGTTGAGTGGAATGGATTTCACTTCGAAGACCTGATATTTCCCCTGTTTCTATTCATTGTCGGAGTGGTTATGCCGTTTTCCATTTCACGTAGGCGGGAGCAGGGTTTAAGTGATAAAAAACTTTACCTGCATATCATAAAACGCGGTGCGGTCCTGATTCTGCTCGGGCTTGTTTTGAACGGTCTGCTGCAATTTAATCTGGCGGATATGCGATGGCCAGGCGTTTTGCAGAGAATCGGGCTGTGCTACTTTTTCGCTGCCATGATTATTATGCACACCGGTTGGCTCATCCAGACAATCGCGGCAGGGGTGCTTCTCATTGGGTATTGGGCTTTGGTGGAGTTCATTCCTGTCCCCGGCTTTGGTGCGGGCATCTTAACACCTGAGGCGTGTCTGCCCGCATATATCGACCGCCTGCTGATTCCGGGCAAATTTTGCTGCTTTACATTCGGCGACAACGAAGGACTGCTTTCCACAATACCCGCCGTTTCCACTGTTCTTATCGGCGCACTGGCGGGGCACTGGCTTCGCTCTAAATTTACAGGAAATATTAAAACTGTCGCGATGGTTATCGCGGGCGTGATTTGTCTGGTAATCGGCTATTTTTGGGGACTGGTTTTTCCGATTATCAAGGTCATCTGGACAAGTTCTTACGTTCTCTACGCAGCCGGCTGGTCGCTGCTTTTGCTTGCCGTGTTCTATTGGGTAATCGATGTCAGGGCTTATAAAAAATGGGCGTTTTTCTTTATTGTTATCGGCGTTAATCCCATCACAATATATTTTCTTCAGGGAATTGTAAATTTTGACGAAATCGCAGGATTTTTTGTCCAGGGATTTGCTCAGTACACAGGACAGTTAGCGATGCTGATTCTTCCGCTCGCAGCCTTTGCCGCTAAATGGTTCCTGCTCTTATTCCTCTATCGGCACAGGATATTTTTTAAGATATAGGTAGAAGCTGATAATTTTACGTCGGCTGCTGTTCCTCGATTATGCCGCACTGCTTAAGTGTTCTTCTAACCTGCCAGCGGACAAAATGCGGTGCGCCATAAGCCAGATATATACCCAATCCGAACAGGATAACATATTTTGCAATTTCGGTTTTTGATGACATACCTGTATATATTTGTTTCATCCCCGACTCGCCCCATTTGTTATTCATATTCAAAATATAATTGTACACTGAGGCAAGCAGCTGCGGGACCGACCAGTAAAGGAACATTACGCCCGCCAATACGCATACAAGCCTAAATGCAACAGCAATGCCGGAAATCTGCGTATCATCGACCGGTTCGGGTCCAACGATTTTATCAGAAAATTGATTTGCGCAGCGAAACAGAAAATATACTACCACCAGTGTTATCACGATATACATTACCAATGCGATGATTATTATGGGTAAGTCCGTCTTAGCAGAGGCGACCAAAGGCATAGCCGCGAGGTTGCTCAAAGTAGTTAACAATGTTTGCAGAATGACATACAGCCCCACGCCAATCAGCATTATTCTCGCTATTACCCGTAATTCATTTTTGCTCATGTTTTAACTCCTTCTTTTACTGCTATTACCCGCATTTGGCTGCGCACATAATGAAGGGCGCCGAAAATCAGATATATCGCGATAGTCCATTTGACTATTTCCACGAGGATTGCCGCCAGTGTTTTTGCTGAAAACTGGGACGTCTGGCCTTCGAGTGTAAAATAAGTCAAAATATTTGGACCATTTATAATTAGCGGGACATAATAAGAAAGATGTTCTATACGAGGATAGATAATCAACAATCCGCAAAAACAGGCAGTCATCCCAAAACCTGCTGTTATCCATCGGCTGCTGGCTTTTTCACATTGGTCAGCGTCTGGACCTGTAATTATTTTTATCAGCCAGTCGGACCGGAACAGTAAAATCAGCGAAATGGCGAGTGTAATTATTAATTTAGCGGCGACTATGGACATTCTTATGGTTAACGTTTCCGGCGGGCGGTTTTGTTGCAACGTAACAACAATTGAAATGATTCCGCCAAGAAAGTGCATCAGGCAATAAATTCCTATCGCGGCAAGTATCAGCTTTGCTATAAGGTGTGGCCTTGTCATAGCATAAACCTTACTGAATTATTCGGCTATGTCAATATTTCGACACATTCACCTGGGGCATGGAACCAGTCGCCAGAAAGACAATTCGCTCGCAAATATTGGTGACGCGGTCGGCGCTTCGTTCGATATTATGCGCGGCCCAGATTAACGGCGTCGCCTTCGATACCACACCAGGGTCTTTGATCATGCACATCAGCAGGTCGTGATACGCCTCATCGTAAAGCTTATCGACCTCGTCATCCTCGTTGCAAATTGCGGTCGCCATCTTTGGGTCTCTGTTCACAAGCGCCTGCATGCTCCTTTTGAGCATACTGTTGGTCTTTTCCACCATTTTAGGCAAAAATATCAAGGGCCTGATGAGCGGTTCGCCGCCGAGCATAATCGCGATTTTGGCGTTGCCCTCGGCGTAATCTCCCATACGTTCCAGCTCAGTGATGATGTTCAGCACCGCAATAATTTCGCGCAGGTCGGTCGCCACAGGCTGCTGAAGCGCAATGAGGTTAATGCACTTTTCCTCAATCTGCCAACGCTTTCTGTTTATGAGCAGGTCATCGTTGACAATTTGTTTGGCTTTTTCAATGTCACGATTGCCAATCGCCTCGATACTCCGGCTGGTCGCTGTCGCTACCATCTCGCCCATCGCGACAACATCTTCGTTAAGCCCCTTAATGTGTTCCGCAAAACTTTCTCGCATTTTTTGTCTCCCTTATCAGCCGAAACGGCCGCTAATGTAATTTTCGGTAAGTTTCTCTTTCGGGTTCGTAAAAACCTGGTCGGTTTCGCCGAATTCGATTAACTGACCAAGATACAAAAATCCTGTATAGTCCGACGCCCTTGCCGCCTGCTGCATATTATGAGTTACTATAACAAGCGTATATTCCTGTTTGAGCATCCGCAGCAGTTCTTCAATCTTCAGCGTCGAAACCGGGTCCAGCGCCGAGCATGGCTCATCCAGTAAAATAATATCAGGTTTCAGTATCAAAACTCTTGCGATACATAATCGCTGCTGCTGCTCCAGTGAAAGAGTGCGGGCGTTTTTATTGAGCTTGCCTTTCAATTCGTCCCACAAATTAACGTGCTCAAGACCATTTTGAATCGCCTGCATAATATCGTCTTTGTCTTTGAGCATCCGGTGTATCCGCAGCCCGAATCGCAGGTTGTTGTATATCGAGAGGTCGAAGACATTGGGCCTCTGGAAGACCATGCCGACTTTTCGCCGCAGGTGTATCAGGTCCGTCTCTGGAGCCATGATATCCTTGCCCTCGATTATAATTTCCCCTTCAACTTTTATCTGTTCTACAAGGTCGTTCATACGGTTGAAGCATCGCAACAGCGTCGATTTTCCGCAGCCCGATGGCCCAATGATGGCCGTAACATTGCGGTCCGGAATTTTAATATGAACGTCCCGCAGGGCCAAAAATTCCCCATAGTACAGGTTAAGGTTACGAGTCGATATTTTTACTTCAAAGTCCATATTTTTATTAGCCG
>JBFZBL010000006.1:0-5972 GCA_041308485.1 Phycisphaerae bacterium | reverse complement strand
ATAACCAAAGAGCAGCGAAATCTTAAATTCCTCAAGAAAGTCGTCGAGAAAATCTGGAAGGTAATCAAAGGCGCTGAACTCCACGTCCAGAAACTATTTCCCCAGCTCAAAACCGATAAATATCCCGACCTGCCCGACAAACTCACATTCATTCACGCCGAGGATATTCTCGCGAAATACCCCGACCTCCCGCGCAAGCAGCGAGAGACCAAAATCGTGCAGGAGTACCCTGCTGTCTTCATTTACGGCATCGGCTGGACGCTAAAGGACGGCTATCCCCACGAAATGCGGGCCGCCGACTACGATGACTGGGTGACCGATACCTCCGCCGAAACCGGCCGAGACACCCACGGCATTAACGGCGACATTCTCGTCTGGAACCCTGTCACAAAACGCCGGCACGAGCTGACAAGCATGGGCATTCGCGTCAACGCCGATACGCTCAAATTGCAGCTTGAAATGACCAGCCAGACGCATTTGATGAAGCTGCCCTATCACCAGGGCGTCCTGAATAATCAGCTTCCGCTCAGTATCGGCGGAGGCATAGGACAATCACGCACCTTTATGATACTGATGAAAAAGGCGCATCTCGGCGAGGTTTCAGCCACCGTCTGGCCCAAAATCCTCAAAGACATATGCCGCAAAAAAAATATTCACGTGATTGAATAGGATATTCAGCCGTGCCGCTTAAGCGGAAATACTTGCATTGCCGGCACGAAAAGAATATGCTTGAAGAAATCGCGGCGGATTAAAGACGCCGGCACAAGTGCAGAAAAAGGAATTTCGAAAAACTACAACGGAGGTGGAAAATGAGCGGCATATTCGGTGTGGCCTGCAAAGGCAATTGCTCGGAGGCACTTTTCTTCGGAACAGATTATCACTCGCACCTGGGAACCGAATACGGAGGGCTGGCGGTCCTAGGCGACAAATTCACGCGGCAGATACACAGCTTAAGCACAAGCCAGTTCAAATCGAAATTCTGGGACGATTACGCGCATCTCAAGGGCAATACCGGAATCGGCGTCATCAGCGACCTCGAAGAGCAGCCGATTTATTTGAATTCGCGATTCGGGCCTTTCTGCATAGTAACAAGCGGCTACATTGAGAACGCCGAAGAATTATCACAGAAACTCCTTAATGAAGGCATATCATTCAGCGAAATCAGCAGCGCAAAAGTCAATACAACCGAATTGATTGCAAAAATGATAAACCAGGGCAATGGCCTTGTGAACGGCATCGAGCGTGTGTTCGACCAGATCGAGGGGTCATGCTCGCTGCTGGTGCTCAATAAAGACGGGATATACGCGGCGAGGGACAGATTAGGATATACTCCGTTGATTATCGGCAAAAGAGACGACGGCTGGGCGGTAACAAGCGAGACAAGCGCATTTCCGAACAACGGATTTGAAATAATCAAAAACGTTGCGCCGGGCGAGGTTGTGCTCTTAACTTCCAGCGGCATAACGAATAAAAGGGCAGGCGAACCTAACGGCAGCCAGATTTGTGCTTTTTTGTGGATATATACGGGTTTCCCGGCATCGACCTACGAAGGCGTAAACGTTGAAATCGTCCGCGAGCAATGCGGCAGGCGTCTTGCGAAACATGATACAGATATCAAGGTTGACCTCGTATGCGGTGTGCCTGATTCGGGCTGTGCGCACGGGCTGGGCTACGCGATGGAATCGGGCAAGCCCTTCAGAAGGCCTCTGGTGAAATACACGCCCGGCTATGGCCGAAGCTATACGCCGCCGATGCAGCAGACGCGGGACCTGATTGCCAAGATGAAACTGATTCCGATAAAGGATGTAATCAAGGGCAACAGTATTGTCGTGTGCGAGGATTCGATTGTCAGGGGGACGCAGCTGAAGAATTTTGCGATACAGAAGCTGTGGGATTGCGGTGCAAAAGCCGTGCATATGCGGCCTGCCTGCCCCCCGCTGATGTACCCGTGCAGGTTCAACCTTTCCACCCGTTCGATTAAAGAGCTTGCGGCCCGCAGGGCAATTCGCAGTCTCGAAGGACACGACATCGAAGACGTTTCCGAATACACGGACCACACATCGAAAAAACATCAAAAGATGGTGGACTGCATCGCCAAAGACCTTGGCGTAACCACGCTGAGATACCAGACCATCTATGATATGGTCGAGGCCATAGGTCTGCCGAAAGAAAAACTCTGCCTGTATTGCTGGACGGGCAAGTGCCCCAAGGCAGGCCCCAAATGCGCGACACGAATACAGGAGATTAAAACGGGGCGGCCGAAAACCAAAGACGCCGCAAGAGCAGCTTCTTCACGTTAAGCAAAAAATTCGCCATAGAGGCCATCCTCTGCTTACGGACCGCTGAAACAATCGGAACGGCACTTAACAATGTCAGGGCCGTCGTTTATACTTAGTTTTGGGACGCTGAACGATGCGGCATTGCTTTTTTGGAGATTAGATTGATGAGCAGCCTGGGTAAGGTTTTTGTCTGCATGATTATTTGCGATTGTTTGTTGCTTTGCAGCGCGAAGGCGGAGAAGATTTGCGGTGACATAAACGATGCCAATAAAACAATAATCGACGTGATGGGCGGCGAGTACCGCATCACCAACAATGTCTGGAGAGGCACATCCGAGCAGTGTTTGAGCATCGACCCTAATTCCACCTTCTTCAGCATTATCCGCTCCACCCACGATTCAAACGTAGTGGTGGCGTATCCCTCCATTATTCGAGGGACTCACTTCGGCGGCGTGAACACCAAAAATAGCGGCATGCCCATAAAACTCAGCGATATAGCCTCCGCTCCCGTCGCATGGAGCGCAGATGTAAACCACGCCAAGGGCGTCTGGAATACCGCCTTCGAGGCATGGATAAGTCCAAAAGGAGGCACTGTGCCTGAGGGCGGCGCGGAACTGATGGTATGGCTTAACAAAAAGGGAAGCATAATAATGCCGGCCGGCGGCGAAAAGAAGGCAACGATAACTGTCGCCGGGACGAAGTGGAACGTCTATTTTGATTCCCAACAACGCAACTGGAGATATATCGCTTACGAAAGAGCGAAACCCTCCGTTGTGACCAGTTTCGACCTCAAGGACTTTATCGATGATGCGGTATCGCGGGGCTACATGGAAAGCTCGTGGTACTTAGACAGTATGGAAGCCGGCTTCGAGATAATACAGGATGGCACCGGCCTGACGAACAGGTCGTTTTCTGCTTCTGTTACCCGCCGCGATAGCTCCGAGCCGAACAACGCGGCGCCGGCAAAATAGCCTGGCGATACCTCAAGAAAATTACGGCTGGGTCCAAAGGCAGACGGTTCCAAGAAACTGCTTCTGGTGAATGACGGGTTCGGAGACTATCAGGTAGCCGTCGCGAGATGTGAATTTGGCCTTTGGAGGGATAACCGTATTAAGTTCCCGCTCGTTAACGTCGCCGCGATAATAGGTGGCGAAGAGTTTGCCGTTGCAGTCATAGATGCCGGCGAAAGCGATGTTATACTGAGTTCTGAGAGAATTGAGAATGGCATTGGCGTCTTTGGAATCATCGAAGGACAATGCGCATTTGACGTTTGAGGAAATAAGTTTTGCCTCGCCGGAAGCAAAATACAAAACGGCGTCTTCGGTACGGTCTCGCTGGGAATTTATAAAAGACAGGGAGGCGAACAGCAGGCCCAGAGACATGCCCGTTGCAAAGGCTATTACAATAAACTTTTTCCTGGCACCATCGACCATAAATATTCCGGCTGCAAAGCACGAATTTTATTTTAAGAACCTCTCTCCGTTGGGGATTGAGACCCGCGTAATACGCTCGGTCGCACAGCTATGGCGCATCGTTATTTTCGACATTTGACGGGGACAACTTAACAACTGTTGTAATGTTACATAAGCTTAAGGCCGGTAAAAGTGCGGGAATCCGCGTTGCGAAGGCAGATTTTTATCCGGCGTGGACGCCGGCGGGGGAACAGCAGTTAGAATACTCTTCCATTAAGCTGTCGATGAGCTCTTTTACGGAGACCAGCTTGTTCACTCTATACACGTTTGCGCCGGCGAAGGCGAAACCATGTTTGAGGTCGCCGTTTTTCGCGTGGGTAAGCGCCAGGGCAATGCAGTAAGGGACGTTTTTGAAATCGCAGCTTCTCAGGCATTTCCACGGGCACTGGAAGGGTTCTTTCTGGCCTGAGGCGATCCTGTCGAGAAACTCGCAGCGTATGGCCCTGCCGGGGAGACCAACGGGGCTGTCTATAATGACAATGTCTTCTTTTTTGCAGCGAAGGAAGGCCTGCTTGAATTCATCAGAGGCGTCACATTCGAATGTCGCGACGAATCGCGTTGCCATCTGCACGGCGCTGGCGCCCAGCTGCATAAATTTATAAATGTCCGCGCCGGTGTATATGCCGCCCCCGGCGATGACAGGGATACGTTTCTGGAACTTCTGCTCGTAAGGTTTTATCACGGAGATAACGGAGGGCACTAATATCTCCAGTGCGTGACCTGGGTCAGTGATATCCTCTTTTTTGAAGCCGAGGTGTCCGCCGGCAAGAGGGCCTTCGACAACGACCGCATCGGGAACATGGTTGAAGTGTTTTGCCCAGGATTTGAATATAAGCTCCGCGGCCCTGTCTGAGGATACGATAGGAACAAACTTTGTGTGCAACGAGCCAAGGGCATCGAGGGGCAGCGTCTTGGGAAGTTTTATCGGAAGCCCTGCGCCGAGGAAAAGAACGTCAACCTTTTCATCCACGCCGCACTGAACGAGGTCGTCAAAATCCGAGAGGGCGACCATTATATTCAGGCCGATGATTCCGCTGGTTTTGGCCCTTGTCTTGGCGAGCTCTTTTCGCAGCGCCCTGTTGTTCGCCTCGTTGAAATTCGTTTGTGAATCCGGCTCGAGCTGGCCTATTCCGGCGGTAGCGATAACGCCGATGCCGCCGGCATTCGCGACAGCCGAGGCCAAACCGGACAGGGAAATACCAACACCCATCCCCCCCTGAATAATCGGAACCCTTGTTTCGAAATTTCCTATTCGCAGTGTTGGTATATTTTTTAAGCTCGTATAAAACCTCACTCAATATTCGCAACGAAAGATCTTCCAACGTGTGAGAACCCGGTGCTTGGCCATATTGTAGCTTATGGCAAACCCTGTAGCGAGGAAAAAATAGACAAATGCAAAAAAATGTCGGAGTGTCGAGTATCGTTCATATATCACAAGAAAGCCGGGCGGAATATAGCGTTTTTTCTATCGGTTGGCCCGGAGAACGCCGAAATGTCTTTTAGGAAAGCACAGTCCTAAATACCGAGAAGTATATAGGGGTATAATATGAAAAAGTGCCCGTTTTGCGCGGAAGAAATTCAGGATGAGGCGGTGAAGTGCAAACACTGCGGCGAATTCTTAATCGACGCGGAATTGAAGAAGCTAAAGGCAAGTGCCGGCGTCGAATGGTACCATAGAACACCAATGGTAATTTTTTGGATATTATGCCTGGGGCCATTCGCGATGACGTTTATATGGAAAAATCCGCAGTATGACACAACCAAAAAGGTAGTTTGGACAATCGTCGCCTTTGGCTATACCGCATTAGTAACATTGATGCTGATAGGAATCATTCTTTTCTACTTCAAATGGATGGAGCAGATTGCGACACGGGGCCTTTAAGGATTTACGATTGTCGATTGACGATTGTCAATTTGAAAAAATGAGAAAAATTGATTTAACGAGAATATTCAGGTTTTGTCCGGGATGCGGAGCCAAGGGGCCGAAGGCGCATTCGAAAGGCAAGCACATAACGTGCGAAAAATGCGGGTTTGATTATTATCACAACGTGGCGTCCGCGGCGGGGGTAATTATCGAGTATGGCTCAAAGGTGCTTGTCGTGGTGCGTGAAAATGAGCCGAGGAAGGGATTGCTTGATGTACCGTGCGGATTCGCTGACTACGGCGAGTCGGCTGAAGAGGCGATCGCGAGGGAGGTGCGGGAAGAGTTAGGCATAAAAAT
>JBFZBL010000005.1:0-15537 GCA_041308485.1 Phycisphaerae bacterium | reverse complement strand
GTCGGCTCAAAGCCGGGAGGCAGGTCTGTCGGCTGCGGTTGCTCATCGATAGTTTCGGATTGCTCATGTGCCGGCTGTTCATCGGCCGGTTCAGTTGCCGATTCAGAGGCGTTCGTTTGTTCGATTATATCGTTCTGCTCATCGCCAGCGTTGATTTCTGATTCGGGTTCGCCTGTCGATGCAGCCAAATTTTCTTCTGTCATAGTTTCGTCCATCTAAATGGGTCTGCGTCTTTAGTGCTAACCCTTATTGTGACGGTTTTGAGCGGCTTTTGCAACTGTTTGGCCAATTTTTTAAGGATAAATCGCTCGGAAACCGTATGCGACAGGCATAGGCAGGTTAGTCCCGCCTCCTGGGCGGCAAGGGCCTGGTGGTGCTTCAGCTCGCCTGTAACGTAGAGGTCGGTGTTATCAGAGATAACGAGATTTATGAGCTTGCCGCAGGAGCCGGCACATACGGCGGCGGTCCTGACGGTGCGTTTTTCGGGGCCTACGATGCCGACGGCCTTTGCGTCGGTTTGTTTCTTGAGTTTTTTAATGATTTCGGACAGCGGCGTCGGCTTTGCGAGTTTGCCCATTCTGCCTAAGCCGAATTTTGCCTGCTCATCGACAAGTTTATAAATGTCGTAGGCGGGCACCTCGTAAGGGTGAGCTTTGAGCATGGCGGTTACGACACCGGCGAGTTTTTCCGCGGGGACAATCGCCTCAAATTTCAGTTCGGGGACTTTTTCGAGGACGCCTCTTTTGCCGATTGCGGGTCGTGCCCCTTCGAGGGGCAGAAAACTTCCCTGTCCCTGCGATGAGAAGCTGCAATGGCTGTAATTGCCGATGTGGCCCGCGCCAGCCGCGAATACGGCATTGGATACTTTCGCGGCGGATTCGATGGGGACAAAAACTGCGAGTTTGTAGTTATTACCGGCTGGTGCTGAGACATAATCGCCGAGAGGGCGCCCATTTTGTATGCCGACTATTTCCGCGAGGCCGTCATTTACGCCTCCTTCGATGGCGTCCAGCGCGGTGTGAATGCAAAAGACAGATATGCCCGAACGAATCAGCTCATAAACGACGCTTGTCGGGCCTTGCGTGTTTATTTCTTTCAGGCCGTCCCAGATGATAGGGTGATAGGCAACGATAAGGTCGGTTTTGAGCCATTTGGCCTCTGCGAGAACATCTGCCGTGATGTCGATAGTGAGCAGGACGCGTTTTACTTTTTTTTCTGCGCTTCCGAGAAGCAGGCCGACGTTATCCCAGCTTTGGGCAAGACCAAGCGGTATTATTTTTTCGATTTGCGCTGCGATATCTTTTACTTTCATTTTTTGCCTCTGCAATTATTTTTCACGAATTCGTCGTAATATTCCTGTATCTTTTTCGAAATTTTCCCTGGTTTTCCATCGCCGACAGTGTGTTTTTCGATTCCGACGACGGGCATAACCTGCATAATAACGTTGGTGATAAATACCTCGTCTGCGCCGAGCAGGTCGTCGATTGTAAGGTCTTTTTCGGTTAGTTCAATTTTGTTGGCTATTGCCAGCTCGCAGACGGTTTTTCTGGCGATGCCGGGCAGGACGGGCGTATTGGTCTTCGGTGTGAATAATTTGGAGTCCTTTACCAAAAAGACGTTACTGATACAGCCCTCAGCTAATCGACCATCGATTGTGAACCAAAGGGCTTCCGCTGTTTTTTTTTCGTGTGCCTGTTTCAGCGCCAGCATACGCGATAAGTAACTTGTCGTCTTGTGTCCGCAGGTTGGGTCGCTTGTGTTTTGTCTTGTCGGGCAAAGGACAACGAGCACGCCTTTTTTGTAATATTCAACAGGGTAAGGCTGTAGCTTTGTTGCGGTTATGATAAATGTTGGATTCGGTTTGGCCTGTGACGGTGAAAATCCGCCAGCGGTAAGGGTGAGGCGAATTCGGGTATCTGTGAGGCTGTTTGCTTCAAGAACCTTGTTAACGGATTCTGTCAGGTATTGTTTACTGTAAGAATGTTCGATGAATAATGCCTTTGCGCTTGTTAATAATCTGTCCAAGTGGTCATTGAGCCGGAAAGTGGTGCCGTTATATGCCCGCATTGTTTCAAACAGCCCGGCTCCATAAAGAAAGCCGCTGTCGCCGACGGATATGCCGGCTTCGTCGATATTTATCAGTTTGTCGTTTAGAAAAACTTTTTCCGCCATTTTATTCCTTGTGATTTTGTCTAAACTTCCAGCGAATAATAAACAGGATGATTATTGTCGCAACTATCAGCAGAGAGACATAATTACTGCTTATACCTACTCCCAGACCGAAAGACAATCCTATGATAGGTATCAATAGTAAAAGCCAAATGCCGTCATTTTTCCAGTTCATTTCTAAACGTGATTTACAGCGTTGATTCCACCGATTAATGCCCGTGCCTTTGTTATAGTTTCGTCGTATTCGGCCAATGGGTCGGAGTCGGCGACAATGCCGCCACCCGTCTGGACGTAAGCCGATTTGTTTTTAATGATAATCGTGCGTATGGCGATATTCAAGCGGACAGTGCCGGCCAGATCGATATAGCCGATAGAACCTGTATAAATGCCCCGTGCGGTGGGTTCGGTTTGGTTTATGATTTGCATAGCGCGTATTTTTGGTGCGCCGGTTATTGACCCGCCGGGGAAGACCGCCTTGAGGATATCGCAAAAATTCACGTCTTCCCGGAGTTTACCAGCGACTGTTGCGACGGCGTGAAAAACGCTTGGGCAGGTTTCAATAGTCCTCGGGCGGGTGACTTGTCTTGTGCCGGGGGCGCAAATACGGGCGAGGTCGTTTCGCTCAAGGTCGATAATCATATTCAGCTCGGCCTTTTCCTTAACGCTATCGATAAGCTGCTGAAGGTTCTCTGCGTTGATTTGCTTTGCCTCGGTGGAGGTTTCTTCGAGCCGTTTGCGGGTTCCCTTGATGGGTTTGGTGCTGATGAGGCGATCTTTTACGGTGATGAACATTTCGGGTGATGCGCTTACGATTTGGAAATCGCCCGCGTCGATATAGGCTGAATACGGGCATGGATTATAGCGGTTTTGCCAGTGGAAGAGGTCGATTGGCCGGGCATTATATTCGCAAGAAAAACGCTGAGAGAAGTTTATCTGATATACATCGCCATCGAATATATGACGTTTGATTTTTTCGAAGGCCTTCAGGTAGTAATCTTTGGTCATATTCGACTGAATCCGTGCGAAGTCGATGTTTTCAATATCGGCCGGCTTTGGCGCGGGTACTTTGATGTTACGGGCCTTATCGAGAATGCTTTCGAGGAATGACAATTTTTGCTGAGGCGTTTCGGTGTCGTTATCGAGTTGGAGAATAATCAATTGAAAGGTTTTTTTGTTGTGGTCATAAGCAATCAGCCGGTCGTAAAGGCAGAGGCGAACCGGGGGCAACTGCAAATCATCCGTATTTGTGCAGGGGACGGGTTCTAAATGGCTGCCTAGTTCGTAGCCGAAGAAGCCGACCCAGCCGCCCGTGAACATACCGTTAGGGATGGGAGGATTTGCGGGTTTGTATTTATTGAGAACCTGGTGCAGTTTTTCGAGCGGCTTTGTTTCGCCTTCGTGAAATTCAAAGACCTCTTTAGGTGTCGCCATCCAGTACGAGAATCCATCGGCTGTTTCTTTTGAGGAGTTCCCGCCGAGGATTGAGGCGTCGGGCAGAGCGGAAAAAACTTCACTGAGCGAGTCGAGGCTGATTTCGGCAGATTTAATTTCACTGTGCAGTCGGCAGATAGCATGCTTTTTAATTGTCGGGAGTGTGGTGGTATTCATTTTGATTGTCCTGCTCCATGGGTTTGTTTGTCACGAACAATTAAGGCGGCGATACCTGTTGTTGCCAAGGTCTTGAGAATAATTGTCCCAACTGCGAGGGCAGCGCAAAAGCCGAGCATTGTATTAAGAGGCCAAGGGACGAAATAGGGTATGCCGAAGCGACGTGCCTGGTCGACGTTCAAAAGCCCGTTGCCTGAAATTATCCAGACGATAAACAGTATGGCTGCAAATGAGACCGCCGGCAGGCAGCCGTAAAGGGAGACCCAAAGCATCTGCCTGATAATCTGTTTTTGAGGGGCGAGGCCTTTGAGCCAGAGGCCGAACAGGATTCCCCACTCGATTGATAATAAGAAAGACAATATCTGCGTGCCCATTGACCAGGCAAAGGCGACGCATTCGAGAAAATAAAGCCCCAGCGACAGCACGAGATATTTCAAGAAGCGATTTTGTTTTTGTGTCAGGTGCGAGAATCCGACAGCAAGAAAGCCGCCTAAAATCAGGCCGCCGATAAGATTCGTTAATGCGAGCGACGATATTAATGTGTTTTCTAAATTCATTGTGTGTATCAGGGCCGGATCAGTTTTTTCTTGTTGAAAAATTCCAGAGCGCTTTTGGTGTTGTCAAAAAGTATTGTGGCGGTTTGTGTTACGAACACTGAAGGTGCTTGTTTCGCTGACCAGATAACATAAACATCTTTCGCGGCTTCGTGGGCGTGCTGCAATTCGCGTTCGACACCGCTTGAGATGGCCGCACGACCGTCGGGCAGGGTGGGGATGAAACTGATAATCATTTCAGCCTGGTCGATGAGCATAAAATCGCGTGCGTAGGTCTGGCTGTATATATCGCGTTCAATCTGGCGAATCTGGTCGAGGTTCAGCCGGACGGTTTTGTCGCCCGCATGGAGTTCGAGAGAATCTCTGCCGTCCTCGGCGGCCTCCAAGGCCATACGCGGCAGGAACGCTTCTTCAAGGTCGCCGGGGTCGAAGCAGGTGAAATGTTTTTTGATTGTCTGCCTGAACCCGCTGATTTCTTTTTTCACGTCTTCGAGGTCAGCCACGGCGGTCATCGGGTAACTGAGATACGCGCGTTTGATTTTCGGCTCAAAAAGCAGCCGGTAAAACGCATCGATAGTCGCTTCGGTCCCGCCCCGGGCAAGGCAGTAAAAAGGCGTCTGTTCGTTGATACCCTTGCAGAGCATTTCAGTGCTGATGATTTCTTCTTCCCGCCAGACAATGAGGTCTTTGAGGGTGTGGTCGCTTGCGTGCTCACTGAGCAGCCGGCCGTGCAGGGCGGCGACGCCGTCAATCAGACAGATGTACATACTCGCGTCGAGCTGGCGCATCTGGTCGAAATCGACGGCGGGGAACAATCCGTGTCGCCAGCGGAAGGTGGCGTGCGTGTTGACGATAAGGTTGGGGACTTTTTTCGCTTTTGCGATGACGTCTTTGAAAACGCTTCGGCGAAGGGAGTGCAGCCGTTTTAATGGTATGTCCAAAATTTTTCCTGGTGTGATATCCGGGGCTTCCGCATACATCATGTTGCCGATATTGCACAGTGTTACTTCTTTGCCGTGCAGACCGGCATACTCGCGCACCTTTTCAAGGTAGTTTTTTTTGTCAAGCCCGACCAGCCCCGTTACAATTACAACCATAAGATGCCTTATGTCTTTTAAAGGTTTTTGAGCCGTTCCTGAATATCGTGTTCTTTCAGCGCCTTGAACAATTCACCCGCTTCGCCGGCGATTATTTTGTCCAAGGTGTAAAGCGACAGGTTTATCCTGTGGTCGGTGACGCGGTTCTGCGGGAAATTATAAGTTCTGATTTTTTCGCTGCGGTCGCCTGAGCCAATCATCGTTTTGCGTTTCGCGTCGCGCTCGGCTTGGTTTTTACTTTGATTAAGCTCATAAATCCGGCTTCGCAGGATACGCCATGCCTTGGCGCGGTTTTTATGCTGGCTTTTTTCCTCCTGCATACGGACGGTGATTCCAGTCGGGATGTGTTCGAGGCGTATCGCGCTGCTTGTTTTGTTGACTTTTTGTCCGCCCGGGCCGCTTGACCTGCAGACCTGCTCAACGACATCGTCCGGGTTTATCTGGACATCGACTTCTTCCGGCTCGGGCAAAACTGCGACTGTTGCCGCGGAGGTGTGAATTCTGCCCTGTGCCTCGGTTTCCGGGACTCTTTGGACGCGATGGCCTCCGCCCTCGTAACCCAGCTCTGTCCACACACCTTCGCCTTTAATGCCGAAAATAACTTCGCGGAACCCGCCTCTGTCGGTAGTGCTGAAATCCAGCTCTTCGATTTTCCATCCGCGGTCGGTCGCATATTTTGTGTACATCGTATAAAGGTCGCGAGCGAACAGGGCCGCCTCTTCGCCACCTGTACCCGCGCGTATTTCCATAATGACCGAGCCGATAGAATCGTCGTCGGCGGTAAGCAGCTTGTCCTGCAGTTCCGCCAGCAGTGTTGTCTTTTTGGCATTGAGCTCCTGGAGCTCCTCTTTTGCCATTTCCTTAAGCTCTGCATCGGTTGAGGGGTTGTTTATAAGCTGTTCTGCGTGCTGGGCTCCCTCGACGGCTTTCTTATAGTCGCGGAATTTCGCAACGAGTCCCTTGAGTTTGCCCTGTTCTTTTGCCAGCGCAATCAGCTTGGCCGACTCGCATGCGATGTCAGGATTTTCCATCTGTTTTTGAAGCTCGTCAAAGCGGGCATCAACAGCGGTCAGTTTCGCAATTAAAGGCGTATTTGTTTCAGGCATATTTTTGTCCCGGTAATTTACTTTTGGAAAGGTAATAAACAATCAGGGCTCCGTTCTTGCCCAAATGACCAAAAAAGGAACCCTGATAGTGATTCGGCGTGCGTAACTACTTTTTCGTTTTTTTGAAGTAGTCGGTGCCGTATTTTTTCTGGAAACGTTCGACACGGCCTGCGGTGTCAACGTACTTCTGCTTGCCTGTGTAGAAAGGATGGCAGGCAGAGCAAATTTCCGCGTGGATTTCGGTTGCGGTGCTGCGGGTTTCAAAGGTATTACCGCAACCGCATCTAACCACGACTTTGTCGTACTTAGGATGTATGTCTTTCTTCATAATAAACTCCCGAACAATCAAAAGCACTATTTTAACGTACTCGGCGTATAAAGCAATAGGATTTTTAGACAAGTTTAAGGGTTGTGAGACGCTTTTTTGTCTTAACAGGTTGGTTTTTGGGTCAAAAACAGATATTGGCTGAGGGTGTTGGCATCTGCGATATTACCGGACGAGGGCGTAGTTTCGCAAAATAGCTGAAGATTGGTCGATTTTAAATCGATATTTGTAATACCCACACTTTTTAGATAGGGCAGAAATTTAACTTTATACGGGGGTGCCCGGATGAAAATCAGATATGTTGTTTCAACAATGGCATTCTGGGGTAAGCAGAGCCGATTGTCTTTAGAGCAGGAATGCGAATTGCTGCGGACGCTCGGGTTGGGGGTTGAACTTTGGCCCAATCTTGGCGGTCTGGATGAGTGCCGGTATGACAAGCGCGACTGGCCCCGGCTTGAGGCTGCTACCGAAGGTATGCTTGTTTCGATGCGTTCCCGCAATGATAATCCGAGCATTGAGCAGTGGGCCGAGCAAATAGGCTGCGCGAAACTCCTCAATGCCAATATCGTTGCTGATTTGCAGAGTTTGCGTATGCAGGGCAAAAATGCCGACGATGGTGATTTTATTTCAGAAGTCGTCGGGATGGCAAAAGACGAGGGAGTAAAACTTTGTATTGAAACGGGACCGCTCGATGTGTTAAGAGGTATCGGCGGACGGTTCAAGTCGATATTGTATTGCTTAGACACCGGCTTCGCGGGCTGCGACGCCGGGCACAGCTTCGACGAATATGTCGATACTCTTGTGAAAAGAACCGCCCATTTACATATCGCAGACCACAACGGCAGTTACGATGACCACAGGCCGCTTGGTTGCTCAGGCGGAATGAACAGTCGGGACCTCGATTACCTGCTCGAGTCGCTCAAGAAAAACGATAACGACGTTGTCGCCTCACTTGAGATGACGCCGTGTTCGCCAATCGAAATGATAAAGAGGTCGAGTCATTTTCTGTTCGATATTCTTGGCTGGCCTGACCGCCCGCAAAAAACCGCAACGGAAATCCATTCGCATTAAGTTGTTCATGTCGTTGGTTTTAATCGAGTTACAGCAGTCCGACACGTGAAAAAGCTTTTGGTAAGGCCCAAAATGCAGCTTAATTCCGTGAGAATCCTTAATTGCACCCCGTTATTCCATATGTTCAGGACTCGCAATGGTTTAGTTGAAAAAGGTGGTTCGGGAGTGTATAATTAAATGTTTGTGCGGTTTTTACGGTTTCCAGCCGTTTTGTCTGGTAAAAGCGAAACCGCGGGGCAGTCGTAGACGTAAAGATTGAGACACAATGCAGAATTTGGGTTCAGAAGAACAGCATCAGGAATCAGTCGTTAAAAGGCGGGTGGTGGCGATACGCCCAGTCGGCGCAGGTCCTTCGGCGGAGATTAAGGCGGCTGACGGGGCAGATGCTGACTGGCAGGGTTATCCGCTGCTTAAAGGGATAAACGGGGTTAGGGATTTGAAGGGGCTTTCAGTAGCCCAGTTGCAGCAATTAGCGGATGAGATACGCCAATTCATAATCGAGACAGTGGGCAGGACCGGGGGGCATCTGGCGAGCAGTTTAGGGGTGGTTGATATAACGCTTGCGCTGCATTATGTGTTCGATTTTGAACAGGATAAAATTGTCTGGGATGTCGGGCATCAGTGCTATGCGCATAAGATAATAACAGGCAGGAAAGAGGAGTTCAAAAATCTTCGTCGGGCCGGCGGGGTAAGCGGATTTCCAAATCCCGAGGAAAGCCCTTACGACCAGTTTGCGGTGGGCCACGCAGGCACATCGATAGGCACGGCCATCGGGCTTGCTCTTGGCGAAACCCTTCGACAAGCTCAGGGCGAGGCAAAACAGGATAAGCAGAATAAAATAGTAGCTTTCGTCGGGGACGGCAGCATCGTCAACGGGGCGAGTTTCGAGTCGCTGAACAATCTGGGTTTAGTCAAGCGACAGATGCTGATTGTACTGAACGATAATTCGCTGGCGATAGACGCAACGCAGGGCGCGGTGGCGAAGTATTTTTCGAAGATTAGACTGAGCCAGACATACGAGGATTTACGCAGGACGACGAAAGACATACTGGAACATACGCCGGTTATCGGAAAGACGGTGGAAGAAGCAATAGAGAGAATCAAAAAGAATATTCGTATGGTGCTTCCGGCGAGCCAGTTGTTCGAGAGTTTGAATGTGCCATATTTTGGGCCGGTGGACGGGCATGATATAGGGACCCTGGTGCAATTATTCAGGGCGTTGAAGCAGGTTGAGCATCCGGTGATTCTGCATTGTCATACCAAAAAGGGGATGGGTTTTACACCTGCGGACAATCAGCCGAGCAAGTATCATTCGACGGGGCCGTTTAAAATGAACGGCGACGTGGTGGAGCCGGCAGCGGAGAAGCAGGGGCGAAGCTTCACGGATGCTTTCGGTGAAGAACTTGTGAGGCTGGCTGAGAATGACAAGAAGGTTGTTGCGATAAGCAGCGCCATGTGCGAGGGGACGGGGCTGAAGAAGTTCCGCGAGCGATTCCCTGACCGATTCTACGACGTGGGTATAGCTGAGAGCGCGGCGGTGGAGATAGCGGCTGGATTGGCGAAGAGCGGAATGCGCCCCGTGGTTTGCATATATTCGACGTTTTTACAAAGGAGTTTTGACCAGATATTTCAGGAGGTATCGCTGCAGAACCTGCCTGTGGTATTTTGCATCGACAGGGCAGGAGTGGTTGGCGCGGACGGGCCGACGCATCATGGTCTTATGGATATCGGATATTTGCGTATGATGCCGAATCTTGTGCTGGTGTCGCCAGCGGACGCTGTGGAGATGGGTGGCGCTTTGGAGTTCGCGTTGAGCGCGGACAGGGCGGTGTGCGTTAGGTATCCGAAGGAACTAATCGCCTGCCAGCAGATTACTGAATCAAGCGGCGAGCCGTTTGTGCTGGGTAAAAGCGTGGTCGCCAGAAGAAGCGACAAGTCGGCTGCTGTGATAGTCAGTTATGGGAGTGTTCTTGTAGAAGCGATAGCTGCCGCGGGGGCGCTTGCCCAGGAAGGCATAGAGGTTGATGTGATAAACGCGAGGTTTGCGGCGCCAATAGACAGCAGAATAGTTGAACTGATTGGAGCAGGTAAGCCTGTGATTACAGTGGAGGACCACGGTGTGGCGTGCGGGTTTGGTTCGGCGGTGATGGAGGCGGCTGGGCAGCACAGCGGCGGTTTTGTGCCGCGAAGGGACGGGGGAGCGGTGCGGATGCTGGGGGTGCCGAAGCGGTTTGTAAGGCACGATTCGCGGAACAATCAACTTAGGGAGGCCGGTATAAATGCCGATAAAATAGCGGAGACGGTGTGTCAAATGCTGAATCGGTAGTTCTCCAGGGCGGATGAAATTAGAAGTGAGAATACTGAATAATGGCAAGGGTAAGCCGCAAGAGAATGTTGAAGCTGGCAATTTTCGGGGACCGCAGGAAGGGTCATGTTGCGGGGGCGATAACAGCATTTGCGGATTTTATAAAGCGTAAAGCCAAAATAGTGGTCAATTGCGGGATAGATGAGTGCACGCCGGAAAGTTTTCGTGAGGCGGATTACGCGGTGGTCTTCGGAGGAGATGGAAGCATTATAGCGGCAGCCAGGCAGTTGAGCCGAAGTTCCGATAGAATCGGGATTCCGGTTATAGGGGTGAATCTCGGCAAGCTTGGTTATCTGGCGGAGTTCAGCGTGGAAGAGCTGAAGGAATTTTTCCCGCAGTTAGCGAGAGGCAAGGCGAGGATAGAGAAGCGAATGATGCTGCGTTGCTGCGTGTTTAAGAAGGGCAGGAAGCATTTTTGTTCGACAGCTGTCAATGATGTGTTCATTACTTCGGGGCCGCCATTTCGTATGATAGACCTGCAGATGTTTGTGGACGGGCAGCATTTAGGGGAGTGCATAAGCGACGGTCTTGTTGTTTCGACGCCGACGGGTTCGACGGCGTATAGTTTGTCGGCGGGCGGGCCTGTGTTGTCGCAGAAGATGGAAGGGATTGTGATTACACCTATATGCCCGCACAGCTTGAGTTTCAGGCCGATTGTTATAAAAGCGGACAGTGTAGTTGAGATTCGCGGGGAGCGTTTGAATGAGGGAACGACAGTTTCGATAGACGGACAGGTATCGCTGGAACTGGATATCGATGATGTGGTGGAGATAAAGCGGGAGAAACGTGATTTTCTGGTTGTAAATAATCCGCTCAGGTGTGAGTGGGATACGCTGGCGGCCAAGCTGGGGTGGGCTGAGAAGCCGAAGTATCAGGGTATTTAGCGGGAATCTAAAAGCGAACACGCCAGCTTATTTGCGGTAGTTAATGTTATGAGAAGGCAAAAAATAATTTGCGTGTCGGCGTTAATTGTAGCGGTTTTCTGCGGGGTTGGATTATGCCTGGAAAATCCATCAGTTGGCAATCCGGTTGGGTCTGGGACGGTTCCTCCCACGGCTTATAAGTCCGGGCTGATAGCGAGCCCAAATCCAATCGATACGAGCGGGAATCTGGTGGTTACGGGCAACGTGGCTAACGGGATGCAATTCAGGGGCGTCGTGCCATACAACAGCCCGACGAGTTTTTATGCGCCGGCAAGCTCACTTTCACGTACATCGGGAGGGCTGGACTCATTTCTGAGGAACACTGCCGGTTCGCAAAATTTCGGGAAGAGCGGCGGGGGGCTGACGCCTTATTATTCGCCGAGTTGGACAGTGACGACGACGCAGCCCGGCGGGAGCGGCGTAGTTACGACCGGCGGTTTGAGGAACAATTCATTTGCAGGCACAAATTTACCGAGCCCTCAGACAGGATATTACCAGAGCGGGTATAATCCTCAAATTGGCAGGCGTCCATTGTCGCTGAGCCAGCAGGATTTGGAGAAACTTGTGGAGGCGGACATCAGGAAAAATCCTTCTGGAGGCGAGCCGGGTTCGCAATCACAGGAACAGTTCTGGCGTGATATAGGAGTTAAGATTCAGCGAAAAGGTGAAACAGAAATAACCGAGGGTACTGTAAAACCTGAGTTGGCGACGGGAAGCAAGTCGAATTTGGAAATGCTGCTGGACGTGAAGGCCCCAAAAATCAGCGAGGGGCAGGGTAAGCCGGAGGCGAACAAAGGTAGATTAGCGGGACAGATTGACAATACGCAGAAGCCGGCGCAGATGACAGATGTATATGAGCAGATGAAGGGGCGGTTAGGCAAGACCATTGAATTGCCAGAGCCTCAGTCCGAGCGTTTACCTTCGACAAAGGGGGCGGAAGCGAATGAGCCGGCAGCATCGAAGGCTGGCATTACGCCGGAAGAGTTCAACAGGGCATATAAAAGTTTCGCGTCTTTTAGCGATGACAAGTTCAATCATCATATGAGGATGGCGGAGGGCTATATGAAGCAGGCGAGGTTCTACCGTGCCGCTGACGCTTACACGCTTGCTTCGATATATAAGCCGGATGACCCGCTGGGTTATGCGGGCAAGAGCGTGGCGTTGTTCGGGTCGGGCGAGTATCTGAGCAGCGCGTTATTTTTGGCGAGAGCCCTGGAGATTTTTCCTGAATATGCAAAGGTCAGGGTTGACCTTGCGGTGATGATAGGCGACAAGGACACGGTTGAGAACAGGATACTCGAAGCCAGGGAGTGGATGGACAAGGGTGATTCCGGGGAGCTGGAATTTCTGCTCAGTTATATTTATTACCAGATGGACCGGCTGGAGTTTGCGCGGCAGGCGATAGAGGCGGCAGCTAAGAAGATGCCGAATTCGCCGGCGGTTGCGACGATGAAGAAGACGATAGAAGAGCGGATATCAAAGCCATAGTAAATACTTTGTGATATTCAGAGGCCGGGCACTTCACTTCAAAGAGCATGTAAGTTATCATTTGGCCAATGATTGACAATATAAACAATTCTTTGGATATGGAAGGAATTTTTGCGCCTGGAGGGGTGGTTGGGAGGGCGTTCGATGGATACGAGCGGCGTCAGCAGCAGGTCGATATGGCGAGAGCCGTGCAAAAGGCGCTATCGACCAAAAGACATTTAGTCGCGGAGGCGGGGACAGGGGTGGGAAAAAGTCTGGGGTATCTTGTGCCTGCGATAGAAAAAGCAATTCTCGGGGCAAACCGAGTAGTCGTAAGCACGTTCACAATCGCTTTGCAGGAGCAGCTAATAAATAAGGACATTCCCTGTTTGAACCGGTGCCTGCCGTGGAGTTTCAAGGCGGTACTGGCGAAGGGCAAGTCGAATTATGTTTGCAAGCGACGGCTGGAATTTGCGTTGCGGAGGCAGATGGGCTTGTTCGACCAGTTCGGTGATGCCTTGGCGAAGATACATAACTGGGCGACGAGAACGACGGATGGATCGCTAAGCGATTTACCTTTTATACCGGACAGCCGGGTCTGGGATGCGGTGAAGGCGGAGTATGGTAACTGCAAAGGCAGGAAATGCGGGCATTTTACGAGCTGTTTTTGCCAGCGGGCAAGGAGAGAGCTTGAGAACGCGAATGTTATCGTGACAAATCATGCGCTGCTGTTCAGCGACCTTGCGCTGCGGGAGGAAGAGTTTTCGATACTGCCTGATTATAAGTGGGTTATTATCGATGAGGCGCACAATATTGAACGGGTGGCGGAGGAGCATTTCGGAATCGAAATAAGTACGGGAGCTGTGAGGTTCCTGTTGGACGGGCTTTATAATCCGCGAACACACAAGGGGCTATTGGTTTATACAGAATCGGGGAAATTGACGGACCTGGTTGTCAAGGCAGGGGAGGCGGCGAAGGAATTTTTCAAAGGCGTTCGGCAGTGGAATGAGCGGCACAGGTCGCAATCAAACGGCAGGTGCTATAAGAATTTTGTCGAGGACAATTTGTCTGGGTCGATTAAGGAACTGCGGGAGGGGTTGTCTGGTCTGGCAAAGCAGGCGAAAGACGAGGATGAGCGGTTTGAATTGACGCGATATGTCGATAAGTGCGCGGGATTGCTCGCGGATTTGGAGGCGTTTTTGCCTCAGGCGAAACAGGATTATGTTTATTGGGTTGAAATTGACGAGGGCAGGCGGGAAGCGATTTATCTTAAAAGTGCGCCGCTGAACGTAGGGGCGGATGTTAAAAGGAGCTTATTCGATAAGTATGACTCGGTGATAATGACAAGCGCGACATTGAGCAGTGGTGAGGATACAAGGCAGAAGGCAGGAGATGGATTTGACCCCAGACCCCAGACGCCAGACTCCAGACAGCGGAGGGTGAAGAGCGGATTTGAATTTTTTGCGGGCAGGGTCGGACTGGAGGATTACGATGCGGTAAGGCTGGGTTCGCCTTTTGATTATCAAAAGCAGGTTACGATTTATATCGAGAGCGATTTGCCTGAGCCGAATGACGAGAAGTTTGTCGCCTCGGCGTGCAAGTCGATAAAGAAATATATTTTGAAAACGCATGGGCGGGCGTTTGTGCTTTTTACGAGTTATAAGATGCTCGGCGATTTTGCGGAGCAGCTGGCGGAGTGGTTTAAGGAGAACAATATAGAATTGCTTCAGCAGGGGGTGGGGCAGGATAGGAGTTCGCTGTTGAGGCGATTCAAGACGGACGGGCGGTTTGTACTGTTCGGGACGGACAGTTTCTGGCAGGGGGTGGATGTGGCGGGCGAGGCGTTGTCGAATGTAATAATCGTGCGGCTGCCCTTCGCTGTGCCGGATACGCCGCTTTTGGCGGGGCGGTTGGATAAAATCAAAGAAGAGGGTGGCAATCCGTTCGTGGAATATCAGTTACCTTTGGCGATAATCAAGTTCAAGCAGGGCTTTGGCCGGCTGATTAGGACGAAGACGGACAGCGGTATTGTTGTTATTCTGGATTCTCGTATATTGAGCAAATCGTACGGCAGGAATTTTCTCGCCGCGATACCGAAATGCAGGACGGAAACAACGGCGAATAAGTAGATGCATCGTGTTTAGAGGAAATTATGTCAGAAGTTAATCACGAAAATCTGAATGATTGGTTAACGGAGAAGGACAATATTCTGCTGAACCCTATTTTTTGGGGTGTGCTGGGTTTTGCGCTGCTTTTTATACACTCCCAGGGCAAACCGATGGACATTGATGAGGGTATATGGAGCTATATGGGGCGTGTGTGGGCGGACAACGGACTTACGCCTTACACGGGCACAATAAATAACAAGCCGCCCGGTATTTTTCTGCTTTATTATTATTCGTATCTGCTTTTTGGGACAAATGTATGGTTTCCCCGCCTGGTGGGTGATATAGCAAGTATGGGGGCGTCGCTTTGTCTTTTCGGATTTGTTCGCAGAATCAGCGGGAGCGTTTGTGCTGCGGCAATCAGCACATGTTTGTATATTTCGCTGATGCCTTTGAAGGGATTTCATATTTCAGCGGCATATACGGAGACATTTCTTGTTTTCTTTGTGCTATTGTCGATACTGCTGCTTGTTTTAGCTGTTGAACGGGAAGGCCGCAGGAGCGCCATTATGATATTTGCCGCGGGCCTGAGCGCTGGCGCGGCGCTGTCGTTTAAGCAGGTGGCGCTATTCGATATTTTGGGCATTGTGATTATCGCTATATTTCTCTTGAGGGGGCGATATCAGGTTGGGGGCATCACTAAGGCCGTTGTTCTGCTGCTGTTCGGCGTTATGGTGACGACAGTTG
>JBFZBL010000004.1:0-3030 GCA_041308485.1 Phycisphaerae bacterium | reverse complement strand
ACTTATTGATAAAGTCCGTTGCCGAGGTCCCTGTCGTCCGTGCCTTTTGCCATTCGATTTTTGCAGAGGGAGGCATACTGTCTATTTTCTCAGCAATATCCAAACCCGTCTCGGCGTCGGTAATATCCCCGCTAAACCAGCTATACGTCAGCATCGGCGTTACAAGTTCCTGGAATTTGGCCTTAACCTCAGCATCGGCGGGGTCTTTTTTCGCCTGTAGCCATTTTGTGAATTCGTTCGCCCTGTTGACCGCAATTAGCTGGTTTTTAATCTGATAGCCCAGAGGCAACGTTTTGATTTCCGCCCCGGCGAACATACCCTTCTCGAAAATATCCTTCATCGCGTCGAAGTATTGTTTAATGTCCGGGCGGTTCAGTATGTCATCTTTCTTCTCTCTCGAATCCAGCATGCCTTTATAATGCTCCGCATCCGCGATGCTCAATCCGTTGCCGACCAATCTATCTAACTCTCCCCGTGTAATCTTCGGTGTATCAGCGGTTGTCGCTATAAATACCCTTGCCTTTACCTGTAAATCCGATTCCTCAAATTTGCTCTTCGGTGGTTCCTTGAAGAATTTTAAGGTGTTAATCAGCGATTCCCGTTCCGATGGTTTGAGTGCCGTTGAGTCCTGCAGGTATTTTACTCCCTCTTCCAGCGTAGGCATCGCCCTTACTTTTTCGAATATTTGATTGACAAGTTCGTCTTCCGAAGGTTTTGTGAACGCCTTTAGTGTTTCAGATAACGACTTTCTCTCTGAGGGGTCAAGGTCGGTCGAATTCTGGAGATATTTTATGCCGTCCTCCGGATTGGGCATCGCCCTGGCTTTTTCAAATTTACTTTTAATCAACTGTTCATGGTTGCGGGTATTGGCCTTTTCAATCCACTCGCTCTTTTCTTTGGCGTCTAAGTTGCTCGCCATTACCATATCAGGCGTTAGCGTGCCGGCGGTTAATTGTTTGACTATTTCTCCGCGACTGGTTTCCTGCGCCTGTTTTTCTTTGAGGTCTTCGAGATTTCTATTTTGTGTCATTAAAAAGCTCATATTCCCCTGCAGCTCCTCGCGTGTTGCCCGGTCAAGCTGGGGATAATAAGTGATATCATTGAGCATTTTTAAACCGGCCTCGGAAGGCGCTCCATTGCCCAGTTTTAAGGCCTCATTCCATACTTTCTGTCTCATTGACAACTGCGTGAACTGTTCTTTTGTTTCAATTAAGTCCTTTTTTATTTTTGATTCGTCAACCATTCCGGTTGCGAGCATATCGCGGGCTATACCCTCATATTTTTCAATTGCCGCCGGTGCGTCCAGTCGCCCATCCGCTACCGCCTGCGACAAATCTGCCTGACTCTGAATATAATTAGCCATCATGTTATCGCGTCTCTTGCCTTTGGCTATTTCCTCCATCTGGAACAGCCCGCGTATTTTGTTTTCGTTGTAAACACTTTCTATGTACTTTTTCGCCTGATTGGTGATATACGGCTTATCGATTATTGCGGCTTTTTGCTGGTCAAGTTCCTCAGCGTAACGATTAACGGATGTATGGTAATCCGGGTCATCCTTGTATTTGAGGTAGAGGGTGTTATGTATCTGTTCCATTTGTATCTTTGCCTGGTTTGTCGCGTCCACATCCAGCTCGTTTTGTAGTTGCCCGCCGATATTGGCTATTGTCTGGCCAAGATTTGCTATGGCCTCCTGCGGCGCGGTCAGCATCCCGCCTGAAGGCAGCGATGGCCCGCCCGCCTCCGGTGATACCTGTGGTGTATATCGCTTAAGGTCCGACATAGTTTACCTATTTAAAAAGAAAACTTGTGCCAACGCTTTTATAGCCGCCTGTCGCGCCGGTGAACGTATTGGTTTTGGCCAAATTAGCGGCTGGTTTCGCGAGAGTTCCGCCCGCCGTCGTGGCCCCGCCGCCATAGGCGCTCCAGAACCCGCCGGCCGCCATAAGCAGGTCGCTGAACATATTGATTGTCCCTGCCGTTTTGGCTGCCTTACCCTGTGCCTTATACGATGCGGCCGCCGCCTTGTACCTGTTGGATTCTATCAGGCCGCGTCTCTGGAGCATTTGTGCGTCCATTTCAACGCCGCGAGTAGTGTCTTCTAACAGGTCCGTTGGCGCTCCCGCCATTGTCACCCCGCTCGCCGCCGTCTCGGTAATCTGCTGAGAGCGCAGCCGCCGCCCTAATTCTCGCTGCTGTTCCGCCTCGTAAGTTGCGTTTGCGGTCGCTATTTTGGCGTCCTGATTCGCCTGTTTCGCCTGGGCGTTCATCAATTTCTGGGTCTGCACACCCTGCGAATAATCCGCCACGCCTTTCACCACTAATGCCGCCGCTACTGCCCACATCAGAATATCCTCGCCATCATATAGCAGTCCGAGCCATCGGGCGCCTTCTTTCGCTGTTTGCCCTCGACCTTAAACAAAAATGCCTTTGCGAACCTGTAATGCTCGACGTGTTTTGTATTTACAAGCGCCTCGCCCCGCCAGTACCCCTCCTTTTTGATTTCAGCAAGAAACGCCTTGCATATCGCTACCAGCTCGTTTTTTCGGGCCAGTATCGCCTTTGTCGGGTACATCCATATTTCGCCGACGCCTTTCCAGTGTTCGACCACTCCTCCGCATCCGATTATCACTCCTGCCTCATTACGGACGGTATAAGCCGTCCCTTTCTCGTAAACAGCCCCGAATTTGGCGGTATCAAGTCCACCCCCGAACGCATTAGGCATCTGTTTTGATACCTCGGCCAAATCCTCCGCTTTGAATTTGCGCATCGTTATCATTGCATCTCCGGCGCAATCGAGAGCACCGTCATCGGCAGCGGCTCATCGGCTACGATATAGATATTCGACTCCGTTGACCATCCGCCCGTAAACGGCAGTTGCTTGAGTCCCGTGAATAAAGGCGTCCTGCCCGGCGTCACAACGTCCCTGAAATTGATTTTGTCAAGTTCGTCAGGCGAGTTGCCCTGTTTTGCGATTGCGGTCTTATAGAACAGCGTGTTCAGCGCCGATATTTTGCGCAAGCTGCCCAAAGA
>JBFZBL010000003.1:0-10906 GCA_041308485.1 Phycisphaerae bacterium | reverse complement strand
GTTGGAAAATTACACTGCACGTCCCGACAATGCATATATTGAAAGTGGCAGCCTGGTTATTCAGGCCAAACGTGAAAATTACCTTGGCAGCTCATTCACTTCTGCAAGGCTGAAAACAATCGGCAGAATGGCATTCCAGTACGGCACTATCGAGGCAAGAATAAAAATACCTAACCTGGCAAACGGATTATGGCCCGCATTCTGGCTTTTGGGTAATAACATAGGTTCGACACCCTGGCCCGCATGCGGTGAGGTCGATATTCTCGAGATGGGTATGGCTGAAGGTATCGCCGCCGGCACTCAAAACAAAAAGCATAGCGCGGGCGCCTTCTGGGATTACATGGGTACAACCGCCAACTACTATCTGCAGGTTGACGCAGCGGTGAATCTCAACAATGATTACCATCTTTATAAATTGTCCTGGACACCCACGATGCTGACAGCCTATCTGGATGGAGCTGCGTTCTGGTCATTCGACATCAGCAATCCGGCAGCCAGTTCTCTTGAAGAGTTTCACAGACCGTTATACGTCATAATGAACATGGCGGTTGGCGGCGAGAATTTTGTGCACATTACCGACCCGGCCGCAATCACTGCTCCGCTGCCGGCAAAACTGTATGTGGACTGGATTCGTCTTTATGATGATGGTTATACACAGTTGTACACTTCTGAAAACACGGCGGAAAACGGCAACTTTGGAGTTTTCACTGAAACAACGCCTGTAGAAAATCACATAACTTACGGAACCGATGCAAACCTGTATATCTGGAATAATATGACCTCGACTACAACAACGCCTTATGAGGGAACCGAGGCGTGGTCATTCAATATCGGCGCAGGCGTCTGGTGGGGAATGGGAGTTTTATGTTTGACTGACAGAAACATGAAAAACTACTCTGATGGTTATCTTCATGTCCACATAAAAACAACCACAACGCAGACGTTCAAAATCGGAATCAAGAGCTCAGCCGCAGGTGAATTCTGGCTTCCGCTGGTAAATGGCGGAGAAGAATTTGGATTAGTACGCGACGGCAGCTGGCATGAAGTTATGATTCCGCTGAACCGGTTTGCGAACATCGATTTCCCAACAATAAATCAAATATTCATGATTGCCGGCGATCCTGGTACTGCATTCAATATTTCATTAGACAATATATATTGGAGCGAAAGTGTTGAAAGACCGACGCCGGCAAACGGTAATTTCGGAGTATTCACCGAAAACGCGGCACACAAAAATGTGGGAGAGTTTGCTCTCGGCGCTGACGGCAACTTTTTTGTCTGGGAAAGCACGCTTGTTCCGCGTACGAAAGCTCCATACGAGGGTACCGACAGTATGAGTCTTCAATCAGCTCCCGGCTTAACGTGGTTTGGCGCCGCGTTTACTCCGAATGTGAAACATAATCTTACGGCATTCAGGTATGCCGAAAGCAGGCTGCATTTTGCCCTTAAGACCAGCTCAACTGTTACATTCCAGATTGGAATGAAGAGCGGCAACGTTGAAGGTATCGGACAGAAATGGATTACTTTCCAGAATGGCAGCGACCCTTATGGCTTTGTGCGTAACGGCACCTGGTATGTTATTGATATTCCAATGACGGACATTTCGGGTGAGGTTGACTTATCACAGGTCAGCCAGTTGTTTGAACTCCTGGGCACTACCGGCCCGATAACCAACATTGAAATTGACGATATCTGCTTTACGGGCGGCGGCGAGCCTATTTGGGAAGAAACCGACGGCAACAGAACTCCCACGGCAAGTATAACCAGTCCTGCCAACGGGACAATATTCAGTCCGGGAAGCGACATAACCATTAATGCCAACGCTTACGATAGTGACGGCAATGTAACACAGGTGGAATTCTTCTCCGGGCCAAACTCATTGGGTGTAGATACAAACAGCCCATACAGTATCACCTGGCACAGTGTCCCTGCGGGTACATATATTTTGACGGCGCGTGCAACGGACAATAATGATGCTAATGGCGTTTCATCCCCGGTAACGGTATATGTCGGCACACCTGTATTGACCAGTATCACGGTCACACCATCCTCTGCTACTGTGGTAATGGGAGATGCTCAGCAATTTACGGCTGTTGGATATAACCAGTTTGGTCAGACGATGACAATAAATCCTGTCTGGTCGGTGACAGGCGGAGGCGCGATTGATTCGCTTGGAGAATTCATCGCGACAACCCTCGGTGGACCATTTACGGCCAAAGCTCAAGTCGGCACGATACAGGGAACAGCAGCAGTGACAGTTCAGATGTATCAGGGAGTATGTACTGGCGGGCCATCCAATGGCGATTACACATACCAGGCAAGCGGGGCCAGTTCAAATCCTACCATAACATTTATTCCAGGCAGTACAGGGGTAGGCAGCCCGACCTGTATTTTGTATTACTCGACTTCGCCTACAGGGGTATATCCCGGTTATATGGTGACGCCAAACGTTCCGTATCAGATAACCGCATCCGCAGGACAGACTATATACTTCTATTATACTTACAGCTATCCCGGCCAGGGCGAGCACACCACGGTAAATAATAAACATAGTTTTGTTGTGGGCAGTTGCGTTTCTGCAGGTCCGGCCGACCTGAATGGCAACGGGTTCGTTAATTTTATAGATTTTGTTGTTCTGGCCAACAACTGGATGCGTAATGACTGCGGCTCTGCAAACAGCAATTGCAGCGGCGCGGATTTTCAGCCTGATGGCAAAGTGGACATTAAGGATGTGTACTACATGTCACTATTCTGGCTAAACTGAATTTAAACAAGGAGACTGCTGCAAATCAGTGCAAATAAGGCTCTACAGAATTTTGAAGTTAAATTCTTCGGTTGGAAGGGGCAGGCCTAAAACCTGCCTCTTTTTTTTGACAACCTAATGCGGGAAATGACCTGGGACAGCTTCCTAATTATTGCCTTTTAAACTTTTTGCTTTCCCCAAATTCCCCCCAACCCAACCACTTCCCAAAAGAAAAATCTATCCGAGAATCCTTTCCGCCATTGGCGGGCAAATCTGCAATCCGAACTCTGTAATTTGAACTATCCGCATATACGCTGCCCGCTGTGTGAAGCTTCATTGCAGATATGCGTCCGCCCCATTGCTTTTAATAATCTTATATTCCGGGGCTGGGGTGATAATAATCGCTTCGACGCCAAGCAGGGAATTGACAAGTTCCAAGCCTTTTTGGACCCCCATCACATTAACCGCAGTCGAAAGGGCATCCGCATCCACGGCCTTCGGCGCGATGATAGTATCCCCCGCTATTTTACTTGCGCCTGCTGCGGTATTGGTATCGATAATATGACTGACCTTTTTCCCCCCCACCATTACAAACCGCTGGTAATCCCCGCTCGTCGCGACAGCCATATCCATCAATTTCAAAACCATTAATGGCTCATCATCGGGACCATCGTCTGACCCCCAGGATAAACCTGGGGGCTTACCTTCTATTTCTTTCGGGTCCTGTATCCCAATCAGCCAAACGTCATTGTGTGCGGGTCTGCCGAAACATCGTATATTTCCTCCAGAATCGACTATGCCGCCGATTGCGCCTTTGCGTTTCATCGCCTCGACCGCCTTATCGACGGCGTAACCCTTGCCAATCCCGCCCAAATCCAGCCGCATACCATCTACCGCGAATCGAACAGTCATAGTTTTCGCGTCCAGTATCAATTTTTCATAACCGACTTTCGCCTTTGCTGCGGCAATCGCATCGGCATCGGGCATTGAATTTGTCTCACCCGCTCTTTTCCAGAGGTCAACTAAAGGCCCGACTGTAACATCGAACGCCCCCTTAGTCAGCTTGCTGTAATTTACGCTTATCTGCAGGATTTCAAAAAGCTCCGGGCTGACTTTGACCGCTTTTGCGAATGCCTCGCGGTTTACTTTGCTCAATTCCGAGTCGGCCTTGTAATCGCTCATCATTGCGTCGATTCGCGTCAGCTCATTGAACCCGGCCTTGATGGCACGATTGGCCTTGGCCTTGCTTTTGGCGACCGCGACAATTCTCGCGAATGTCCCCATCACGACGCGTGAGCCGCCGTCAACCTCGACGGCAGGCATGATATTTTCCATCACGAAATAATACATCGCGGATATCACGCACGCGGTGATAAAAAACTTGAACGCCATTCGCCTGCTGTCGTTTTCCATAAAAAATCGTTTGATTACAAAAAATAACTGTCATTTCGACTGAAACGGAGAAATCTATTAAAAACAGATTCCTCGACTTCGCTTCGCTGCGCTCGGAATGACATATACGCAATTTGATGATTATAAGTTATAATACGCGGGTGAAAAGAAAAGAACCGACAATCTTAGCAGAGCGAGTTGAGCGCGAATTCCTGCCTTTTGTGCGCAGGCCGAGCAGGTACATCGGCGGCGAAATCAACCAGATTAAAAAGAATCTCGCAGATTGCGCATTAGCCGTCGCGTTGTGTTTTCCCGACACTTACGAGGTCGGGATGAGCTATACGGGTATGGCGGTGGTTTACGAAGTCCTCAACAGGATGCCTGATGTAGCCGCCGAGCGGGTTTTTGCGCCGTGGCTGGATGCAGAGCAAATTATGAGAGAAAAGGGTATCCCGCTTTATTCGCTCGAATCGCGGGCGGCCATTAAGGATTTCGACGTAATCGGATTCAGTTTGACCAACGAATTGTGCTATACCAACGTGCTGAATACGCTGGATTTGGCAGGGGTAGCTATTCGCAGTGAAAATCGAAGTGAAGCGGACCCTATTATTATCGCGGGCGGCGGTATGGCGAACTGCTGCGAGCCGATTGCGCCGTTTATTGACCTGTTTGGCATCGGCGAGGCGGAAAATGCGGTCGCCGATTTGGCGAGATTGATTATCGACCTCAATAAAGCAGGCAAATCGAAAAAAGATATACTGTTTGCCGCCGCGGAGAAATTCGACTGGGCTTACGTCCCCTCGTTATATAAATTCGAATATGATGCTGAAAAAATAAAATCATTCGCCGCTGTCAAAGAAAACCTGCCCACGCGATTCAAGAACACAATTATTGACGACCTCGATAACGCGCCCATGCCTGCTAAGCCGATTGTGCCATTCGCTGAGGCGATTCACGAGCGGGTCAGTATCGAGATTATGCGGGGCTGTCCCGGCAGATGCAGGTTCTGCCAGGCGAGTTTTTGCCGAAGGCCGATACGTTATCGCAGCATCGATAAAATCTTCGAAATCGCCAAAGCCGCTTACGAGGCGACCGGCTTCGATACAATCAGCTTATTGAGCTTATCAACCGCGGATTATCCTGATATTGAAGAGCTGATTGAAAAGCTGCACAGTTATTTCACGGATAAATACGTCGGATTGTCGCTGCCCAGTTTGCGGGTTGACCAGCAGTTAAAATTATTGCCAACGCTTGCAAACGAGGTGCGAAAATCGGGCCTGACCATCGCAGTCGAGGCGGCATCGGAACGGCTGAGGCAAATAATAAATAAGCCGTTGAAAGACGAGGACCTTTTCGCCGCGGCGTCAGCAGCATATAAGGCGGGCTGGCAGAAAATAAAATTGTATTTTATGACGGGACTTCCCGGCGAAACCGAGGACGACATTAAGCAAATCGTTCACTTAGCGGACAAACTCGCGAAACTGCGCAGGGAGTTCGACGGCAGAACAGCATCGGTAAACGTCGCGGTGAGCTGGCTTGTCCCCAAGCCCCATACGCCCTTCGGCTGGCATGCACAAAAACCGCGAGAGTATTTCGATAACTCTAAAAATCTAATCATTTCCGAAAAACGAAAACTCAACGCCAAATACCTCCAGTTTAAATTTCACCAGATAGACCAGTCGATTCTCGAATCTGCAATCGGGCGAGGCGACAGGCGTTTAGCGGACGTTATTGAGGATGCCTGGCGCAGCGGCGCAAAATTCGATTTGTGGAGCGAGACATTTAACCCGGCCATCTGGGAAGACGCGTTTGCAAAACACAGTATGAATCTCGACGCCGCCGCGCAAAAACAATTCGCGACAGACGAAATTTTGCCCTGGGGACACTTAGGCGGCCCGGAAAAAGATTACCTGCTGAAACATCTGGCCGAGGCAACAGAAAAAATTCCGCCTCATACACAATAATACAGCTATGTCGTTCGCATACCGCCGGGGCCGGGGAGCTGCAGGCCGCTGGGAACTGCACTTTCCCTGAACCTGACTATGATTTTGGCAACTTCCTGCGGGTCATCGCTCATAGAAAATACGCTCAAATCCTTCGGCTGTATGCATCCTTCTGCATTCATCTTATCGCTCATCCAGTCTATGAGGCCTTTCCAAAAGTCGCTACCCATCAGTATGACCGGGAAAGACGCCTGGCGAAGCGTTTGAATCAGGACAAGAGCTTCACTGAACTCATCGAGTGTACCAAAGCCGCCGGGGAAAACGACAAAGCCATGGGCGTATTTGAGGAACATAACCTTGCGAACAAAAAAGTAGCGGAACTTCAATGAGATATTCTGATACTCATTGGGCAGCTGCTCTTTTGGAAGCTCGATATTTAATCCGACGCTTTTGCCGCCCGCGGCGACCGCGCCTTTATTTGCGGCTTCCATAATTCCGCCGCCCCCGCCGCTTATGACAGTGAAACCTTCCTTGGCAATTTCATAAGCGGTTTGCTGGGCGAGCTTATAATAGCGGTGTTCCTTGTTGAATCTTGCGGAGCCGAAAATCGATACCGCCGGGCCTACGGTTGACAACTCCTGAAAACCTTCGACAAATTCAGAGAGTATCCGGAATATGCGCCACAAATCTTCAATCGGCTGACTCGTTATATTAGTAGTAATCAAGCGAAGGTCTCCTTCAAATTTATCCGCCCATTATCACGGCCCTTACCAAAGGACCGGTTTGTTCGCCGAAGGACAATACTTCGATATCGCACAATTATCACAATCCGGCTTCCGCGCCTGACAGGTATTTCGCCCGTGCAAAATCACCGTATGACTGAATATCGTCCAGTCCTTCTTAGGTATTATTTCGGCTAAATCGAACTCAAGCTTTACCGGGTCGCTATTTTCCGATAATTGCAGTCGGCGACTAAGGCGAATGACGTGTGTATCGCACATTATTGCCGGCTGACCAAAGGCGTTTGCCAGGACGCAATTAGCCGTCTTTCTGCCCACACCGGGCAAAATTACAAGCTCATCCATTGTTTCCGGCACACGGCCGGCAAACTTATCGATTATCGTCCGGCTGGCCCCCTGGATACTTACTGCCTTATTATGGTAAAAACCGGCGCTTCGTATATCATTTTCGATTGTTTCGAGCTTTGCTTTAGCCCAATCCTGCGCGGATTTATATTTGGCGAACAAAGCGGGAGTAATCATATTCACGCGCTTGTCGGTGCACTGGGCTGAGAGTATAGTCGCTATGAGCAATTCGAGAGGATTGCCGAATTGCAAAGCAACCGATGCGCCGGGATAACATTTTTTTAGAATGGGCAGTATTTTGCCGATGCGCCAGGCAGTTTCTTTCTTATCGACTTTGAATTTTATGGCCGATTTTTTCGCCATAGGTAAAGCTATTGATTCTTCAATTGCTCAAGAGCAGATTTCAACTCATCGCCGAAGGACAGACCGCGCCAACGCTGCGGCTCATTTTGTCCCGGCAATATCAAAATAGTAACCGGCACACCCGGCTCGTTGTAAATTTCTTTAAGGGCGATTGTCGCCGGATAATCACTTACGGTGGTGTCGGCCTTAATCGCCAGCACGCCTTTTTGCTTTATCAAGTCCGCGACATCTTTTTGAGAATACACCGTCCTATCAACAACATGACAGCTAAGGCACCAGTCCGCAGTAAAATCTATGAGAACCGGTTTTGTTTCCGCAATCGCAGCGTCTATTGTCGCCTTGTCATATTTCTGCCAGTCAATAAGCGACGGCTTCGGCGCGGGCAAAAACGCGAAACCCGCGACAACCGCCAGCACAATCGCGATTATCCTGACTGTCCATCTTCGCGAGGCAGGCGCAGCATAACTGACCCAGCCGCCCCACATCCAGACACAAAAGCCGAGAACAACTGCAAAGTACAGAACGTTTATTCTTCTGTCGGCAGGAAGTGCTGCAATCAGTTTGACCGCTATAACAAGCAGAACAAAACCGATGGTCTGCTTGAATAATTCCATCCAGCGTCCGGGCCTTGGCGTCTTACTCAATAACGATGGTATAGCGGTTAATATCGCGAATGGCGCCGCCATACCAATCCCGATTACCATAATCGCCAGCGTCGCCAGGCCGAGCGGCTGCGCCTGCGCCCAGGCGAATGCTGCCGCCAATATCGCGAAACTGCAAGGCGTGCTGAGAATCGCCGCCAGAAACCCCATACCAACTGCGCCGCTGAACCCTTTGCCCGAACCGCTTCTGCCTGATATCGAGGAGGGAACGGTAATTGTAAACAGGCCGAACATAAACAGCGCTAGCACCACCATCAGCATCGCCATCCCGGTGACAAACGCGGGGTTACGGAACTGGTCGCCCCACTGAAGGGTGGTGTTGTAAACGAGTTTCAAAACGATATTCGCGCCAGCCAGGCACGCAAAGAAAAGCAGTATCCCCAGACAAAACGCAAGACCCATCGTGATTGATTTGCCTTTGCTTTCTTTGGCGTTCTCGACAAGCCGCATCACGATAATCGGCAGCACGGGCCAGACACAGGGCATAATATTCAGCGATAACCCGGCGACAAATGCAAGGACAAGCGCGGCCCAAACCGAATAATCCGCCAACTGGCCTGTTGAAACAGATGATTTTTCCGGCGTCGGAAGAACGAATTTTGGCTGGAGCGATTCCCCCGGTTTGATTTTCACTTCAACTTTTACGCTGCCGAAATCCGGAACGCGGCATTGAGTGTTCGAGCAAACCGCGCCTGCGATACCGATATCAACAAGTACTGTCCTCTCACCTGCCGCTTCTGCCACAGTAAACGGCAGATACACTGCGAAGCTGCCTCCGATTACGTCGATTTTTTTGCCCAGCGCATCATCGTAAATCCAGCCTGGTTTGGGAAATATCTGTTTACCGAACGACAGGAGTTTTGTCCCCTGTTCGTTCGGCTCAAGCTTGAGGTTCATACCGCCCGGCGCGTTATCGGCAGAGGCGTAGAAATGCCATTCCTTTTCCAATTCGAAGTGCACGGCTATTGCGCTTTTACCGGCAGGCGAGACCGCGTCGAACTGCTGTTCGGCCCAGAAGGTAACGACATTGATTTTTTGCCGCTGCGGGGTCTCGGAGGCAACCGCACAGGCCGTCATCAGCAAAAACAGCGACAGTATGCTGGTGATTTTAATCCTCATATCCGTATCGAAAGATTATAAAATATAGACACGCTGAACAGCTACTTTTATTCTTTGTCGGATTTCTTGTCCTTAGCCTGCTCGGCCGCCAGCAAATCCGCAACCGTCGGCTTATCGAGAGTTCCGCCCGCCAGAATAATCTTCACATCGTCCGCATCGAGCGTCTCATATTTGAGAAGCGCTTTGGCTATCTGTTCGACTTTGTCCCGGTGATGCTCGATAAGCTCCCTGGCCTTGTTGTATGCCTCGTCGGTTATCCGCTTGACCTCGATATCTATGGTTTCCGCGGTTTTCTCCGAATATTCCCTCTCACCGGGCATCATATAATACGCATCCTGAAGTCCGGCCTCCGGCTCGTAACTTATCGGCCCAAGACGATCGCTCATCCCCCACGTCAGCACCATTTGTTTGGCTATCCGGGTCGCCTGCTGTATGTCTGATTGTGCGCCGCTCGATATGTCATCACAGAACATCTCTTCGGCGATTCTGCCCCCGAAGCAGACCTGCAGCAGTGCCCCGCAATATTTCTTTGTAAACAGCGTGCGGTCTTTTTCGGGCAGCGCAAACGTAGCCCCGCCCATCGGCCCCCTGGGGATGATACTGACTTTGTGAAGCGGGTCAGCGTCTTTGAGCATTGACTGCACAAATGTATGGCCCGCCTCGTGGTATGCGGTGATTTCTCGCTCCATCTGGTCGATGACCCTGCTTTTCTTGGCGCGTCCCCATCGCACCTTGTCTCTTGCCTCCTCGAGGTCCGTCATTTCAATGGAGTCCTTGTTGGCCATAGTCGCAGCCAGGGCCGCCTCGTTGATAATAGCCGCCAAATCCGCACCGCTGAACATCGGCGTCCCGCGGGCCAGCCGTTCGAGTATCGCATCGGAACCCAGCTTGACCTTCTTGGCGTGGACTCTCAATATCTCCGCACGGCCCTTGAGGTCGGGCAAAGGCACTACAACCTGTCTGTCGAACCGGCCGGGCCTGGTCAATGCGCTATCTAATATGTCCGAGCGGTTCGTAGCCGCCATAACAATCACCTGGTCGTCTGTATCAAACCCGTCCATCTCAACAAGAATCGCGTTGAGGGTCTGTTCGCGCTCATCGTGTCCGCCGCCGGCAAAACTGGCGCTGCGTCTGCGTCCAACCGCGTCAATCTCATCGAGAAATATTATGCATGGTGAATTATCCTTGGCCTGCTTGAACAAATCCCGCACGCGCGAGGCGCCGACTCCGACGAACATCTCGACAAAATCGCTGCCTGAAATATTGAAGAACGGGACATCCGCCTCGCCCGCTATCGCCTTTGCAAGCAGCGTCTTGCCGCAGCCCGGAGGGCCTACAAGCAGCACTCCGCGCGGTATCCGCCCTCCAAGACGCTGGAACTTTTTGGGATTTCTCAAAAACTCTATTATCTCCGCTACTTCTTCTTTGGCTTCGTCTATCCCGGCGACGTCCGCGAAGGTGATTTTGACACCTTCTTTGTCGTGGAGCCGGTGTTTGCTTCGGCCAAACGACATCAGCATTCCGCCCGCGCCGCCGCGAAGATTACGCGCAAACATCAGATATAAAAACAGGCCCAGAATGATAAGCGGAAACATCGTA
>JBFZBL010000002.1:0-15647 GCA_041308485.1 Phycisphaerae bacterium | reverse complement strand
CGTTTGGAAGAATGGAAAAAAGGTTTTGCATCTGGTGGTTTCGGCTGACAATATCTTCAAAGGAATACCCGTGCTGGATTTCTTTGCGAAGCTGCTCAACCAAGCTCATATCCCGAAAAGTTTCTACCCCGCCTGTTATCTTTCCTCGCTTATCTTTCAGAATGGCTGTTGTGATTGAAATGGCTTTTCGATTGCCCTTGGCGTCAACAATATGAACCGGCTTGTTTATAATCGGCTTGCCGGTTTCTATCGTTTTTTGAAGCGCACAGTCCTTTTCACATAAATCAGATCTGAGAATGTTCTTGCATAATTGTCCAGTTGCCTGCTGTCTCAGAATCCCCGTAATTTTTTCGGCGGCTCGATTGAAAAACGTAATCTCCCAGCTCGGGTCAACTGTAAACACACCCTCTGTTATTGAGTCCAAGATGACAGCATGTGCTTCTTTTTCCATATTCCCTTAATATACAACAAACAGTCGCATATTGCAACTGCAGTTGCAAAATCAGACGCAAATACGCTACTGAAAAATCCTGCCACGAACAATGCAAATCAAGCTCTCAATACCAATATCGGACTGGCAATCCTCTTTTCGCTTATGCTCGCTCTCACATTTCTGAGAATGCGTTCTAAGCTTTCACAGCAATGCAGACTAAAAATAGGACAATGGTGAGTCATCCACCCCCAAAATACCGAAAAAAACGCAGATTCCTCTATAAACACAAATCTAAGAACATGCGAAATTCAGCAAAAAACGCAGCGGAGAGGGCGGGATTCGAACCCGCGGTAGAGGTTTACCTCCTACGACGGTTTAGCAATTGTCGTAATCATATAGTTAACTTCAATTAACATAAGGGGTTACAATTTTCAAGAATTTTTCTTGTATGGTTTCTTGTTTTTTATCTATCCGACCGTGGTTAGCTCATCCCAGCGAGTGGTATAGCGTTTAGAGCGTCTTTGGAATTTCACCTGCCAAGGCTGATTGATTCCTTCAACCGCCCAACGAAACTCCAACTTGATAATTAGTTTTTGGGGCGTTCGGGCCAGCTGTGCTACTCTATAAAATATCTCCTTGTTGATTATACACCAACGGCTTTAATAAAACACACTTTCAATAGTTAATAACCACCTTAGAGGGAATATCATCAATCAGCGCCTCATCGGGCGTGAAAGATGTTATTGTTTTTCCATCGGCCACAACACTTTTAATCGGCGATGCCAATGGTGATTTCAATACGACCTTAACGGGCGAAACCTTGTTTTTTGTCTGGATGTCAATGATTACGCTGTTGTCAGCTTTTTGCATCGACACACTGAATATGCAATAATATGTTGGAAAATCTCTGATGGCGATCGGCTCTTTTTCCTTCAGCCACTCTTGGGGTATTCCTGCACCAATAACAAGCGCATTGTCCGCAGTCTGTTCATATACAAACATCGTTCTTATGGCGTTTACGAAACCTGAGCCGACCCATGTATGAGGCATATCACCGATAAATTTGGGTTCATTGGGGTCCCGCCAGACAATTTCTGCCCAGTGATTCCAGCTCGGAGGCCGGCGGTCTTTAAAGAAATAGTTAAGCAGGTCATTAGCTTTTTCCCTGTCTCCCATAATGATAAACGCGCTGATAATCCGCATTTCATAAGGCGTATAGTCTTTCCATTCTGTTTTGCCATCGCGTCGTTTTATGAAATTGTCATAATATTTATCGAAGGTATTATTCAGGAACGGTTGCGGTATGCGATTCAGTTCACCGCAAGGGAATATGCCAATAGCCGTTGATGTTGCATCAAAGTCGCAAAGCTCGACACAACCCGGAATATAATTAATTCCAGTGTTCGCTATTGCCTTCCGCATCGAGGCGTACAGATTCTTCTGAGATTCTTCGAGATGTTCAGCCCATTTCCCGGCAAGTTGTTTTTCGCCGAGCGCATTGGCTACCTCCACCGCGTCTTTTAGTCCTTTTATGATATAGAAGTCATCCCAGTACGAGTGCATCGGTTTGGCGGAATACCCTTCGTGGCTTATGGATTCCGGTACTAATCCGTAGCACGCCTGCTGCTGGGGAGATCCTGAAAGATAAAGATCTGTTTTGCATTCATTGTGCAGAGACTCTATATATTCGACAGCTTTAATAATTTTTGGGAACATCTTTCGTAAATGCGCCATGTCATGCATAAATCGAAAGTATTCCGCTGTCAGGTAAATGAATTGCCCCGTGCTGTCGTACTCATTAACTGGGTCTGCTCCTCGCCAATCGACCACACAGGGTATTTTGCCGTTTGGGTACTGATACTCGGCGTACCAGTCGATAAATTCACGCACTTCCGCAAAATTTCCGGTTCGCAGAAGCGCTGATGATATCTCAGAACCATCGCGAATCCAGGAACGGTCATACGTCCTGGCGCCAGGCTCGATAGCGGCGCCGTTTCGACAAATGAGGATATATCCGATGTTTGTCTTGAGAGTCTGAACAATCTGCTGCGCCGATGCAGGAAGCGTGATATCGATTTTGTCGAGTTTGTCCTGCCAAGATGTTTTTGCGTCATCAAACGTTCGCCTGGCAAAAACCATTCGTTCGTCCACAACCACCTGCTGTAATTGCGAAGTGCCATCGAACGGCGCTTCAAAAACTAAGTCAACATGCTGTTTCGGTTCCAGCTTAAAGCTGTATCCTAAAGCGGCAGAGCCAAGGCCGGTTTCGTCAGAAATGTTGCTGCCGGCGGGCGTTTTTGAAGAGGTTAGATATTCAGTGATATCTCCATCTGCGAATTCCGCCGTGATAAACCTTTCTGGTTTTGCGAGCGGTACTATCGACCTGTCGTCAACAAGGACTTTGCCTCTGTCAAAATTGATGTTTTTTATTTTAGTTGTGCCGCCAACGAGATTCAGCCACTGTGATGGCGGAAGTACCTGAAAAGGCCTTATCGCCAGAAAAAATGTACCGCGGATTGTCCGCTCAGTCGGATTCGAAACACGATAGTTCGAGAAAAGAGAATACGCCCCTGGTTTTCCTGCTGCCCATGCCGTAACTTTAAGCTTAATGTCTTTGTGCTGCCAGACAACCGATGGAATCGGCAGATAGCCGTTCTCCAGCGACTGAGCTGTCGAGACATCAGCCCAGTTAATAAGACGGTTGTTGACAAACAGAAACGGCTCAATAGAAAATCCTGCCTTGTCGATTTCGATTGCGCCCTCCTGGTTTATGAGTGCTTTTTTGCTGTTTCCTTCCGGCGGCCCTACAATCGTCCAGTATGTTTGTTTTTTATTGAAATACTTCGGGAAATGCCCGCCAGAGGCATCGTCGTCAATTCTTTCATACAGTTTGTTCAGTGAGGAGTTTGCATCTGTCGCTATTGCCTCAAGAGAACGGATGCCGTAATATTTTTGGGGGCCTGCGTTCATAATTAGCTTGAGGTATCTCGATTCACACTCGTCCAGATAGATATAGTCTCTCTGGCCGTTTCCATTTCGTACGTGAAAGACCGGGTCGAAATTCTGACCATCGTTTGAAGTCAGCACCTGATAATCTGTCGCATAGGCATCGTCCCAGTTGATGACTATGCTGTCATATTCTGCGGCCTTTTTAAAATCAAGCAGAAACCACTGGCGTTTGCCCGGACTGCTTCGCCATACTGTTTGAAGATTGCCGTCAATCGCATTTTCCGGGCTCGCATTTTTTGTAGCAGATGAGGCAGTGGCAATAGGAAGTGCGTTGTTATCTGAATTTTCAATAGGCTCTATGGTAAAATTGTCTATGTATACCGAACCTTTGCCGCCTTTGCCTGCTGAAATGACAAATTCGATGCGGTCGACTTTTCTGAGCGGTCTATTGTCGGGGCCCCAGGCAAAGAAGATGTTGCGTTTCCTGATGACTGTTTTCTGCCAGTCATGCGGAAACTCCACATTAAACTTTTTATTCCACCATACATTGTCGGTCGGGTCTAAAAGTTTGAACTCAAAGTTATTGACTGGCGCATCAGCCCGCAGGTAAAAAGTAAAACGGTAGTTGTCGGGCAGACTGATGGGAATACGTTTTTGAATGATTGCATAGCCGGCACCGGCGACAAAGTTGAAATTGAGCCGTATTGCGTTGCCGCTGAAGCCTTTATCCGAGGCGATATTAAGCGTAACACCGTCGGAAACAATTATCTTCCAGCCCCCAGGCGTTTCAAAGTCATCGAGTACCTGCTCGTGAGCATTTATTTCGCCGGTAGGCAAAACTGTAAAAAACACCAGGAAAGAAATGCACAGTAATACACGATTGACAGGCATTATATCGATTCCTTTTTTAAAATTTCTCCGATTCGTCAGAATATATTTATTGTGATTGGGTCTGCTGCCTTACTATGGACGTAATATATTTTTACTTTTCGTGAAGATTGTTCAAATGGTATTGATTTATCATTTAGCAAAACGTTTTTTATTGTCCTCGTAGTGTCCAGACAAATCTGTCCAGGCGTATTCTCATTGCCGCTGACTTCTATGTTTATTCCGCAGTCAGTCGTTTCAATGTTTACAATCTCGGAAGTTGTGTTTGCAATCATAAAATCTTTCGACACCGGCATATCAAACGCCAGCACAAGTCCACTGAATGGCGGGAGGGAAAATTGTCCGCCGAAGTTTGTTTTTGTTTGAATTGCCTGATTATGGTAATTCAGCATAAAAAAGTATCCGCCGCCGTTTTTGTGCAGGCGTGTGCGCGTTATAACAAGCGGGTTATCGCACACAAATTGCCCCCTGAAATTATCAGCAAGACCTAATTTCTGCCACGCATATTTGTGAGCCGCCGATTGATAAATAAATCCCGTGCCGAGAATCGCCGCCGAGCCTTTGCCGCAGCTTACTTTAATTCCGCACGGCTTTCTGTTTTGCGTCTGTGCGATAATATAAGCGGATTTTGTGTTAAATGTTTCAATATAACCTATGCCGTGTATAGGCTGGTTTGTGTCTGTCCAATAAATTATGCCGTCAGAATTTTCAATTATCTGTTCCGTTTTCACGCCAAGACCATCAGCTAAAATCGTGCAGGGCAGGGCATTGAGGTCAAATTTCGGCAAAGTAGGAAAACATATTAAATGACCGCCATTGCGAACATATTCCAATAGTTTTTTCTGGCTTTCCGCATCCATCTGTTCCGTAAGAGCCGCCCAAATCTGTTTATATCCGCCGAGCTGATTCGTCTCTGCCGCCGTAATATCTGCAAAATCATATTCCTGATTATCCATTGCCAGCAGTTTGCCCACGCCATCAAAAAGCAGCTCATCTGTGACCATTCGCCAGTCGAGCTTTCGCCCGACACACGAGCCGTCATCGAGATTTTCCCCCGTGAACAGCGGATTGAGAAACTCGCGATAATAATATGGCGGATAAAATGCCAATGCCTGTTTTGCGTTTGTGCTGCACTGGCATAGCCTCTGGCCGTGTGTTTTAACAATACCGCTGATTCGCTGTATCACAGGATAACTTTCGCCGACTCTGCCCTGAACATCAATCGGCGTTTGCAGATAAAACGCTGAATCATAAATGCCCCAGCCGGGCGGATTTTCGCCTCCGCTGAACATATAATAATTCATACCGACTGCGCCGTTCGCCAAACAAGCCTTATAGAACAGTTCCATTTCATTAGGATATATCCGAACATTCGCTTCTCGTGTACCTGCCTGCAATTCCGCCACATAACTCGGCCCGCGATTGCCCTGTATGGATTTTGTCATCGCGTTGATAATTCTGTCATCGTGAAAATTCCTATACGATGGGTTTTCCGGTATATGGTCAACGCCGAGAAGAATATCAGGATACAGCCGCGATAGTTTATGATACATTGACAGGCAGACAGGCATTGTTTTGGCTCTGCCGAACACCCAGCCAGGCACATTATGAAACAGCGGAACTGTAATTTCGCGAAGTCTTATTTCCCTGATGAGCATTCCGATATATTCAGCGTAAAAATCACGATGAAAATTTTCCCAGTCCCTGTACGCGAAATGCTCAGCCTTTGTTTTTACCTCACCGGCAGGCGGAATGACTTCCTGGAAATCGCGATAATCCGTACCACAGCGTTCATTTAACGCCGAAATTGTTTTATAAGTTTTCTTCAGATATTGGCGATACACCTTAATCGAACAGCTACTGTAATCGCCGCAGCCATTGAGCCACTGGAACAGGCCGACTTCATTGCATACCTGAATCATTGCAATCGGGCCGCCGTTTGAAAGCTGATTCGCCGCAATCTTCGGCATAACAGCATCATACCACTGCATTGTTTTTCGCAGATAATCCGGCTGGCAAAGGCAGGCATAACCGACCGGATACGGTTTGCCGTTTGAATCGCAGGCTAAAGCATCAGGGTAATTTTTAAAAAACCATCTCGGCAGGCCGTGCATCGAAAGCTCTGCCAGAATATATGGTCCAGGCTTCAAAATTAAATTAAGCTCCGTTTTTTTGCATAGCTCAATAAATCTTTCAAGGTTCAGATTGGCCGCGTATCTGCCCGCGAAATCAGCCTCGCCCTCAATTTGTTCGTGCAGCGACCATGGCACATAAGATGAAACAGTATTCAGTCCTGCCTGTTTGATAAGTTCCAAATGTTTCTGCCAAAGTTCCGCATTAACGCGGAAGTAGTGCATCTCGCCGCTCAACAAAAAAAAACTTTTTCCGTTAAGTTCAAATGACTGATTATTGAATGTTAGTTTCCTTGTCTGCGGTATTGCCTTTAATGCTGAGGGTGTCAATTTGTTATCTCCGAATTATTTTTGATTATCAGTTTTATGCGGTTGGCACAACAAAGCCGTTTGTCGGCTGTATAAAGCCTTTCAGTCTAAACAAATATCCGCCGGATATTAGTTGTATTTTATAAAAACGTTTTTATATCGCTATTCTGCAGGTTTTTATAATTTAAGTCAAGAAAAAAAATATTTTAAGTATATCAAAATTTCGTTTTTTTTACGTAAATTATCAAAAGATATGCGTATTTTGCCACAATAATCGGGTTTTTTGTGAAGAGCATTAACAATAATGATACAAAATAACATTTTAATTATGCGTTTTTTACAAGTATGATTTTGGTTTTAATAAAAAATATCTTGACATCGAAGTTTAAAAGTTGTAAAAAGGTTTTCATAGTTATTAAATTTGTTTTCGGGAGTAGTAATGATGGAAAAAGAAACAGCAAACATAACAATTCACGACGTCGCCGAGGTTGCGGGTGTTTCTATTTCAACAGTTTCCCGTGTTGCAAATGACTTGGGGCGTGTCGCACCGGAAACTCGGCGAAAGGTCGAATTAGTGATCCGCCAATTGAATTTCCACCCAAACAGTAGAGCGCAGGCTCTAAGCAGAAAACGAACAGACACCATAGGCCTGATTGTGCCGGATTTTGAAGGTCATTATTTTGCGATGCTGATGGAAGGGGCACACCAGGAAGCCCAGGCCAACGGCGTTCATATTATGGTCCTTAAAGCAAATGGACCGGAGGAAAAAATCGAGGCCGTTACCCGTTTGTGTTCGCAGGGACGAACCGATGGCGTGATTTTAATGCTTTCTGAATTATACAGCGATGTCCTCGAAGGCATCAGTCATATTAACAATCCTTTGGTAGTCCTCGACCAGGATGTTCACACTTGGCGGCTTGATAATATACTTGTGGATAACAGGCTTGGAGCTTTTGAAGCAACAAGGCATTTCATAGATACCCATAACGTTGATGATGTATTTTTCCTCGGCGGTTCTGAAAACAACGTTGATACTACAGACAGGGCGTTGGGCTTTTCCGATGCTCTCAGAGGAACAGGCCTCGAAGCCGAGCAAAGACAGTTCTTCTGCAGAAATTACAGTTATGATGAGGGCTATCGTCTGGCGGGGAAAAATATACTTCCGCTGATTGAGCCGCAAAAGAGATACGGCGTTGTGGCCGCCAATGACGATATTGCCGGCGGCGTAATGGATTTTCTGATAGATAGCGGCATCGAAGTGCCCAGACAAGCCGGTGTTATAGGTTTTGACGATTCCCCGATAGCAAGCCAGCGAAGACTGAAAATCACCACAATGAGAATACCTACCAAAGAGATTGGCAGAATAGCAGTGCAGACAATTCTCAATCGTCTCACCGGCAAAGTAAACGAACCGGCCAAAATTGTATTAAAAGCCGAACTTATCGTTCGCCAGTCCTGCGGTTGCGAATTGAAGAAGAACTGAAAAATTCACAATTTATAGGGGAAAAGTGTGAAGAGCATTCGCTATATAGGGTGTTTGCTGCTTCTGTTTACAGCTGTTTCAGTCGGTCGGGCGGAGTTTTCCGCCGCCGACGAAGCTCTGCTCGACGAAATTACTTTCTCCTCATTTCAATTTTTCTGGCATCAGGCCGATTCGCACTCTGGCCTGGTAAGAGACAGATCTGGCAAAGAGGTTTGCAGTATCGCTTCTTTGGGCTTCGGTCTTGCGGCTCTGCCGATAGGCGTTGAAAGGGGATACGTTTCATTTGAAGCTTCCAAAAAACGCGCAATTATCGCATTAAAAACTCTTCAAAATTCAAACGCACAACACAATGGAATGTTTTGTCATTTTATTGATTTAAAAACCGGCAACACTACCGAATTAGGTTATGAAGGTATCGCATCATCTGTTGATACTGCTCTTATGATTGCAGGAACAATTGTCGCCGGTGAATATTTCGGCGGCGAAGTAAAACAATTAGCCGAGGAAATTTCCGGCAGAGTCAACTGGGCATCGTTTGTTAATCCCCAGAACGGCCAGGTTTATATGGCCTGGCGGGCAGACGACTCGAACAATATGGCAGGGGCGGGCAGTTTCGACAAACAAACTTGGGACTGGTACACCGACGAAACAATTTTAATTTCGCTTCTCGGTCAGGCTTGCCCGATTGAAAAATACAGACTCAAACCCGATACAATGACAACCTTCAACAGACCAATCGGCAGATACAAAGACGGCAAACCATATATTTACACATATCCCGGCACGCTTTTCACTTATATGTTCGCGCACTGTTTTTATGACTTTAAAAAAACAGGCAAAGATTCGCTCGGCATTGACTGGTTTGAAAACACCCGCAGCGCGGTGATTGCCAATCGCGATTGGTGCAGAGATAACAGCGGCAAATTCGCAACTTACGGCCAAAATCTCTGGGGCATTACCGCAGGCTCTGCCCCCGATGACCAGTACGTTGTTCTCGGCCATCCGCCTCGCGGAGCAAGCGATAATCAGGGCGAATATGGCACGCTCCATCCTTATGGAGCGGGTATGTCTGTGCCGTTTGTGCCGAACGATGCGATTGCAGCGCTGCGTTATATGCGCAATTTAAAAATCGACAACAAACCAGTCTGGCAGGACGTAAACGAAGGCGGTTATGGCTTTTGGGACGGATTTAACATCGACCGCAAGTGGGTATCAGACCATATAATCGGCATCTCGCAGGGACCAATGCTCCTGATGATTGAAAATGCGCGAACCGGCCTTATATGGAATCTGATGATGAAAAACCAAGACATCACTGCAGGGCTTAAACGAGCCGGTTTCAAGGGGAATTTTTAAAATACAAGGCAAATGGAAGTAAAAGATAACATTTTGATTGATGGTAAAAACGTTTTCAAAGCGGCTAATTCCACCGGCCTGAGCTTTTCCATTTTTGACAACGGCGTGATAGAAAATATCACTTGTCGTAAGACACAAATAAATCTTATTAGCGCTTCTCCGCTCGGCAATAGTTGCTGCAATTTATATCTAAGAAAAAGGTCAGACTCATTTCCCGCCGTCGCAATGATTGGTTCATCTTCCCCAGCAGGGCATTTCATTAATGAAAACACTTACGAAACAAAAGGCGAATTTGAGGGTGTGCTGTTCAGGTGCAGACTACTGCTTTGCCCGCGTCAGAGCAAATGGCTCTGGTCTGTACAGTTAACCAACACCGCCGGCAAGCCTGCCGAATTTGATTTGCTCTATGTTCAGGATATCGGCCTGTTCTGCGCCGATGGAAACGAGAAAAACGATTATTACATAAGCCAGTATATTGACTACACTCCGCTTTGGGACGACAAGCTCGGCTATGTCGTCTGCTGCAGGCAAAACGAACATGGCAAAGGCAATTTTCCCTGGCTTGCGATGGGGTCGCTTTCAAAAGCGAAAGGTTTTTCAACCGATGGCTTACAGTTTTTCGGGGCTTCTTACAGGCAAACCGTTGTGCCGCAGGCATTGTCCTCTGACAAACTGGCCGGGCTTAAACAGGGTGAGTTCGGCGTTGTTGCATTGCAGTGCGAGCCTTTTATTTTAAAACCACGGCAAACCAGCGATTACGGTTTCTTCGGCATATATCACGCAAATCACCCATCTGCCACAACACAGGCCGACTTAAAAATTATCGCTCCGGCCATAGAGGAATTAAAAGACCTTGCCGTAACTGCCTGGGCTGACGACTGCATTTATTCCGAACAGGCCGGGAACACTTTTTCGCAGGCCTTACCCTTTGCGTCAGAAGATATCGCTGATGATGAGTTGGATATTTTGTTTGGCAGCCAGAAACGGAACAGTGAATTTCACGATGACAGGCTACTTTCGTTTTTCTATGGCGATAATCGCCACGTTGTCCTGCCTCGCAAAGAACTGCTCACATATCGTCCCTGCGGCCACATAATCAAAACCGGCGGCAATCTACCCGGCGACGAAACAATAATGACCGCCTCCTGCTTTATGTTCGGAGCTTTCCTGTCCCACCTGGCACAGGGGAATGTCAATTTCAATCGCCTCTTAACCGTAAACACAAACGCTTTAAACGTTGCCAGACATACAGGCCTTCGCATTTTTATAAAACAGGCCGAGCAGTATTATCAATTGGCTCTGCCATCAGCCTTTGAAATATCGCTCAATCACTGCCGCTGGATATACAAACACCAGCAGTTGCTTTTTGAAATTATTTGCAGAGCCGATGCCGACAGCCCGCAAATTCGTCTTGGACTGAATGTACTGAAAGGCACAAAGCCGCAATGGCTCATCTCCTGCGAACTTGCCGCAGAGCATAACTGGCAGACCGAGCTGAATGGCTCATTAAAACTTCTGCCCGGCGCAAAAAGCAAACTGCAATCTATGTATCCGACCGGCCACTACGTTATAAATTTTGACAGACCGCAGTGCATTGAACAAATCGGGGCCGACGAAATGCTCTTCGCCGACGGCAAAAGCAGGGGGCTTGATTTTATCGTACTCAAAATCAGCGATACCGATAAGTTCACAATGAATATCGAAGGCAGACTTATTGCCCCAAATAAAACACAGTCTGTAAAATTTTCAGAACTGAAAAACAATTTCGTAAACTTTGATTTGTCTTCTGTCCGCAATTCATCGCAGATAAGCCAAATAGCCGAAATCCTGCCCTGGTTCGCTCACAATGCCCGAATTCATTATCTCTCACCGCACGGTCTGGAGCAGTACGGCGGGGCAGCCTGGGGTACTCGCGATGTATGTCAGGGCCCGATTGAAATGCTACTTGCCCTCGGAGATTATGCCCAGGTGAGGAAAATTCTTGCCGCGGTCTTCTCAAATCAGAATCCCGATGGCAACTGGCCACAGTGGTGGATGTTTGACCGCTACGCCGGTGTCAGGGCGGGCGAATCCAACGGCGATGTCGTTTTCTGGCCTATAATCGCTCTGTGCGAATATATCGAATGTTCAGGCGATTACGATTTTCTCAATGATATGCTGCCATACCGCCATCAAAAGATTTCTCCGCAGTCAGAGCCGGCAGGCGTTCTGTCGCACGTTATGCGCGCGATTGAACACATCACCGTCGTTCGTTTCGCCGGCAATACAAAACTTGTAAATTACGGTGACGGAGACTGGGACGATGCTATGCAGCCCGCCGACAAATCCCTCAAAAATCGGCTCATAAGCTCCTGGACTGTCGCTCTTAGCTATGAAACTTTCACTCGATTGGCCGCAATGTGTCGTGCCGCAAGTGATATTGAAACCGCCGAGCAGCTTGAAAAACTCTCCAGAGAAATACGATTTGACTTCAACAGCTTCTTAATCAAAGACGGCGTTGTGGCAGGCTTCGGCCTTAGAAGCAGCGAAAATGAATTCGGTTTGCTCCTGCACCCCTGCGACGACACAACAGGCATTCACTACCGTCTGCTTCCAATGGTACAGGGGATTTTAAGCGGCATATTTACGCCTCAGCAGGCAAAAACGCACATCGAACTTATACAAAAACACCTGAAAGGCATCGATGGTGTAAGACTGATGGACAGACCCGTCAAATACCATGGCGGAATTCAGAAAATTTTCAGACGCGCAGAGAGCGCAGCTTTCTTCGGACGAGAAATCGGCCTTATGTATTCCCACGCACATCTGCGTTATGCCGAGGCTCTGGCTCGCCTGGGGTTTGCCGATGAATTTGTAAACGCTCTGTCGCAGATTGTCCCTATTGATATTCAAAAAATTGTTCCGCAGGCCGACATTCGCCAGTCGAATTGTTATTACAGCAGTTCCGATGCCGATTTCGTCAACCGCAGCGATGCGAGCAATCGATACAACGACTTAATCGCAGGTAAAATTCCGGTCAAGGGCGGCTGGAGAGTTTATTCCAGCGGACCTGGAATGTTCGTCAGCTTCATCATTCGTTATCTGCTCGGCATTCGCCAAAGCTGCGGACAAACCATTTTTGACCCTGTTATGCCAGCAAAATTCGACGGTCTCGCTGCCAATATAAATCTGCTCGGCAAAGATATAAAACTTGTCTATCACGCAGGCAAAAATCAAAACAGCGTAAGCAGAATCGAAATCAACGGAAAACAATGCGGCTTTGACAGAGAACAAAATCCCTATCGCCCCGGCGGAGCATCTGTGGCCGATTCAGTGCTAAAACAAAGACTCGACAGAAATAATAACGTTATAAAAATTTATATGTGAAAGTAAAAATGGATTTAAAACAGCATCACATTACCGCTAAAGAAGACAGACTTCCTTTTATCCAAAAGGCTGGCTATGGAATCGGTGCCGTAGTAACAATCGTAGCGGTTAATTCTTTGATGCAGCTAACGGGCCTTTTTTACATTGATTTATTGAAAATCAGCCCGATTCTTCTCGGGTTTGCAGTGGCGATACCGAGATTATGGGATGCGATCACAGACCCTCTGGTTGGAAATCTTTCCGATAACACTCGCTCCAGATTTGGCCGGCGAATTCCATATATCCTGATAGGAGGTATTCTGGTTGGTATTACATTTGCGATACTGTTCATGGTGCCCCAAGACTGGAGTAAAGATGCAATATTCGCTTATTTCTTAGTGACGTCATTGATTTTTTATACCGCGATTACCATTTATGCCGTGCCTCATGGCGCGTTGGGTCTTGAAATGACTAACGATTACCATGAAAGAACGCGGATATTTGCATATGCCAGTTTCATTGGAAATGTAGGTGCCATTGCATCGCCTTGGCTGTATTATTTCGCACACAGGTCTGTTTTTAAAGATGCAATTGAAGGCATGAAGTGGGTATGTGTAGGATTGGGGCTGATTCTGATTATTTCAGCAATCATATGTGCCGTTACATGTAAAGAGCATAAGTTGAAACAGGCTAAAAAACAAAAGAGAGTGAAATTCTGGGAAAGTTTTAAAATCACCTGTAAGAATCGCACATTTATGATGCTGGTAGTTGTTTTCGTGCTGGTAATAACCGGCTTCCAGTTCGTTATGGGCTTTAGCAATTTCATAGTAATCTATTATGTGTATTCCGGTGATAAAGCTGCTGCGTCTGGATTGTTGGGATGGATGGGAACAATCTGGGCGGTGACCGGTATTATTGGTATATTCCCCATGACATGGATATCTTCCCGTCTGGGCAAAACAAATACTGTTATATTCTCCTTTGCGATTATTACAGTTGGACAACTTTTAAAAATCGTATGCTATAACCAGACATATCCTTGGCTGGCGATAATACCTACCATTTTATTATCTTGGGGGATGGTGATGTGTTTCACGCTTGTAAATGCTATGAACGCTGATATCTGTGATGAGGATGAGCTTGTAACAGGAAAAAGAAGAGAGGGAAGTTATTACGCAGTCTACGGATGGTGGTGGAAGGTAGCGGTATCTATAGCATGTGTCATTAGCGGATATCTTCTAAAAGTAACAGGATATAATGCGGATTTTGCCCAGCAGACAGATTCCACCATGTTTTGGCTTAGATTCTGTGAGATCGGTTTACCTGCAGCGTTATGCGTAGTGGCAATAGTAATTCTAACCAGATATCCTCTTACTGAAAACCGTGCTTATGAAATTAAGGATTTGCTCGCAAAACGCCGACTTGCCGCCGTCGGCGAAGAAAATAGGATTTAGGATTTTTTGATTTATATGAACGATTTATTAAGAAACAATCTGGCAGTCGAAAGCTATCGGGGATTTATACCGGAAGCACAAGTGATGAACACGCCCGCTGTTTCTGATAGTCTGGTCGCAAAGGCTATTGATTTTATAAAAAATAACGCCAACAAACAAATTCAGGTGAGCGATGTCGCCAATCACGTTTCGGTTTCGCGAAGAGAACTTGAAAGAAGGTTCAAAAAATCACTTAATCGCTCGATTCATCGGGAAATTAAACTAACAAAAGTACAATTGATTTCAAAAATGCTACTTGGGACATCGGACAATATCTCGGAAATCGCCGCAAAACTCGGTTTCGCTAATGTTGCCCACATCGCTCGATACTTCGAAGACATCGAAGGAGTCAGCCCCATGGAATACAGAAGGAAAAATTTATGTGCTCTAAGATAAAATATCTGCTCCTTATCGTGCTGGCAGCTGCCGCGACAGCATCGGCTTCGGAACTTACCGTTGTAAGTTATGAGACATCAGAAACAAATCTTACCCTCAGTTCCCCTGATACAGGAATGACGCTCACGAAAGTACTGGCCGGCACCGGCGGCGCACCGGCTGCCACGCAGGGCAGTTATGTCCTCAAGGCGACATGGACAGGGCAACCCGACCGCAAAGTCGAAATCTACCACGGAGGTTTGAGCTACGATTTGGCCGGCTTTGACAAAGCCCTTGTCGATGTTTTCATACCGACTGGAGCGGCTTTATTCCTGCCGACGGGACTTATCGGTATCTGGAGTGATAACTGGGTGCCGGGCAACTGGAGCCGCGGCGATATCGTGCCGACTGAAAATAACAGATGGTTTACAATTGAAATGAATGTAAGCTCATTTAATCCTGGATTATTGGACCACATCTCCGCCCTCGTTTTTGAAGATTATGGTGCCAACAGTGGCACGTTGTACGTTGACAATATAAGGCTGGTTGGGAGCGAACCTAGCGAACCTAACGAACCCAACGGCCTGATTGCGACCGGCCACGACAGCAGAATAGATTTACGCTGGAACCCAGTAGCAGGAGCGGATGGTTAAAATATCTACCGTTCCGATTCTGCGGCGGGTCCTTTCACTAAGCTGAATGCTTATGTTCATCGTGTAGGCGTCTACAGCGACTTTCTCGGAACAAACGGCTCGACAAAATATTATTACGTGGTTTCCGTCGTCGGCGGCATTGAATCCAGTACATCTGATATTGTTTCCGCCGCAACTTACGCGATGACCGATGAGCAGCTTCTGACCTCCATAGAAGAGGCGACATTCAGA
>JBFZBL010000001.1:0-6747 GCA_041308485.1 Phycisphaerae bacterium | reverse complement strand
TTCGGGTTTGGAAAGCCATCGCGGGCCGGATTAATGTTGTTGGAATCGAGAAAACGGACGTGGCCGTCAGCGAATAAGAAGTTTCGGCTGCCCGTCCAGCACCACCAGCCGGAATCCGTCTTCTCGATGGGATGATTGCTCATCCATTCTCCGATAATTATTTTACCGGCTGGTTTGACGACATTTGTAGGCTTTTGTGCTGCCGGCGGCAGCGTGGTAAGATCGCTATAGGGGCTGTTCAAACTGTCGATATCTTCCGGCTTATGATAAAACGCCAGCGAATATGAGTAGCTTGTTGATTCCCATTTCACGGGGGCAATGTTATCCGACGGACAAAGAAGAACCGAAGGGTTTTTGGCGTTGATATTTACTCCGAGGTGAGGAGCGATAAATCCTTTCCACCCTCGCCCCATCCAAAGCCAGATATTGGGGTCTGTCGGCTGCCTTTTAGGAAGCGGGTCCTGGGCACAAGGGTATTTGTCATCGTTCGAACTGAGATACGAATGCATTGCCAGGTCGATTTGATGCAGATTTGAGCCACACCTGACTCGTTTTGCCATCGCCCTTGCCTTTCCCAGTCCGGGCAGAAGTATGGCCATTACCGCGGCGATAATTGCGATGACGACGAGCAGCTCGACGATGGTGAAGCCGTTGGGAATTCTTCGTCGCATGTTACTCGACTGTAACGCTCTTTGCGAGATTTCGCGGCTTGTCGACGTCGTGGCCGCGAAGGACGGCCGCGTGATAGGCGAGCAGCTGCAGCGGTATGACGGTGAGTATCGGCTGCAATAATTCCGGCGCATCAGGGACGGTTATCAGGTAATCAGCATACTGCCTGATGTGGTCATTGCCTTCGGTGGCGACGATAATGGTTTTGCCTTTTCTTGCCCGGACCTCGGAGATGTTGCCTATGATTTTTTCGTATTGTGGGCCGTTGGTGGCGATAAATACGGCGGGCATACCATCGACAATCAGGGCGATGGGGCCGTGTTTCATCTCCGCAGCGGGCAATCCTTCGGCGTGAATATAGCTTATCTCCTTGAGCTTCAGAGCGCCTTCCAGCGCGACGGGGTAATTTATGCCCCGGCCAAGAAACAGCCAGTTGTTCTGGTTGATATTCGCCTCGGCAATAGTCCGGATATGTTCCGACTGCTTAAGGATTTGCGAGATTTTATCCGGTATTTTAGCCAGTTCTTTTATGTATCTTGTGGCTTCGTCACTGCTTACGTGTCTTCTTCTGCTAAGCTCAATCGCCAGCATTGTCAGCACGGCCACCTGGGCTGTAAACGCCTTGGTGCTGGCGACACCGATTTCCGGGCCTGCATGCAGATATACCCCGGCGTCGGTTGCGCGGGCGATTGATGAGCCGACGACGTTAACTATACCCAGTACCGTTGCGCCGCGTTCTTTTGCCTGTTCGACGGCGGCAAGCGTATCAGCTGTCTCGCCCGACTGGCTTATCGCGATGACGGTTGTGTCGTCTTCTATTATTGGGTTGCGATAGCGAAATTCGCTGGCGTATTCGGTCTCGGTGGTTATTCTCGCCAGCTGCTCGAACAGGAATTCGCCGACGAGCCCCGCGTGAAACGCCGTCCCGCAGGCGGTGATAATCAGCCGTTTTATGTGTGTCATCGCCCGCAATTGCTCGCGGATGCCCCCGAGGTGTATTTTGTCGTTTTGGGGGTCGATTCTGCCGCCCATACAGGTTGCAAGCGCCTTGGGCTGCTCGAAGATTTCCTTGAGCATGTGGTGTTTGAAACTGCCAAGCTCGATTTGTTCGAGTGAGAATTCGATGTTCTCAAGCGACTTGGTTACCGCGATGTTATCAATGGTCTTGGTATGGAATCCGTCCGCTGTAACGATTACCATTTCATTGTCCGAGAGGTAAATTGCCTTGGCTGTGTGCTCAATAATAGCCGCGGCATCGGATGCGAGGATATACTCTCCTTCGCTGACCCCTAAAATCAGCGGGCTTCCCTTTTTGGCGCCTATGAACATATCCGGGCAGTCCGCGCACAGTATGCCAAGCCCGTAAGTCCCGTGAATTTCCTGTAACGCCCGTTGTACTGCCCATTCGAACCTGTTTTGGCCCTGGGGTTTGCGTGTCCGCTCGCCCGCGTCGCATTTTTCGTAGAAGTAGCCTATAAGATTTGCTGCCACTTCAGTATCAGTGTCGCTGACAAAAGTTACACCTTCGTTTTGAAGCCAGGTTTTCAGCGTCGAGTAGTTTTCGATGATGCCGTTGTGAACAACGGCTATTTTTCCGGTGTAATCCATGTGGGGATGGGCATTTATCTGGTTAGGGACGCCGTGGGTTGCCCAGCGGGTGTGCCCCAGCCCCAGCGTTTCGTTCGGCTGGGGCTTATCGAGAATCGCCTCAAGTGCGGCGATTCTGCCGCTTGTTTTTTTGACCTTGATAACGCCGTTGCTTAAGAGCGCTACGCCCGCCGAGTCGTAACCGCGGTATTCGAGGCGTTTGAGTCCCTCGATAAGGATTGACTGAGCTGTCTTTTGACCCAGATACGCCACTATGCCGCACATTTTTATTCCCTCGATTGTAAGCCAACTGTTTTTCGGGACAATGGGTTACGTTTTTATTGAACTGAAACCGTTGGCGAAGCACATTATACCGGTATCAGTTTTACTGATACTATATTGTAAGATGATTATACTCGACTGGCAATTTAAATTTGTTAAACTATAATACCCCGTTCATCGGTTGATGTTCGATTAAACTTTGAGTTTGGATTTTTTATATGCTTGTTGTTATCGACTATAACGTTGGGAATGTAAAAAGCGTCTGCAATGCCTTTGAGCACTTGAGTTGTCCGGTCGAGCTGAGCTGCGACCGCAAAAAGATTGAGGCCGCCTCGGCGCTGGTTCTGCCGGGTGTTGCCGCCTTTGGGTTTGCTGTAAACGCCCTTGGCTCGCTCGGTTCGGTAATCAAAGACCTTGCCCTGTCGGGTAAACCACTCCTCGGTATCTGCGTGGGCTTCCAGATGCTTTTTGACAAAAGCTGCGAATTTGGCATACACAACGGCCTGGGCCTCGTATCGGGTGATGTTGTTCCTATTCCGCCCGGTCGTGTCATACCGCACATGGGCTGGAACAAGGTTGTATTGCCAAGTGATATGGCGTTATTTGACGGCTTAGGAGGCGAAAAGCACTTCTATTTTGCGCATTCTTTCTGCGCCAAAGTTACCGATAAAACCGCCAAAATCGCCTATACCGATTATGGTTTCCAGTTGCCCGCGTCCATTCAGAAAGGCAACATTTACGGAACTCAGTTCCACCCCGAAAAAAGCGGCCAGCAGGGCTTGCAGGTGCTTCGCAACTTTGCCCGGATAGCCAATGGGAGAGGTGACTGATGCTGACCAGAAGAATCATTCCCTGTCTCGATGTTAAAGATGGCCGGGTGGTAAAGGGCGTGCATTTTCTAAATCTCAGGGATGCCGGCGACCCGGTCGAGCTTGGCGCCCGTTATAGCGACGACGGGGCCGATGAGCTTGTCTTTCTCGATATAACCGCGACGATTCGCTCGCGCAAGACAATCGTTGAGCTTGTTCGCAAAGTCGCCGAAAATGTCTTTATCCCGTTTACGGTAGGTGGGGGCATAAACTCTATTGAGCAGATGGATGAGCTTTTGCGAAGCGGCGCGGAGAAATGCTCCGTAAATACCGCCGCTGTAAAAAATCCCGATATTCTCACCAAAGCCGCCCAGCGATTCGGTAATCAGTGCGTCGTTCTTGCCATCGACGCCCGCCGGTCGAAAACCAGGGCCGGGCACTGGCAGGTTACCGTCAAGGCGGGTACCGAGGCGACCGATATCGACGCAGTCGAATGGGCGGCCGAGGGCGCGAAACGCGGCGCGGGCGAAATTTTGCTTACAAGTATGGATGCCGACGGTACACAGAAGGGTTATGATATTGAATTAACCCGTGCAGTCGCCGACGCGGTCGGTATCCCAGTAATCGCTTCAGGCGGCGCGGGCACTCTCGAGCACCTTTACGAGGCTGTTGTCGAGGGCCACGCCGAAGCCGTCCTTATGGCCTCAATTACCCATTTCGAAAGCTACACAATTACCCAGATGAAGGAATACCTCCGCGACCGCGGAATAGCCGTCAACCTCTGACAAACCAAATCGCTATCGAAAGAAAATGGTCTTAAGGTTATTTGCCTTTGAAGTCGCTGATGTTATAATCACACGGCTGTTTATTGAATAGTGTAACGGCTTATTTTCAGATAAAGGAATACCGTGAGATTTCAGATTTTTAACAACGGTGAGCGTGTTAAGGAATTTGCCCTTCACGGGGCATATATGTTCGGCTCCGACGGTATGGCAATTCGCAAAGCACAGGTTGCCTTTGTCGATGGCGTTCTGGAGTGCTACAAGCCAAGCGATGAAACCGCCGGAGTGGCGTTGCTGTGGCCGGTTGAAGGTTTCGGCAGGGTTCTGCTGTCGACGACTTGTCTGCCCGAAAGGCCTGAGCCATACAACCTTAATCTGGAACTGGCTCGGGGCCGGCTGATGCAAATCATCAACAAACGTGAAGACTGGTCGATTTTTGAGGACGCCGAGGATACCGCGGCGATTTACGGAGAGATGCAGGATTTATTCATCAAGGCTATACAGGATATCTCTGACGGGCCTGTCGCCTCGCAGGTTGCGGACCAGGCGCTTCAAAAAGCGATTGTTTTTTCAGAATCGCTGGCGGCAAGACATGCAAAGCTTCTTTTCGCGACGCGGGGTAAAAATCACGGTTTCGGTCGCGGCTGCCTTGGCTGCTGGATTGACCCCAGGCAGGTCGCCAACCCGGCTTATCTTGAGCAGTTGGCCGGCGCATTCGGCCTGGCGATGGTGCCTTTCAACTGGGGACAAATTGAGCTGGAAAGAGGCAAATACGATTTTTCAAAACTCGACGCCTGTATAAGTATGCTGAGTAAAAGAAAACTGGCCATTGGCGCGGGGCCGTTGCTTTGTTTTGCCAAAGAATACCTGCCAAAATGGCTGCTCGAAAGTAACGCCGATTTTGAGAAAATCCGGGAGTGCTCCTACGAGTTTGTTTCGGCGGCCGCTTCCAGATATGGCGGTATGGTCAGGACGTGGAACGTCATCAGCGGACTTAACGCATTCAATCATTTCGGATTCGGTTTCGAGCAGGTTCTGGAGATAACGCGTGCGGCCAACAGGGCGGTCAAGGCTGCCGCCGAGAGGGCGCTGCGGATAATAGAAATCAGCAATCCCTGGGGCGAGTATTACGGGCAGACCGCGGACACCATTCCTCCGCTGGTCTATATGGATATGGTGATTCAGAGCGGCATAAACTTTGACGCCTTTGGACTAACAATGCGGTTCGGCATCGACGAGTCAGGAATGCACGTTCGCGATATGATGCAGATTTCGGCCATTCTGGATTCTTTCGCTCCTATATCGAGGCCGATATATATTACGCAGGTTGAGGTTCCGGGACGCGATGCGGGCGGCTCTTCAGCCGCTGATGTTGCCGGCTTCTGGCACGGTCCCTGGGACAAGCTCAAGCAGGCCGAGTGGCTCGACCAGTTTTACAGGATAGCGCTCAGCAAGGCCTGCATAGACGGGGTTATGTATTCTAATTTTGCCGATTCGGCGGAAGGGACCATTCCCGACAGCGGACTTTTGACGGCGGGGCTCGAACCCAAGGAATCATATCTGGCGATGAAGAGATTCCACGACCGTATATTTGGCCGGTAACGGATTATCGGTATGAACAGGATTCAGTTGCTTGCGTTTGTTATCGCCTCTTGCCTGGCTGTAGTATTTTGCCTGTATTTTACGATTGGCAGTGTCAATGCGGAAGGCATAGCGGTGCCTGTCGAATTGGAAAGCAGGGTAAATCCGAATAATGCTTCTGCGGCGGGCTTGATGATGCTGCCGGGTATCGGGCCCGCAAGGGCACAGGCGATAATAAGCTATCGTGAGCAGTTTAAGCGGGATGGCAGGGGGGATTTGGCATTTCGGAATTGTAACGACCTCGACAATGTGCGGGGTATCGGCCCCGTAACCGTAAGTAATATATGCAAATGGTTGAAATTTCAGTAACAGAAAAACATCAGGGAGTCGAAATAATATATTATGGACGAATGGACAATAGATAAGCCGTTGGGACAATGCAGTTCTACAGGCAGGCAAATTCAGCCGGGCGAGGAATACTACGCAACGCTCGTCCAGACCGAACAGGGATTCGCAAGACGCGATTTCTCCGCCGAGGCGTGGACGCAGCAAAAGCCGGAGGTCTTCTGCTACTGGAAGACCAAACTTCCTTCCCCTGAACAGAAAAGGCAGTTGTTTATTGATGACGATATGCTGATGGCGTTCTTCGAACGGCTGGCGACGGAGACAGAACAGGAAAAGGTCAATTTTCGTTTTGTCCTCACGCTTGTCCTGATGCGCAGGCGTCGGCTTAAATACGACTCGTCGCGGACTCAGGACGGCAAGGAAATCTGGCGATTGAGAATCACCGGCACTCAGGATTTTGCCGAAGTGGTCAATCCCAATCTGGGCGAGGAACAGGTCGCCCAGCTAACCTCACAAATGGGTCAGATTCTCCAGGGAGAGCTGTAATTGTCAAATCGGGCTGCATTGTTATTGTTGGTATTATTTTTTACCGGCTGTGCCGTCCAGCCGATGCGTCATTGCCCGGGCAAAACAACCGCTGACGAAGCGATTGCGGTATTGAAATCTCGCCGTGAAAAAGCGGCCCCGATTCG